>DATHUD010000064.1:0-3374 GCA_035462575.1 Thermoanaerobaculia bacterium | reverse complement strand
CCCTTGGAACGGCCTCGCCCCGCTCTTCGGCACCAACCCGGTCTCGCTGGCGGTTCAAGGCGGCGGGGACGACCTCTTCTGCGCCGACTTCGCGACGAGCCAGGTCTCCTACTCCAAGGTGAAGCACCACCGGGCCCACGGCCTTCCTCTGGAACCGGGCTGGGTCGTCGAGTCCGGCGGCGAGGTCGCGGCGCTCAAGCCTCTGGGCGGGCACAAGGGGCACTGCCTGGGGATGATGGCCGAGATCCTCTGCGCGTTGCTTTCCGGGATGCCTTTCGACCACGAGCTTTCCCATCTCTACACACCCCCGTTCGACGAGCCCCGCCGGGTGGCCCATTTTTTCCTCGCGCTCGACTTGGGCGCCTTCCGGGATCCGGGCGATTTCCGGACGGACCTCTCCCGGCTTCTGGGAGTCGTGCGAGAGCAGCCGGCGGCTCCTGGGGAGAGGGTGATCGTGCCGGGAGACCTGGAAAGCGAGGCCGAGGCGGAGCGGAGCGCGAACGGCATCCCCTTGGAGGACGAGGAGTGGGAGCAGATCGTGCGGCTGGCTCAGACCCAGCCGTGGTCCCGGGCGTAGATCGTGAGCTCGACCCGGCCGTCGATCCCGAGCTTCTCGTAGACGTTGTGCAGGTGGACCTTCACCGTCCCCTCGGTGATGTGGAGGGATTCCGCGATCTCCCGGTTGTGGTGGCCGGTCGCCACCAGGCGGACGACCTCGAGCTCCCGGGCCGAGAGGGCGAGCCGGCCCGGCCGGGCGACTCCGTCGCGCTCCAGGATGCCCTCGAGGGCCCGGCCCAGGAAGCCGTTCTCCAGCCAGCGCCCGCCCTCGTGGACCGTGCGGATGCAGCGGATCAGGAGCTCCGGGGCCATCTCCTTCAAGACGACTCCGCGGGCCCCGAGCTGCAGGGCCTCCATCAGCTCGTCCTCGTTGATCGAGCCGGCGAGCAGGACCGCGCGGGTGGGGAGATCCTCCCGGCGGAGCTGGTCGAGCACGTCGAGACCGCTGCCGCCCGGCAGGCGGACATCGAGCAGGAGGACGTCCGGCCGGTGGAGGCGGACAGCCTCCAGGGCCTCTCCGGCGTTGACGCACCGGGCGACGATCGTCAGGTCCCCTTCCAGGCGGAAGAGCCGCTCCAGGCCTTCGAGGACGACGGGGTGGTCGTCCACCACGACGAGTCGGATCGGTGTGGGGGTCATCTCGCTCCTCCTCCGGTCGGCAGGTGCATCTCCAGCCGGGTGAGCCCCGGGAAGGAGTCGATGGAGAGCGAGCCGCCGAGAGTGGCGATCCGCTCCTTCAGGCTCACCGGCCCCAGCTTCTGGCGGTTGAGCTCCTCGTGGTCGTAGCGGCCTAGAAAGGGGAACCCGCGGCCGTCGTCGGTCACGGTGATGCGGAGGCCCGAGTCCTGGCGCACGATCTCGACTTTGGCGCTCGATGCCTCGGCGTGCCGGGCCACGTTGAACAGGGCCTCGCGGAGGAGGCGGTAGAGCTGGCGGGTGAAGGCTTCGGAGAGCTGCCCGGCCGCCTCCAGGCGGACGTCGACCGCGAGGCCGCAGAGGCGCTCCAGACGCTCCGTGAGCTCGCCCAGCCGGTCGCGGAGGTCGAGCGGACCGGCGAGATCCCGGGGGGCGGGTTTGAGCTCCTCGATGAAGAAGCGCAGCTCGCGCTGGTCGGCGGCGATGAGCCCCTGGACGTCCTGGAGCTGCTCGCGCGCGGCCGGCGGGTCCTCCGCGAGGAGCCGCGCGAGGACCTGGAGCTGGAGGGCCGCCCCGGTGAGCGACTGGAGCATGCCGTCGTGAAGGTCCCAGGCGAGGCGGATCCGCTCCTCGACCACCGCGGTCGTCCGGAGCTGGGAGAGGAGATAGAACTGGTCGAGCTCCGCGGCCACGCGCTGGGCCACGATCTCTCCCAGAACGAGGTGATTGCGCTCCAGGTCCTTGCGGTCGAGGGCGAAGAGGCGCCCCTCTACCGTCTCGCCCCGCACCGGCCACGAGGCCACCCTCCCGATGGCGAAGCGGCGCCGCAGCTCCTCGCCCACGGGCGTGCCGTGCCAGCGCTCGATCCCCCGCCCGGTGGCCTTCCAGGTCGCGGCCGCGCCGTTCGACAGGAAGCTCGCGGCGGCGAGCGGGGGAGCGACCAGCGGAGGGCCGGGCGGAGCCTCCCGCGATCGCGTGACCGTGCCGTCCGCCCGGAGCGCGAAGTGCACCCAGGGCTCGTCGATCTCCTCCCAGGCGAGGAGCACGCGCGGAGCCCCGAGGATCCCCGCCGCCTGGGCGAGGAGGCGGGCGAGCAGGGCGTCGGGGTCCTTGGGCAGGCTCCGCGGCCACGTCGCGATGCGCAGCATCTCGCGGCCCAGCCTCTGCTGGTGGCTCGCCACCGCCGCGACCAGGAGCGCCAGGAGCGCCAGGTAGGCGAGCCCCGCCCACGGCCGCGCGGAGCCGGCGACGAGGCCGGCTCCGAGAAACGCCGCGAAGCCCGCGAGCGCGATCGCCGCCGCTCCCGGCCAGCGCCAGCGGACCGCGCTGGCGAGCAGGAGACCGGAGCCGGCGAGCGATCGCAGGGTGGCGATCAGGCGCCCGCCGCGGCTCTGCAAGGAGCTTTCGAAGTCCATGCCGTCCTCCGTGCCGCGTTTCCGCGCCCGCTCTATCGAAAGATATAGAAGAAATTATAGCTCGGGACGAGTAGATTCCGCTCCCCAGATTCTATAGCGTGCCTCTATCGTGCGCGAACGCCGCCTCCGCATTCTCCTGATCGACGACGACCCGGACGACCGGGCTCTCGCCCGGCTGGTGATCGCGCACGAGCTGCCGCAGGTCGAGGTGGAAGAGATCACGGACGCGCCGGCGTTCGCCCAGGCCTGCGGGAGGAGGAGCTTCGACCTCGTCGTCCTCGAGCAGAAGCTCGCCTGGGCGGACGGCCTGGCGATCCTGGCGATCCTCAAAGAGGACCGGCCCGAGCTTCCCGTCGTCTTCTTCACCCGGCACGGCAACGAGGAGATCAGCCTCCGGGCGGTGCGGCTCGGGGTGGACGAGTACCTCGTCAAGAAACCCGCGAGCTTCCTGCGGCTGCCGCTGACCGTGCGGGCCGCGCTCGACCGGGCGCGCACCCGGTCCGCCGCCGGGGTGGCCCCGCTCGAAGCGCTCCTGGACCAGGGGCGGGTGGCGGTCTTCAGCGCCACTCCCGAGGGGCGGCTGCTGAACGCCAGCCCCGGATTCCTGCGGCTCCTGGGCGCCGGGAGCCTGGAGGACGCCGCCCGCCTGGACCTCGCCCCTCTCGTCTCCGCCGCCTCGGGGCGTGCGCCGGCGCGGGAGGTGAGGCTGCGGCGGACGGACGGGCGCCCGGTTCGGGTCGAAGTGATCGGCGCGCTCGCCCGGAG
>DATHUD010000063.1:0-6919 GCA_035462575.1 Thermoanaerobaculia bacterium | reverse complement strand
CCCGCGAGCCGCCGCTCCTGCGCGCGGGCGAAACCGGTGTAGAGCCTCTCCGGGCGCGGCGGCTCCTCGCCGCGGCAGAGCGCCCCGAGCTCCCGGGCCAGGACGCCCATGGACCAGAAGTCGGCCGCGATGTGGTGCACGGAGAGGACGAGCAGTCTTTCGTCCTCCCGCTCGAGGAGCGCCGCCCGCAGGAGCGGGCCGCTGGCGAGGTCGAACGGACGGAACGCCTCCTCGTGGAGACGGCGGCGGACCTCCTCCGCGTGGACGGAGGAGGCGTCCAGATGGACGAAGCCCGCCTCCCCCCGCCCGGCCACGCGGAGCACCGGCTCGCCAGAGACGGAGGCGTAGGTGGCGCGGAGCATGGGGTGGCGGTCGACGAGCCCCTGGAGGGCCCGGCGGAGAGTCTCTGCGTCTGCGCCGGCGAGGAGCCGCGCCGCGCCGGCGATGACGTAGGCGGAGCTCTCCGGGGCCAGCCGGTCGAGGAACCAGAGCGAGCGCTGGCCCCAGGAGAGCGGGTGCTCGCCGGTCTCCGCTCCTTCCGGCTCCGCCGGCTCGCCCTCTGCGCTCTCCGTCCCGCCGGCCACCCGCCGAGCCGCCTCGGCGAGCGTCATCCCCTCCAGCAGCTCCGCGATCGGCAGCGGCACCCCCGTCGCGGCCTCGACGGCGTGCTTCCACTCGATCGCCGCGAGAGAGTCGAGGCCGTAAGCGGAGAGCGGCCGGCCGGGGTCGACCGCGGCGGGATCGATCCGCGCCGCGGCGGCGAAGGAGCGGAGCAGCCAGTCCTCGGTCCCGGGGAGGGCCGCCTCGGGCTCGGCCGCCTCGGCGGTGGAGAGCCGGCTCCGGGAGACCGCGCGCAGCTCGCCTTGCAGGTAGAGGTCGCGGCAGGCGCGGCGCTGCACCTTGCCGCTGGTGGTCCGCGGCACGCCCCCCGGCGGCACCAGCACCACCTCGTGGACCACCGCCTCGTGCTCCCCGGCGATCGCCTGCCGCACCGCCGCGGCGATTTCCTCCGGGGCGGCGGCGTGGCGCTCGACCTCGTGCACCAGGACCAGCCTCTCCTCGCCCTCTGAATCCACGGCGAAGGCCGCCCCGGTGCCGCCGGCGAGGGCCGGGTGGCAGCTTCCGGCGGTCGCCTCGAGATCCTGGGGATAGTGGTTTTTCCCGCGCAGGATGATGAGGTCCTTCAACCGTCCGGCGATGAACAGCTCGCCCCCCGAGAGGACGCCCAGGTCGCCGGTGCGCAGAAAGGGTCCGCGGCCGTCCGGGAGGAAGGCGCCGAAAGCGTGCGCCGTCTCCTCCGGCCGGTTCCAGTAGCCGCGGGCCACGCTGCCGCCGGCCACCCAGATCTCCCCGGCGCCTCCCGGCGGGCAGGGCGTACCGGATTCGGGATCGACCACGGCGGCAGAGAGATCGAGGAGGATCCGGCCGCAGCCGACGAGCCGGCGGCCCTCGTGCTCGCGGACCACCGGCTCTTGCCCGGGCCGCCCGCCCGAGACCATCAGCGTCGCCTCGGCCAGGCCGTAGCAGGGATAGAGCGCTCCGGAGCGGAAGCCGGAGACGGCGAACGCCTCGGCGAAGCGGCCGAGGGTCTCCTCCCGCACCGGCTCGGCGCCGTTGAAGGCCACCTGCCAGGAGGAGAGGTCGAGCCCCGCGCGCTCCGCCGGCAAAACCTTGCGCGCGCAGAGGTCATAGGCGAAGTTCGGGCCCCCCGAGGTCGTCCCCCGGTAGCGGGAGACCGCCGCGAGCCAGCGGATTGGGCTCTGCAGGAAGGCGACCGGCGACATCAGCACGCAGGGGGCGCCCACCCAGGTCGCCTGGAGCAGGTTCCCGATCAGGCCGAGGTCGTGGTAGACGGGGAGCCAGGTCACGAAGACCGACTCCTCCGAGTGGCCGCACGCCGCCTCGATCACCCGCTGGTTGTGGGCCAGGTTGGCGTGGGAGACCATCACCCCCTTGGGGGTCGAGGTCGAGCCCGACGTGTACTGGAGGAAGGCCACGCCGTCGCCCTCGGGCCCTTCGGGCTCCCGGCCGGCGGGGGCAGGCGCGAGCTCGTCGGTCGCGAGCCACGGCAGGGCCGCGGCCTCGGGCGTCCGTGTGAGCCAGCCGCGCACCCGCTGCAGCGCGGCCGCCGGGGCCAGCGCCACCGCCGGCCGCGCATCGGCGAGGATGGCGAGCAGCCGGGGCATCATCCGGGGCGACCGCGGCGGATAGGCCGGCACGGCGATCACTCCGGCATAGAGGCAGCCGAAGAACGCCGCGACGAAGTCGAGCCCCGGAGGGTAGAGAAGAAGGGCGCGCTCCCCGGGCCTGCACGTGCGGGCCAGGGCCGCGGCGATCGCCCGCGCCTGCTCCTCCAGGGCCCCATACGTGAGACGGCCCTGCTCCTCCTCTCCCTCCGCGAGGAAGACGTAGGCCGTGCGGTCCGGCGTCCGCGCTGCCCGCGAGCCGAGCGCCTCCGTGAGCGAAGCGAAGCCCGGGGCCGGTCTTGGGACGGGGTTGGGCAGTGAGGCGGCGGCGCGATCCATCAGCTACAGCTCGAAAAGCTCAGGGCGCTTGAAAGTATTTTTTAGCTATCCGTAAAAACAAGCATCTGCCTTGGCACTGCCCATAACATAGAGTGCCGGCCCCGGCGAGAACGGGACGGCGGGATTCAACTGCGTCGCGCTAAGGCGCCGGAGCCACCCGGAACGTCGTGCCCGCCACCGCTCCCCAGGGGACCCCGGGGCCGGGGTTTTCCGCGGTGACTTCGAGACGGACCCGCCGCCGCGAGCCCGGCCCGACGATCCCTAAGGGGATGTCGAGCGGCCCTCCCCCCGGCTCGGCGGCCAGGTCGTGCGTGAAGACCGGGACGCCGTCGACCTCCACCCGCTGCACGACCCGGCCCGGATCGCCGCCCGGGGTGTAGCTGTCGGTGATCCGGAGGACGAGGGGCGCGGGTGGGCCCGAGGCGGAGAGCGCGCACTCGGCGGACGCCCCTTCGCCCGGCGCCGGGTAGGCGTGGAGAAGCTCCATCGTGGCGGCCTCCTTGCCGAGAAGGGTGAGCCGGCCCTCCCGGACCACGCAGTCGAGCGATCCCTCATGGTCCCAGCCGGTCAGCGTGAAGCGGTAGGTCCTCTGCCGCTCCTCCGCGAGGTCCCGGGCCTGGACCTGCCGGACGAGCGCCCGGCCCCCCACGGCGAGGCCCCAGCCCGCGGCGAGGCCGAGGAGCAGGAGGGCCGCCGGCGGACGCCACGAGGCGAGCCGGGACGCCTGCCACACGCCCAGCGCCACGGCCACGATCTCGAGGGCGATCGCCGGGGTGAAGAACCTCCCCTGCGCGGACAGGGCGGCGTGGATGCCGATTTTCAAGAGCACCGCGAGTGCGATCAGGAGGATCGCCGGTCTCCGTTTCCAGACCCCCAACGCCACCGAGGCGAGGAAGAACCCCTGGAGGACCAGCATCTCGCGGGAGAGCCAGGAAGAGACCCGGGAGGCGAAGGCCGCGCCCTCCGCCTCCCGGCCCGGCGGGAGGACTCCGGTCGCGAGCACGCTCCAGTAGAGGTTCCCCGGGTCGGACTGGAACGAGAACTCGAGCGCCGCCGCCAGAGTGCGCAGCGCGTGAAAGCCGGGCCGCCTTCGCAGCTCCGCGAGCGCTAGGGGCATGGACCTCTCGAGCATCAGCTTGCGGTCCCGGGTGAGCTCGGGGGCGACCGAGGCCGCGTAGGAGACCGGGTCGGCCCACCAGTTGACGCTGGCGCCCGGCACGACCGTGCCCAGGAGCGTGTATCCCACGTGGCCGGAGGAGAGCGCGAAGTGCCCCGTGGCCTTCTGGCGCTGGAGCATCATGGCGAGGAAGGGGAGCCCCACGGCCAGCGCGCAGAGGCCGAGGTTGCGCCACGTCCGCCTCTCCCGGAGAGGCCCCCATCCCACCGAGGCGAGGACGAGCGGGAGGAGCGCGTACATCATCTCCTGCCGCATCGCGACCGCCAGGGCGTAGACGAGCCCCCCGGCGACCGGATGCCCCCGCTTCGAGACCAGGCACCGCGCGGCGAGCGCCGCCATGGCCACCGTGGGAGGCGTCACCCAGTTGTCCTGCGCCACCACGCCGGAGAAGAAGACCTGCCCGGGCCAGATCGCAAGCATCCCCCCGGCGAGGACCCGCACCCAAAGGGGGAAAACCCCGCGCCAGATCAGGAACGGAAGGAGCGCCGTGAGCGCCGTCCAGATGGCTGTGCTCACCCGGGCGGTCGTCTCCGGATCGGCGGGGGAGAGCCGCAGGGCGAGCGACAGGACCATGGGAGGGCCGATGTTGAACGTCTCCCAGTAATACCCCTGGGGAACGAGCCCCTGGTCCTTGAAGGCGAGCGCGAAATCGAGCACCCCCCGGAAATCCGACACCGGCAGGGTCGGGAACCGCTCCACGAACGCCAGCCGCGGCCCGAGCGCGAGAAGCAGGAGAAGGAGCGCCCAGGCCGCTTCACGCCCGAGAGACGGGCGGGGGAGCGCCGCGGGGGAAATCGGGGCAGTGGGCATGAGAGTGGCGGGAATGTATCATCCCCCGGCCTCATGACCGCCCCCGCCCACACCGAGCGCGAAGTTTGGGACCGCCACTGGCGGACCCTCGAGGAGGAGTCCACCCTCTTCGGCCGGCTGGCGTCCCTCACCCGCAAGGCCGTCCTGCGCCGGGCCGTGCGCCACTATGCGGACCTCTACTTCCCCGCGCGTGGCCTCTACCTGGAGACGGGGTGCGGCACGGCCCAGTCGTCGGCCTGGATCTCCCCGAAGGAGCGGCGCTTTGCGGGGCTCGACCTGTCCCTTCCCGCGCTGTTGTCGGCCCGGGGCAACCCGCCGCACCAGATCCTCGTGGGCGGCGATCTGCGGAGCCTCCCCTTCCCGGACGGGGCGGTCGCCGGCCTCTGGAACCTCGGGGTGATGGAGCACTTCCACCCCGAAGAGGGGATGGCGATCCTCCGCGAATTCCGGCGCGTGCTCGCCCCCGGCGGCCACGCGCTCCTCTTCTGGCCTCCGTCCTTCGGCTCCTCGCGGTGGGTGCTCGCTCCCGTCGAATGGATGCGGACGAAGACGAGCGGCCGGCCGTTCCAATTCTTCCCGGACGAGGTCAACCGCCTGACCTCCCGCGCCCACGCCCGGCGCATGGTCGAGGGCGGTGGCCTGGAGACCGCGGCCGTCCACTTCTCGGCGTGGGACGCGTTCATCCACATGGTCGTCGTGGCGCGGAGGCCCCCGGTTTGAGCCCGATCCTGAACCGGCTCGCCGTCGTCATCGCGGCCTATGACGAGGAGGAGAACGCCGAAGCGCTCACGCGGCGCCTCCACCGGACGCTTTCCGGGCTCTCCGGCTGGACCTGGGAGATCGTCTACGTGGTCGAGGGGCGGGACCGGACGCGGGAGATCCTGGAGCGGCTGGCGACCGAGCTCGGCGGTATCCGCGTGCTCTACCGGGAGGAGCCTTCGGGGATCGGCAACGCCTTCCGGCGGGGGTTCGCCGCGGTGCCTGAAAGCGCCGGCTGGGTGGTGACGATGGACGCGGACCTGAATCACCAGCCCGAGGAGATCCCGCGCCTCCTCGCAGCCGCCCGCGCCACGGGGAGCGACATTCTCGTCGGCTCGCGCTTCCTCGAAGCCAGCCGGGTGGACGGCACGCCGCTCTGGAAGCGCTTCCTCTCGGGGACCCTGAACCTCCTGATGCGCTTCCGCTACGGACTGCGCGTCAAGGACAAGACCTCCGGGTTCCGCGTCTACCGGGCGGAGGCCCTGCGCGCCCTCGAATTCGAGAACGACGCCTTCGCCTTCCTGCCCGAGATCCTGATCCGCGCCCGCCGGGCCGGGCTCGTCCTCGCCGAAGAGCCGATCCACTTCATCTTCCGGAAGGACGGCCGCTCCAAGATGGGGATCTGGGACACCAGCCTGAGCTACCTTACGCTCTTCGCCGCCGCGAGCAGGTCCTCCGCCCGGCAGTCCCAGCTCTCGCCCTCCGCGGCCCTCCGGCGCTCCGAGCGCCGCTCGGAGGAATCCTCCTCGATCGCCCGGCCCACCTGGCGGACGAAGTCTTCCGGCGAATCGTAGAGATAGACCCGCGGTGGGCTCCACCGCTCCGTCTCCGGCAGCCGCCGCGCCACCACGGGAAGGCCCATCGCGAGCGCCTCGTAGAGCTTCACCGGATCGACCGCCCGGGTGAGCGGCAGATCCTTGAAGGGGATGAGGGCCGCGTCCACGCCGGCCAGGAATCCGGGCACCTCCCGGAACGGGATCTCGCCCGCGAGCTCCACGTTGGGAAGCTCCGAAAGGGCCGCCACCTCGGAATCCTCGACCCGGCCCGCCAGCCGGAAGCGCCACTCCGGAAAGGCGAGGGCCGCCGCGCGCATCGCCGCGGCGTCGAACCACGGCCCCAGGGCCCCCACATATCCGATCCGCACCTCCGCGGACCGCTCCCGCGGCTGAGGCTGGAACGCCCGGAGATCCGCCGCGTTCGGCAGGAGGAGCACGCGCGCCCCCCTCTCGCGGGGAAGCTCGGCGAGCGCGCCGGCCGTAGCCGCGACCAGGTCCGCCCCGGAGATCAGCTCCGCCTCCGCGGCCGCGATCTCGGAAGGAACCCCGGGAAAGCCGGTGTGAAGGTCGATCCGGTCATAGACCAGCGGGCACCCGAGCCGCCGGGAGAGCTCCCGGCCCAGCGGTCCCCAGAAAGGGAGCTGTGCGAGCACCAGGGCCGGCCGCCCGGAGATCCCCGCCGCAATCGTCTCCGCCAGCTCCGCCGCCGCGGTGGGGGAGATCACCGTCCGGTAAGGGTCCGGCCGCCCCGGCACCCGCACCCGCAGCACGGAAACCCCCTCCTGGACGTGCGAAAGCAGCCGGGCCGGGAAGAGACGGCTGCGCAGGAACCCGTCCACATACAACACCGGATGCCCCGCCCGCGCCAACGC
>DATHUD010000062.1:0-16712 GCA_035462575.1 Thermoanaerobaculia bacterium | reverse complement strand
AGCTTGGAACGGCCGTCCTCGTCGAGCTTGTCGGCGTAGTCTTCGAGAAGGAAGGTCGAGAAGTTGTGGATGCCGCGCAGGGGCTCTTTCAGGTCGTGCGAGGCGATATAGGCGAAGTCGTCGAGCTCCTTGTTGCTCTGGTGGAGATCTTCGTTGCTCTTTTCGAGCTCCTGCTCGGCGCGCCGGCGTTCGGCAAGCTCCTGGCGGAGCTCCACGGTGCGCTCGCGGACCCGTTCTTCGAGCTCCTCTTTGGCGCGCCGGAGGTCCGAGTCCCGCGCCTGGATCTGGTCCAGCATGTCGTTGAAGGCGTCCACGAGCCGGCCGAGCTCGTCCTGGCTCTGTTTGACGGCCCGGATCGAATAATCCCTCCGCTCGGAGACCGCGCGCGCCGTGTCCGCGAGGTGCAGGATCGGCCTGGAGATCGCCCGCTGGAGGTACGAGGAGAGGAGCAGGGCGGCCAGGGCGGCGAGGAGAAAGACTCCGAACACGGTGGCGGCCTGCACCAGGAGCCGGTCCGTCAGCTCTCGGAGGTCGCTCCGGAGGTAGACGGTTCCGATCAGCGCCTCGTCGAGGAGGATCGAGCGGAAGACGATCAGCGAGTCCCCTTCGAAGTCCTCGCCGTCCGGTCCGGGGTGCGGCGGAAACGGGAGGTCCGCCGGCTCTCCGGGCCGGATGTAGCGGGCGAAGAGGTCCCCCTCGCCGTCGTAGATGGCGCCGGCCACGATCGGCTTCCGGGCCTCCAGGGTCTTCAAGGTCTCCCGGGCGACCTCCGGGTCGTTGAAGGTGAGGGTGGCCGTGCTGTTCTGGGCGATGACCTCGGCGAGCGACGCCAGGCCCTCCTTCATCTCCTGCCGGGAGCGCAGGTACTCGAAAACGATCAGCACCACGCCCGCGAGCAGCAGCGCGAGCCCGGTCGCCAGCATGATGAGGAGGATCAGCTTCTGGCGGATGGGGACGTTCTGCAACAGGCGCTGGATCAAGGCGGTGTTCCCCGCTCCGGAATCACCCGGATGGCCAGGCGCAGGAGCTTCGAGCTCATCTTGAGCCCGTTCCCTTCGACGGCGGTCTGGTTGATCTCGAAACGGACCTTGCCCTCCTGGAGGACGAAGTTGACCCCCGCTCCCTTGCCGAGGATTCCCGGCGCCTCGCCGACCGTGAGCACCGGGGCCCCCCGCACGGCGGCGAGGACGGCGGGAAACCGCTCCGTCTCCTTCCGGCTGAGGAAGAGGATGTGGCAGAGCCGGGGATCGCCCAGGGAGTCGATGCGCAGCAGGGTGATCGGCCGGCCCTGGACCTGCTCGCCTTCCACGACCGTCTGCAGGCTCTTGCCGAAGGGATCGTCCCCGAAAACGCAGAGACGCAGCGCGCCGCGGTCGGGGAAGGCCGAGGCGGGCCACTCGACGAACTTGGTGAAGTTGTAGAGGAACGCCGCCTTGACGCTGTATTCGAGCGGCGCGGCTTCCTGGGCCTCCACCGCCGGGCGGAAGGCCAGGAGCAGCAGGACGAGCGCAGCGAGGCGCCGGGTCAGAATCGCCATGTGACCCTTCCGTAGACGCTGCGCCGCACCTCCTCGCGCAAGGGAGAGGGGGCCCCGAACTCGGGGTGGCTCGCGTGCAGGAGGTTTCTCCCGAGGAGCGAGAGGTCGAGGCGCGGGATCGGGCTCCATCCGATCCGCAGGTCCAGCTCGGTGTAGGCGGGCACGACGGGCGAGGGGAGCCGGCTCACGTAGCGCAACTGCCCGTCGACCTGCACGTTGCCCGGCAGGTCGAAGGAGGAGCGAAGCAGAGCCCGGCCCTCAGGGTCGTTCCCCTCGGGCCTCCCTCCGGTGGGGTCGGTGCTGCCCGGATCGAGCTCCAGATCCTTCTCGAACCAGGCGTAGGCGGCGTGGATGCGCCACCAGGGGGCCGCCTCGTAATTCAACCGCACCTCGGCGCCCCAGGTCTCCGCCTCCAGCTCGTTGGCCAGGGTGATGGGGATCGGCGAGCCGTCCGCCGGACGCTCCTGGCTGCGCAGGTCGTCGTAGACGTTGTAGAACGTCGCGACATCGAGGAGGAGCTCCGGCCGGAGCAGGATGCGGTAGCCGAGCTCGTAGGCGAGGAGCTTCTCGGAGTCGAAGTCCCGGTTTCCCGCGAGCAGGACCGAGCCGTCGGGCAGGAGGAAGCGGACGTCCTCGTCGATGCGCGTCGGCGTGCGGACGGCCCGGGAGATCGCGGCCCAGAGGGTCCGCCGGTCCGTGGGGGTCCAGGCCATGCGGACGCTCGGCTGCACCTCGAGCCCGGTGGACTCGTTGTTCTCGAGCTTCGACCCGATCGTCAGGCGGAGCTCGTCGCGGTGCAGGCTGATCTCGTCCTGGACGAAGGCGCTGAAGAGCGCCTGATCGCGGTCCTCGGGCACCCAGGCGACCTCGCGGCTGTTGACCACGTCGCTGCTGAAGAACCGGTACCCGAGACCCCAGACGATCCGGTGCCGCTCCGCCAGGGGGAACTGGTGCTGGAAGTCGACGTCCCAGGTGTCCAGGTCCTCTTCGAAAGTGCCGGGGATGTCCCGGTGCGTGCGGTCCCAGTAGACCTGGAGCTCCAGGTTCGACTCTTCGGAGAGGCTGCGCGTCCACCGCCCCAGGAGGTTGCCGCCGTCCATCTCCACGTCGTCGCGCACGAGCCGGCCGCCCGAGCCCTGGTAGAAGTCGCCCTGGACGGTGAAGGCGTCCCGGGAGGAGGCGTCGCCGTCCACCCGGAAGCCGACCTGCCCCAGGCGGAGGGGGTCTTCGGCGCTCTCGCCGTTCGCGAGCTCCAGGGCATCGCGGTAGAACGTGTCCGCGTAGGCCCGGTAATAGGTCCGCTCCCCGATCCGGCCGCCGTAGCGCGCCCCGCCGAAGGCCCGCTCCATCCCTTCACCGCCTCCGGCCTTGGCGACACCGCCCTCGGTGGCCCGGGCGCTCTTGGTGATGACGTTGATGACGCCGTTGACCGCGTTCGCTCCCCACAGGGTGGCCCCGGGACCGCGGATGATCTCGATCCGGTCCACATCCTCCAGGAAGACGTGCTGCACGTCCCAGAAGACGCCCGAGAACAGAGGCGTGTAGACGCTTCGGCCGTCGATCAACACCAGCAGCTTGTTGGCGGTGGTGATGTTGAACCCGCGGGTGGTGGTGGCCCAGGTCCGGGCGTCGGCCTGGGCCATCTGGACGGAGTTGATGAGGCGCAGGGCCTCGACGAGCGTCGTCGCCCCGGAGCGGCGGATGTCCTCTCCGGTGATCACCGTCACCGCGGCCGCGGCCCGGGAGAGGCGCTCGCTGCGCCGGGAGACGGAGGTCACGTCGATCTCCATCAGCTCCTCGATCGACAGCTTCTTGAGCTCCGCGGGAGGCACCGCCTCCTCCTGGGCCGCGGCGGGCGGCGCCAAGGCCGCCGTCAGCAGGAGAAGCGCGATCCATCTCCGGGATGCGCCCGTTCGTTGCAAGAGGTCCATGGGGCTCCTGTGGTCAGAAGTCATGCGAGGGATTGTAGACCGTGGGCCACCGCCTCCTCAGGAGGTGGGGCCGCACTCCTCCACCAGGCGTTTCAGGGCGTCCAGGTCGGCCGGCTTGGTCAGGTGGGTGTCGAACCCCGCTTCGAGGGCGCGCCGGCGGTCCTCCTCCTGGCCGTAGCCGGTCAAGGCGATCAGGCAGGCGGCGGCGAGCTCCGGATCGGCCCGGAAGGCCCGGGCGACGCCGTAGCCGTCCAGCTCTCCCGGCAGGCCGATGTCGCAGAGCACGACCTCGGGGCGGAGCTCGCGGGCCTTTTCGAGCCCCTGGACGCCGTCGTGGGCCACGGCCACCTCGTGCCCGGAGAGCTCCAGCAGGAGAGCCATGCTCTCGGCGGCGTCGGCGTTGTCCTCGATCACGAGGCACCGGCGCGGGCGCGCGTTCCGCGGAGAGGCGGCCTGCGGCTCCGGGTCCGCCTCCTCGGCCTCTCCGGCCAGGGGCAGGCGGATCCGGAGCTCCGAGCCGCGCCCGGGACCGTCGCTCGCGGCCGAGACCGTCCCCCCGTGCATCTCGACCAGCGCCCGCACCAGGGCGAGGCCCAGACCCAGGCCGCCCCGGCTGCGGTCCGGGCCGCGGTCCGCCTGGCTGAAGGGCTCGAAAATCGACGGCAGGAGCTCCGGCTCCATCCCGATGCCGGTGTCCTCGACGCACACCACGGCCGTCCCCGTCTCCGGCTCCTCGCGGAGCGAGACGGCTATCCGCCCGCCCGCGTCGGTGAACTTCCCGGCGTTGTGCAGGACGTTGCCCACGGCCTGGGAGAGGCGGGTCGGATCGCCCAGGATCCTCACCAGTCGGTCCGGCAGGTCGAGGACGAGCTCGATTCCATGGGCCTCCAACTCGCCGCGCTGGTCCTCCGCCATGGCGCGGACCACCGCAGCCAGGTCGGTCCGCTCCCGGCGGATCAGGATCTTGCCGCGCGAGATGCGGGAGATGTCCAGGAGGTCGTCGACCAGGCGGGTCAGGTGGAGCACCTGGCGCTCGATCGTGGCACGCGCCCGCTCGGCCTGCTCGGAGGTGGTCTGGGGAAGCTCCAGGAGATGGAGGCAGTTGCGGATGGGGGCGAGCGGATTCCTCAGCTCGTGGCCGAGCATGGCCAGGAACTCGTCCTTCCGGTGGTCGGCTTCGAGGAGCTGCTCCGTCCTCTCCCGGAGTTGGGCCTCGCTCGCCTGGAGGGCCTCCCGAACGCGCTTGCGCTCGGAAACATCCCGGTCGATCCCCGAGACCCCGACGATCCGGCCGGAGGCGTCGCGCACGGGCGAGAGCGTCAGGAAGATGTCGATCGGAGTCCCGTCCTTGCGGAGCCGGACAATCTCGAA
This sequence comes from Thermoanaerobaculia bacterium, assembly GCA_035462575.1. Lineage (GTDB taxonomy): Bacteria > Acidobacteriota > Thermoanaerobaculia > Multivoradales > UBA5704 > DATARR01. The sequence continues at coordinate 11,873 of DATHUD010000062.1, read as the reverse complement.
GGACCCGGCCTCCTCCCCCTCTGCGAGCTTCGCGAACACGGGGGCCAGCTCTCCCCGGCGCTCCGGAGGCACCAGGAAGTCGACCGGGCGGCCGATCGCCTCCCAGGCCGAGTAGCCGTACATCCGCTCCGCCGCCGCGTTCCAGGAGGTGACGATGCCGTCCAGCGTCTTGCCGATGATGGCATCCTGGGAGGATTCGACGATGGCCGCGAGCAGCGCCCGCTGCTCCTGCGCCCGTCTCAAGTCCGTGACATCCACGAGCGTCACGACCACGCCGTCGATGACGTCCTCCACCGTCCGGTACGGCAGGATCCGCAGCATGTACCAGGACGAAGTCTCGGGCACGCACACCTGCCGCTCCCGGGGTGTGAGCGCGCGCAGGACGTCCCGGATGTCGTCCACCAGCTCTCCGTCCACGAAACGGGGGGAGATGTCCGCGATCGGGCGCCCCACGTCGGCGTCGATCAGCCGGAAGACCTCGGTCGCTTCCGGGGTGAACTTCTTGATCCTGAGCTCGCGGTCGACGAAGACGGAGGCGATGCGGGTGCTCTGGAAGAGGTTCTGGAGGTCGCTGTTGGCGCGGTCGATCTCGTCGAGCTTCTTCTTGAGCTCGGTGTTGACGGTCTCGAGCTCCTCGTTGACCGACTGCAGCTCCTCCTTCGAGGTCTGGAGCTCTTCGTTGGCCGACTGCAGCTCCTCGTTCATCGAGAGGAGCTCCTCGTTCGAGGAGACCAGCTCCTCGTTCGAGCTCTCGAGCTCCTCGAGCGTGGCCTGGAGGTGGTCGCGGGTCGACCGGAGCTCGGCCTCGAGCCGCCGCATCGCGAGGTCGTCGCCCAGTAAGCCCCGGGGCACCGGCTCGGCTCCCTCCTCCCGGGTCGTGACGATCTCCTGAAAGACCACCATGAAAAGCGGGGGCTCCTCCCCCACCTCCGGCAGAGGCCGCACGATGAGGTTGACCCGCTGGGCCTGCCCATCCGCTTCGAAGACCACATCCTCGTGAACGGCCGCCATGTGTGTGGTGACCGCCTTGTGGAGCGCCGTGCGCAGGTCGAGCCGCAGCCCCTTCTTCGCCATGTCGAAGACGTTCAGGGACGGCGCTCCGGCAGGCGGCTCCAGGTAGCGTCCCGTGCGGGGGGAGAAGTAGACGATCGATCCGCCTTCGTTGACGACCACGCAGGCCGGCGCGTAGCTCTCGAGCAGCACCGTCTCGAACGCGCGGACCGCGTTGCGCCCCCGGACGGGCGCCCCGCACGGCTCCTCAGGAGGGCGCGGGCCGAACCGCACCCCCCGTTCCGTGAGCGGGAAGCTGACCGGCGGACGGGGGATCGTGTCCTTGGACTGGAAGATCCGGTGCTTCTTCTCGAGCGTGCGGAACAGCTCGGGCCTGCCGCCCACGCTCTCCGAGGGGCCGAGGAAGAGGTAGCCGCCCGGGCGCAGGGCGTAGTGGAAGAGGGAGACGATCTTCTTCTGCAGGTCGCTCTCGAGATAGATGAGGAGGTTCCGGCACGAGATCAGGTCGAGGCGGGAGAACGGCGGATCGGCGATCAGGTTGTGGGTCGAAAACAGGCACAGCTCGCGGATCTCCCGCGTCACCTGGTAGAGGTTCCCCTGCTTGGTGAAGAAGCGCTCGAGGCGCTCCGGGGAGACCTGGGCCGCGGTGCTCTCCGGGTACATCGCCTGCCGGGCCGCCTCCAGCGAATGGGAGTCGATGTCGGTCGCGAAGACCAGGACCTGGGGCGGCTCTTCCAGCCGGTCCATCTGCTCGCGCAGCAGCATGGCGATCGAGTAGGCCTCTTCCCCCGTGGAGCAGCCGGGCACCCAGACGCGCACCTGGCTGTCCGCGTCCTTGCCTTCGAACATCCGGGGGACGATCCGCGACTCCAGGATCTCGAACGCCTCGGGATCGCGGAAGAAGTGCGTCACCCCGATCAGGAGGTCGTGGAAGAGCTGGCCGGCCTCCTGCGGCTCCCGGACCAGATGCTCGACATAGGCGGCGACCGACTCGGCGCGCAGCTCGTCGATCCGGCGGCGGACCCGGCGGACGAGCGTGCTCTCTTTGTACTGGCGGAAGTCGTGCCCGGTCGTCCGTCGCAGGACGGAGCAGATCTTCCCCAGGTGGTCGGAGATCTCTTCGCGGAGCCCCTCCGGCCCCTTGCCTCCCCGGCGCTCGTAGAGCCCCGAGCGGTGCCCGATCAGCCGCTCCGGCATCTCCTCGACGCGCAGGACGTGGTCGACCATGCCGGTCAGGAGCGAGCTCCGGGGCATGCTGTCGTAGCGCGCCGTCGCGGGGTCCTGGACGAGGGTCAGGCCGCCGAACTCCTTGATGGCCTTCAACCCCAGGGCTCCGTCCGTGCCGGTCCCCGAGAGGATGATCCCGACCGCGTCGTCCCCCTGGTCCTCGGCGAGCGAGCGGAAGAAGCTGTCGATCGGCGAGCGCCGCCCCCGGCGCGCCGGCCGGCTCACGAAGAGCACGCAGTCGTCGATCGTGAGCGTGGCGTCGGGAGGGATCACGTAGACGCAGTCCACCTCGACCAGCGTCTCGCCCTCCACCAGATGGACCGGCAGCGCGGTGTGCTGCGCCACGAGCTCCGGCATGAGCGTCTCGTGCCGGGGCGAGAGGTGCTGCACGAGCACGAACGCCATCCCGGTCTCGGGCGGCATCGCCTGGAAGAAGGTCTGGAACGCTTCGAGACCTCCGGCCGACGCCCCGATGGCGACCACGGGACAGGGGTATTTCTTCCCGTTCCGGTCCCGCCCGGCCTTCTGTGGCTCTCCCCTTTGATCGCCCAGGCCCACCATGCCCGTCCTCCGTGAAACGTCAGTCTTCCTGAACCGTGCTAGACCTTATTCGGAATCCAAGAGTCGTGCCAAGAGGGGACCCCGGGCCTGTCATCTCCCTGTAAGGTCTCCCGCCGCAAAATCCCCCCGATTGCCTGTTCCCTCTCCCGCTTCCCGCTGTCTCACCCGACGGAGAGGAAACCCCTTCGAGAGGAGAGAGACATGACCCGACTGCGCAATACCCTGATCTGGAGCGCCCTCGCCCTGCTGCCGGCGGTCCCCGCCCTGGCGGACGGCGCCGGCACGCTCAAGTTCGACGAAGACAGCTTCGAAGTTTCCGAGGAGGCCGGCGTGGCCTCCATCACCATCGAGCGCTCGCAGGGGGAGGACGGCGCCGTGTCCGTCCGCGTCGCGACCGGTGGCGGCACCGCCACGGCGGGACAGGATTACACACCGGTCTCCCAGACGCTCACCTGGGGATCGGGCGACGGCAGCGACAAGACCGTTCTCATCCCCCTCCTGAACGACTCCGCGGCCGAGGGGAGCGAGACCGTCCAGCTCACCCTGAGCAACCCCACGGGCGGCGCGGCGGTGAGCGCCGACCGCGGCACCTCCGTGCTGGTGATCCTGGCGAGCGACGGCGGAACCGGCGGCGGCGGAGATGACAACGGAGGCGGTGGGGACGACAACGGCGGCGGCGATGACGGCAACCGGCCGGGCACGCTCAAATTCGACGAGCGCGAGTTCCTGGCGATCGAGGGGAACGGCAATGCGGTGATCACCGTCGAGCGCTCCCGCGGCGAGGCGGGCACTGTAAGCGTCCACTACGCGACCGCGGACGGCACCGCCACCGCCGGCCAGGACTATACCCCGGCCTCGGGCACCCTCACCTGGGGGCCTGGAGACGAAAGCCGCAGGTCCATCACCATCCCCATCCTCGACGATTCCGCCTCCGAGGGGAGCGAGACCGTCCGTCTCCTCCTCTCGAACCCCACAGGGGGCGCTGTGCTCGACGGCGAGCGCGGCACCGCCGTGCTGCGGATCGTGGAGAACGGAGGTTTCGGGGACGACGATGACGACGACGACGGCGGGAGCCGCCCGGGCACGTTCAAGTTCGACGAGCGCTCCTTCCAGGTCATCGAGGGAAGAGGCTCCGCGACGGTCGTCGTCGAGCGCTCCCACGGCGAACGGGGAGCCGTCTCCGTCCGGTACTCGACCCAGGGCCTGAGCGCCACGGCGGGCGCCGACTTCACCGCGGTCTCCGGCACCCTCTCCTGGGCCGCGGGCGACGGGCGCTCGAAGACCTTCCAGATCCCCGTCTCGGAAGACAACGCCCAGGAGGGCAACGAGACGATCCGCGTGGTGCTGTCGAACCCCACCGGCGGCGCCCTGCTCGACGCCGAGCGCGCCACCGCGACCGTCACCATCCTCGACGGCGACGGCTCGACGGCCGCCTGCCAGGGCGACGACGACAGCCTCTGCCTCCTGGCCGGCCGCTACAAGGTCGAGGTCGTCTGGCGCCTCGCCAACGGCCAGACCGGCAGCGGCCACATGATCCCCGCCTCGGACAACTCCGGCTTCGTCTGGTTCTTCGACCGGGACAACGTCGAGATGCTCTTGAAGGTGCTGGACGGCTGCGCCATCTCCAACACCCGCTGGGTCTTCTTCGCCGCCACCACCAACGTCGACTTCACCGTCGAGGTGACCGACACGGCGACCGGCGTCACCAAGGAGTACAAAAACCCGGGAGGCAACGCCGCGGCGCCGGTGCAGGACACGTTCACCTTCCCCTGCTCGTAACCTGCGGCAACCTCCTCGACCCGGAACGGCAACCCCGGTCCGTAGAGACGCGCCAGTCGGTCTTCGATGCCGCCACGGCGTCCAATACCGGCGGCGCGTCTCCCCTTTGCAGGGCAAGGCCGCCGATCCTCTGCGCAGGGCAAGGCCGTGCGTGGCCTGCAGAGGGAGACGTTCCGCCGGCATCGGACGCCGAAGCGTCAGGGCAGACCGACTGGAACGTCTCTACGGGACGGCGGAGGCATTGTCAGCGGTTGAGGTTGCCGGGCGATCCATCCTTCGATTTCCGAGCCGCGCCTCGACCCTGCTACAATCCATTCATAGCCGATCGGCTACATAGAGGCACGGCAGCGCGCGGGGCGGATCCCGCGGTCTGGCCGTCCTGCAGGTTGTGGAGCGCCCTCGATGAACGCAATGAATGCGATGAACGTGACGACCCTGAATGCCCACCGGTCCTTCGGCAAGCTGATGGAGATCAGCCTGTCCCACGACGCCGTCGGGGAGCACCGGGAGGCTTTCGCGCTGCTCGCGGAAGCGGTGGACCGAATGAACGCGGAGGCCGAGCTCTGCTCGTCGGCGGACGGCGCCGCCCTGTTCCTGAACCTCGCCCTGGTGGCGGGAAGGATGGGGAATCCGGAGCTGGGGATGAAGCTGCTCGAGAGGTCCCGGGAGCTCTTCGCCCGGGTGCTCGGCCCGGACCGGGTGGTCGGGCCGCAGGTCTGAAGGGGAAATCCCCGCGGGCCCGGCGGACCCGCGGGGAGATCTTTTCTACTCCGAAGCCTGGCAGCCCAGGAGGATCTTGTTGGTGATCACCCACGACTCGTTCTCGCCGCAGATGTCCACCTCCTCGACGATGCATTCGTCCTCGGCCTCATCCACCAGCATCACGTCGTAGGTGTCGCACGGGATATTGCGCAGCTCGAACGTCTCGTCCGTGCCGATCACGTCCTCTCCGAGCTGATCGGGGCCCCACTCGCCCTCCTCGCTCGACGACAGGAAGAACTGGTGGATCTCCCAGTCCGACTTGTTGACCACCTTGACCGTCACCTTCCCCGCGGCCCAGGACACCGTCGGCAGGCCGATGAGGCCGACCAGAGCGATGCCGAGCAGAGTCACAGCAGCTCTCTTCATGAAGATCTCCCTCTGAAAAATGACTGAGGTGGAGATCTTAGCACAAGCGGCTAGAATCTCCCCGGGCCGGAGTGGCGAAATGGCAGACGCAGGAGACTTAAAATCTCTCGCCGCAAGGCGTGCGGGTTCGAGTCCCGCCTCCGGCACCAAGCCCCCACCCGCGTCATTCTCCCTTCCCACCCTGAAGGGCTCCGCCGCCACCCGGCGAGGTGGCCCCTTTCCACGAATCCTCTGAAAGACTGGCTGGAGGACGGGCCAGGGAAGCTGGTGTCGAGTCTCCCCGGCCCGGCCGCGCGTTCTTTTTTCAGAATCATCGACGCCATCAGGCTCAAGGAGGATCGCCATGAACAGGATCAGCACGGCCGGTTGGCTCGGATTCGCTGCAGGGCTGGTGCTCACGGGCGGGATGCTGCAGGCCGAGACGGACCCTCCGAATCTCCTCACACCTCACAACGAAGTCGCGGCGGTGGAAGCCCCGCCACAGATCGTCTTCTCCACCTACCTGGGCGGCAGCGGGCAGGACTCGGGCGATGCCGTCACCGTGGACGAGGCGGGCAACGTCTACGTCGGAGGCAGCACCGAATCCTCCGACATTCCCGGAACGGTCGGCGGTTACGACGGGCCGCCGTACTCGCCCTATCCCTGGCCGGACACGTCATATTTCGGGGCGATCGACGGCTTCGTCACGAAACTTGCCCCGGACGGAAAGCTGCGGTTCACGGCCTTCGTGGGCGGGCCGTGGTGGGATTCGATCCGGGGAATCACGGTGGGAGCGTCCAGCGTCTACCTCGCGGGCCGGGCGTCGGGCCGTGACAGCACGAATGCCTGGGTGGCGTGGCTCTCCAAAGAGGCCGTCGGCCCCGGGGGTGGCTTCTTCGAGTACTACGTCGGCGAGTACTGGTCTTCCTGGCCCTATGCGGCCGACATCGCCCTCGATCCCTCGGGGCACATGATCGTCACCGGCGGCCGGAGCATGATCTGCGGGATGGCCGGAGATCCGGTCGGCACCCTCGCGAAGCTGGACGGCTACAACATCCACTACCTCAAGTTCCTCGAAGACGTCGCGTGGTCCACGAACGCCCTGGTGGTCGACGAGGACGGCTACGCCTACATCGTGGGTTACAAGCTCAACTGGATGGGGTCGGGCGCCTGCGGCCCGCCGATGGAAGGGGACGCCCTGGTCGCAAAGCTGGATCCCGACGGCGAGATCGTCTGGCTGAGGACGTTCGGAGAGGATTGGAACGACTCCGCCCAAGACATCGCCCTCTCCCCTGAGGGGATCCTCTACGTGCTCGGAACGTCCCGCGATCCCGAGCACTACGACCTGGAACGGCCTTTCCTTGCCGCACTGACGCTCTCAGGGGACGTGCTCTACTCGGTCGAGATCGCGGCGTCCAAGGTCGCCGTAGACAGGGCCGGCGGCCTCTACCTGTTGGGTGGCAGCTCCGTCGTCCGGCTCGATCCCCGAAACCTCCGCGTCATCCGTTCCGCGGATTTGCCCGGGGCTTCGGTGCGAGCGTTCGCCGTCGATTCCGGTGGGCATGCCGTGCTCACTGGCGTGCCCGGGGCCGGCTTCCCCGTGGTCAACGCCTTCCAGCCCGCCCCGGGAGGAGAAGGCGACGCCTTCGTGACGAAGATCGCCATGAACCGGCCGCCGGACTGCTCGGCCGCCGTCGTGGCCCCCTCCACCCTCGGGCCGCCGAACGGCAAGCTCATCCCGGTCGGGGTCCACGGGATCACCGAGGCGGACGGCGATCCGTTCACGCTGACCTTCACCACGGTCCGGCAGGACGAGCCGCTCTCCCGGCCCGGCACGCCGGACGCCACCGGAGTCGGCACCGGCGCCCTCTTCCTGCGGTCCGACCGCGCCGGCAAGGGGGACGGCCGGGTCTACCACGTCGCTTTCGAAGCGCGGGACGTCCTGGGTGCCGCCTGCGCCGGGGAGATCACCGTCTGCGTGCCCCACGACGCCCGCAAGGGGGCGGCGTGCGGAGACGGCGGGGCCGTGGTCGACTCGTCGTTCGGAGGGTAGGAGCGCCGCGCGAGGGGCAGAGGAGGGGCAAGGGGCCATCCAAACCTTGGTGGCCTCGGGTCCCTCTCATTACTTATATTTCATATGGTATCATCCTGGAATTGTTTACCTTTTTCCAGGAGACCTCGGGATGCGAGTGAAGATCAGAAATCTCTCAGGGGTGCTGATCGGGGCTCTTCTCTCCCTGGCCGCAACCGCCCCGGCCCTGGCCGCTCCAGCCAACGAGCCCCCGCGGCAGCTCACGGAGCGCGGGCTGGAGAACCTCACGGCCTTCACTCGCCTTCTGGGCTACGTCCGTTTCTTCCACCCCAGCGATCAGGCCGCGGCGGCGGACTGGCACCAGGTGGCGATCGCCGGAGCCCAGGAGGCCGAGAAGGCGGTCAACCCGGACGACCTCGCGCGGACGCTCACGGATTTCTTCAGCCCTCTCGCCCCCACTTTGCGGGTCTATCTTGACGGCGAGCGCCCGGGCGTGCCCGAGGAGCTCCGGCCTCCCTCCGGGGTAACGAACCCGGAGGTGGCGTTCTGGATCCATACCGGGGTGGGGCTGCCGGAAACGGTTCCCAGTACCTATTCCAGCGTCCGGTCCGGGTCTCCCGGCGGGCCGCCGGCCGAGACGGGCCTGCCGCGCCCCGAGCAGCCCGTGGAGGTCTCCCTGGGAGGAGGAGTTTCCGCTCTGGTCCCCTTGACGCTGTACAGAGATAGCCAGGGCGCCACCCTCCCCGCCGTCACCCTGCCGCCGCCCCGGCCTGACAAGCCCCGCGGCTTCAAGCCTTCCGGCAAGGACCGCGCCACCCGGCTGGCCGGCGTGGCCCTCGCCTGGGGGGTGTTCCAGCATTTCTATCCCTATTTCGATGTCGTCTCCGTGGACTGGCCGGCCGAGCTCCAGAGGACTCTGGCCGCCGCCGCGAAGGACAAGAACGAACGGGCGTTCGTGGATACCCTGCGCCGTCTGATGGTCCCCTTGAACGACGGCCACGCGAGCGTTGCCCATAAGTCCGTGGTACGGACCCATCAGCTCCCCCTGGTCTGGGACATCGTGGAAGGCCAGTGGGTCATCACCTGGGCCGATCCGCGGCTGGCGCCGGGGCTCGGGCGCGGCGACGTCATCCTGAGCGTCAACGGCAAGCCGGCCGGTCAGGTGTTCGCGGCCGCGGCGGCTTTGGCGCCGGGCGCCACCCCCCAGTTCGTCCGCGTCCGGGCCCTCCTGCTCCTGTCGGTGGGAACCCGGAACGAGGCGGTCCGGCTCAAGGTGCAGCGGGCCCGCGGGGGGATCGCCAGCGTCACCGTCCGGCGCTCGGTCCCCTTCGGCGACAGCAGCCCTCTCCTCAAGGAGCCGCGGCCGGACAAAATCGCCGAGGTCCAGCCGGGCATCTACTACGTGGACATCGACCGGATCACCGACGAGGACTTGAGCGCCGCTCTTCCCGCGCTCGCCGCGGCGCGGGGGCTCGTCTTCGATCTCCGAGGCTATCCCCGTTACCTCGGGACCGAGCTCCTCTCGCATCTCGCGGGCGGCGAGATCCGCACGCCGCCGGTTCACATCCCTCTCGTCACCCTCCCCGACCGGCCGTGGTTCCGGTCCCTGCAGAGGCAGGCCGCCCAGCCGCCGCTCACGCCCCGGCTGACGGCCCGGACCGCGTGGATCACCGCTGGCGAGGCGGTCAGCTATGCCGAGAGCTACATGGGGATCGTCGAAGGCCACCGCCTGGGCGAGATCGTCGGCGAAGCGACGGCGGGGACGAACGGCAACGTCAACTACATCCCCCTCCCCGGCGGCTACACCCTCCGCTTCACCGGCATGCGGGTGCTCCGGCACAACGGCTCCCAACTCCACGGCGTCGGCATTCCGCCGACCGTTCCCGTCACCAGGACCCTGGAGGGTATCCGGGAGGGCCGGGACGAATTCCTGGAGAAGGCGATCGAGACGGTCCGATAGAAGGAGAGCGGGACCGAGCTCTTAGTGGACGATATACTGTTGGAACTGTGACCAATCTGCTCTCGGCAATCTCCGGGAAATTCAGCACGGCCCTGATCCTGGGGACGTTCTTCCCGGTGACCGTCTTCGTGTTTCTAGCGCGAGTGCTCTGGGTGCCTCTCCTGCCCGCCGGCTTCAAGCCGGCGCTCCTCGCGCCCCTGGCCGGGCTCGACGACAAGTGGGAGCTCCTGATCCTGACTCTCGTCACGATCGTGCTGAGCGGCGTGCTCTACAACCTGAACATCCCGCTGATCCGCTTCTACGAGGGCTACGCCTGGGAGCGCACCTGGATCGGCCGCCGCAAGAAGGCGCGCCACCGCGCCGCGCTCCAGGCGCTCCTGGCGCAGCAGGAGGGGCTCTATCCTCTGCAGAGCGAGCTGCTGGCGGAGGGCAGGTCCCTGAAGGCCGTCGATCCGGAAGACCCCCGAATCCCGCGGCTGCGCTCCTGGATCAACGCCGCCCGGGCGCGGGAGTACGCGGTCCGGCGCGAGGTCTTCTCCCATTATCCGAAGGAGCCCTCCGTCCTCCCCACCCGCCTGGGCAACGTGATCCGCAGCTTCGAGAACTACCCCGAGCGGCAGTACCGCATGGCGGCGATCACCCTCTGGCCGCGCCTGATCGCGGTTCTCGATCCCGCCTACGCCGATTCCATCGACAGCGCCAAGACGGGCGTCGACTTCATGCTCAACTCGGCGACCCTGTCGGGCCTCTTGTGCCTGCTGCTGCTGGTGACCGGTCTCGTCTATCCCTCGCCGCTCGCCTCCGATGCCGCGCTCTGGTGGCTGCTCGAGATCGGCGGGCTCGCCGCCCTGTCCTGGTGGCTCTACACCCAGTCGATCGGCGGAGCCCTCGACTGGGGGAATCTGGTGCGCGGCGCCTTCGATCTCTACCGCGGCAAGCTGCTCGAGAAGCTCGGCTATGGCCGCGCGCCCAAGAGCGTGGACGAGGAGCGCGAGCTGTGGCAGGCGATCTCCAGCCGGCTGACCGCCGGCGACCCTCCGCAGGACGCCGGAGAGATCCCGCCGTACGAGCGGACATTGCCGCCGCCGACCTCCTGCTCCTGCACCTCGGGCGCGGCGCTCGAGCTCGCGCGCGGCGTCGTTCCGCTGGCGGACGGCCGGGGCCTTCGCGTGGTCCTCGAGGTGCGAAACCCCGACGCCGACCCGGGAGGCCCTGCGGTCACCGATCTGATCGTCGCGGATACGGTGCCGGAGGGATTCGAATATCAATGGAATTCGGCGAGCGCGAGCGCGGGAACGGTGAGAGTCGAGGGGACCAACCCCTACCGCTTCCATCTCTCCGCCAGCCTCGCCCCGAAGATCGCGCTGCAGCTCGCCTATATCATCGTGCCGCGAGCTCCCGCGGCGCGGGTCTGGAGGTGAATCATGAGCCCTGACTCAGACGATCGGATCGCCGACTACCTGCGGCTCCTGCGACAGGCGAACCTGACGCGGGGCGAAGACCTGCTCCGGCTTCGGCCCACAGAGCTTCGCGAGCGCCTCGCCGCCGCCAGCCGCGAGGCCGCCGTGGCCACGCCTCTCCCCGGCGAGGCCCTCCTCTTCCACCTGATCGGCATCGCCGGGCTCAAGGGAAGCCAGGAGATCACGGCCGGGGACCTCCGGGAGGCTGCCGAGAGGACTGGCGAGGCGCCCGGCGTCTCTCCGCCCGCTCCCGAGGATTTCGGGATCTCCGGGCCGGTGTCCCACGGGGTGGGCTCCGCGATATCCGGCGGTGCAGTGAGTTCGGCGACAGGACGCTTCTCCGAAGAGGCCGGCCTGCCCGGGGAGAACGATTTCGATCCCTGGCCCCGCACTAAGGACAGGGACCTGTGAGGCGGACGGACCGGGAGGGCTGACATGGCGAAGATCCGGGATCTGCCGCTCGACCGGCTCGTGCGCGGCTGGCTGCTCGAGGAGAAGCTGCGGACCTCGGAGGATCTGTGGCGGGCGGTCGGCCCCAGATACCAGGAGGGGCTCGACGGGGTCCACGAGAAGACCCGAATCACCCGCGACCATCTGGTCCACGCGCTCGGTGCGGCGGCCGCGGCCGAGCCGAAGCGGCGGCTCACCCTGGGCGAGGGGGTGGCGGGCGCCGCGCTCCTCGGGCTCCTGGCTCTCGCCGGGCTGCGCGTCGCCGAAGCCCTTCACGCCTACCCCT
>DATHUD010000061.1:0-8889 GCA_035462575.1 Thermoanaerobaculia bacterium | reverse complement strand
CGCCGGTGGACGATCCGGAGCGGCTCGCGCCCGAGGTCTATCCGGAGACGGAGGAGGGGGCCAACCGGCGGTCCCGGCACCGCCTCCTGCGCCGCCTCGTCGAAGAGCCGGTCCTCTACCTGGCGGATCTCGACGAGGCCGAGCGCGCCTACCTCACGTCTCAACGTCACTACCTCGTCGGTCAGGTGACGGGGCAGACGGGCCTCGAGGTCGAGGTGCGCCGCGAAGGGCTCGCGGCGATCGATCCGGCAGGCCGGCTCACCGATCTGCCCTTCCCCTCGACCGGCACGGTCTCCCACGCCGCGCTCCTCCTGGCGGAGAACCTGGCGGAGCGCGCCCGGGCGGTTCCCGATCACACCGTCCTCGTGCCAGAGGCCGACCTGCGCCGGGTGATGGAGTCGCTCCTCGCCCGCCACGGCAAGGTCTGGAGCAAGGCCTACCAGGATCTTCCCGCCGGTCCGGCCCGGCTTCTGGCCCAGGCCCTGGAGCGGCTCGAGCGCATGGGGCTCGCCGCCCGCCGCCCCGGTGGGTTCGAGCCGCGGCCCGCGATCGCCCGCTACCGTGTGATCGAGCCCGCTCCCCGAGAACCGAAGGAGGAAGATGCCGATCCATGAATCTCCCGAGCCGGGCGAGAGCCCGGGCCGCGTCCTGGAATTCCTCCCGGGCGCCGAGGCTCCGCCTTTTCCGGGTCCAAACCTTCCCGGGCCGTCCCGGGAGCGCTTCCAGCCCCTGCGGGCCGGGATCGTAAACGTCTGGCAATACGACGAGCAGGAGCTCCGCTTCCACGACGGGCGGCTCATCCTGCGGGGGGAAAACGGCACGGGGAAGTCCAAGGCTCTGGAGGTGCTGCTCCCCTTCCTCTTCGATGCGGACCTCTCCCCGCACCGCCTCGATCCCTTCGGCGGCACCTCCCGCACCATGGAGTGGAACCTCCTCCAGGGCGGCCGGTACGAGAGCCGCGTCGGCTACGTCTGGCTGGAGCTCGCGCGGCGCGCGGGCGAGGACGAGGAAGGGCCGCGGGAGGTCTACTGGACGCTCGGCTGCGGCCTTCGCGCGAGCCAGCGGGTGCGCCGGGTGGATGCCTGGTACTTCCTCACCCGGCGCCGCGTGGGGCAGGACCTCCTCGTCTCCACGGGCAAGACCCCGCTGCTCAAGGAACAGCTCCGGCAGCAGATCGGCGAGGACGGCTGGGTCTTCGAAACCGGCCGCGAATACCGGGAAAAGCTCGACGCCCACCTCTTCGGCCTGGGCGAGGACCGGTTCTCGACGCTGCGCCACCTGCTCCTTCAGTTGCGCCGGCCGCACCTGTCCGAACGGCTCGACCCCAACACGCTCTCCGAGATCCTGAAGGAGAGCCTGCCGCCCCTGGACACCGACCTCATCGGGCAGCTCTCGGAGGGCTTCGAGCGGCTCGACAACGAGCAGAAGGAGCTCGCCCGGGTGGAGGCTGCGGCGGCGGGCGTCACCTCGTTTCTGGAGATCTACCGCGAGTACGGCCGAGGGGTCGCCCGGGGCCGCGCCGCGGAGGTGCGCCAGTCCGACAGCCGCTATCACAAGACCGCGGGCGAGGTGCGGGAGGCGGAGGAGGCCCGGGACCTCCTGGACTCCCGCCTGGACGGGCTCGCCACTCGCGAGCAGGAGATGGACACGGCCTTGGCCGCCACCCGGGGGGCGATCCGCGCCTTGGAGCAGTCGGAGGCCATGCGCTCGGCCGAGGCGATCCGGGCCAAACGCGAGCAGGCGGAGAGCCTGGCCCGCCAAGCCATTCAGGATCGGGAGGACACGGCCCGGGAGGCCCGGCAGGCGGCGGAGCGCCGGCGCGGCTTCGAGAGCGCCGGCCGGGAGGCCCGGCGGCTGGACGGCGAGCACCAGGAGGCGGCCCGCCGGGCGCTCGCGGCGGCGGCCGAGGCCCGGCTCGAAGCGGTCGGCAGAGCCGCCCTCGAAGCGCTGCCCGGGCGGGCCGGGGCCGCGGAAGCCCTCGTCCGTGCGGCGGTCCGGCGGGGCGAGGAGTCCGTCGCCGAGCTCAAGCGCCTCGCGGGCGAGCGCGACCGGACCCGGCAGCGCGAGGAGGGGGCCCAGGAGCGGCGGCGGGAGGCGGATGCCCGTCTCCGGGCCGCGGTAGAGAGGAGCTTCGCGGCCCGCGAAGGGGTCGAATGCCAGCGCGGAGAGCTCGAAGAAGCGCTCTCCGCCTGGTGGAGCGGCCTCGCGGAGCTGCGCCTCGACGAGACGGCCTTCGCTCCCCTGCGGGACCGGGTCGCGCAGATCGCGGCCGGGGAAGAGGGAGACCTGGCCGCCGCCGTGGCCGAGGCGGCGCGCCCTTTGCGGGACGCCCTCGTGCGCGAACGTGTGGCCCTGGAGGCGGAGACGGACCGGATCGCCCGGGAGAAGAAGACCGCGGAAGAGGAGCGCGAGCGCGTCGCCGCCGCCCGGGAGCTGGGGCCCGAGCCGCCGCGGACCCGGGAGAGCGACCGCACGGAGCGCCCCGGAGCGCCGCTCTACCTCCTCTGCGAGCTCGCTCCCGGCCTCCCGGAGGAGGGGCGGGCCGGGCTCGAAGCGGCCCTGGAGGCCGCGGGCCTGCTCGACGCCTGGGTGATGCCCGACGGCCGCGTGCTCTCCGGAGAGCACGACACCTTCCTGGTGCCGGCTTCCGGACAGGAGGCCGCGGAGGCGACCCTGGCCGATCTCCTCGTCCCCTCCCCTGGCCACGGCGTGAGCCGGGAGCTTATCGAGGCGGTCCTGCGCTCCGTCGAGATCGGCCCTGCCGGAGACGCGGCCTTCGGAGTCGGCACCGACGGCACCTTCCGGCTCGGCCCGCTCTCGGGTTCCTGGTCGAAGCCCGTGGCCGAGCACCTGGGAGCCGGCGCCCGGGAGGCGGCCCGCGAGCGGCGCCTGCTGGAGCTCGCGGCGCAGATCGCCGGGCTCGGCCGCGCGCTCGAAGACGTGGCGGCCCGCGGCGAAGCGGTCGACGGCCGTCTCGCGGCTCTCGACCGCGAAACCGCCTCGGTCCCCTCGGCCGGCCCCCTCGGGCGCGCAGCCCTCCAGGCCGAGGCGGCCCGCGCGGACGAGGCCCGCAGGCGCGAAGAGCACGAGGCTGCGGAAAGGGAGCTCGCGGAGGCGCGAGAGGCGCGGGAAGCCGCCGAAACCCGGCTTGCCGCGCGAGCGCGAGAGCTGGATTTGGCACCCTTCCTCGAAGATCTCGAAGGATACCGGCGCCACCTGCTGAGCTTCGAAGCCTCCTTCCGCGATCTGGTCCGCTCCTCGGAGGCCGCCACGGCCGCCGCGGAACGCCTGGAGGAGGCCCGCCGGCTCACTTCCGAAGCGGAGTCCTACCACGCGGAGCTCGCGCGGCGCGCCCGGGAGAGCTCCGCCGCGGCGACCGCGGCGGACGCCGAGCGCGCGGAGCTCGAAGCCACGGTGGGCGCCGAGGCCCAGGAGGTCCTCGCGCGCCACCGGGCCGAGACCCGGCGGCTTCAGGAGCTCGAAGACGGCCGGCGACGGCTCGCGGACGAGATCCAGGAGGCCCGGGAGCAACGGGCTCGCTTCCGCGAGCGGGTCGCCCTGCGCCAGGCGGAGCTCGCCGAGCGCGAAGCCGAGCGCACCCGGGCCGTGACGCGGCTCGAGCGGGCCGCGGGGGCCGGCCTCCTCCCCCTGGTGCTCGAAGAGGCGCCGAGGCCGGCGGCGTGGTCCCTCACCCGCGCCCTGGAGCTCGCCCGGGAAATCGAAAGGGCGACTCCGGACGTGGACCTGGCGCCGGAGGCTTCCAACCGCCGCGCCAACCGGCTCCACGACCGCTTCCGCATCCTCTCCGCGGACCTGGGCGCCGACTACCAGCCGAGCCTGGATCAGGACGAGGATCTGCTCCTCGCCCGCGTGGGCTACAACGGCCGCGAGCACGACATCCCGGGCCTCCTCGGAGCCCTGCGGGACGAGGCCGACTCCCGCCGCGCGCTCCTGGCCGACCATGAGCGCGATCTCCTGCGGCGGCACCTCCTGGGCGACGTGGGAGACCATCTGCGCAACCGCCTCCGCCAGGCCCGGGCGCTCGTGGACGACATGAACGAGCTGCTGACCGCCTGCCGGACGGCTTCGGGGATGGCCCTGAAGCTCGCCTGGGAGCCGATCCCCGAGGCTGCGCCCGAAGTCCGGGAGGCGGTTCGCCTCCTGCGGCAGGATCTGGCGCTTCTTGCGGATGGCGACCGCCGCCGGCTCGAAGCCTTCTTCCAGGACCGGATCTCCGAGGCGCGGCAGCAGTGGGAAGCGGTGCCGTGGCGGGAGCACCTGCTCGCGGCCCTCGACTACCGCGGCTGGTACCGGTTCCGCATCCTCCGCCGCACCGGCGACGGCGATTGGGCCGAGCTCACCCGCCGCGGCCACGACGCCAGCTCCGGCGGAGAGAAGGCGGTGGCCCTCCACCTCCCGCTGTTCGCCGCCGCCGCGGCCCACTACCGGTCCGCCCGGAAGACCGCCCCCCGCGTGATCCTCCTGGACGAAGCTTTCGCGGGCATCGATCAAGGCATGCGGGGGCGTTGCATGGGCCTCCTCGTGGATCTCGACCTCGACTTCCTCATGACCAGCCACGAAGAGTGGGGCTGCTATGAGGAGCTGCCGGGGGTCGCGACCTATCAGCTCTACCGCGATCCCGCCTTGGACGGCGTGGCGGCCGTGCGCTTCGTCTGGAACGGCCGCGGGCTCCACGAGGAGCCTGCGATCTCCGCGGAGGCCCCGGGTTGAGCCCAGAAGGCGAGCTGCTCGACTACCTCGGCCGCCGCGAGCTCGCGCGGCTCTGGCCGGAGGTGCGTGTCCGGATGGAGTCCCTGGGGGAGGCCCGCGGCACCGTCCGCCTCGCGAGCGTACGAGACGACGAGCGGCGCGCTGTAGCGGATCTCCTCGGCCTCGCCAAGCTCCCCTCGGGCGATGTGCGCATCCGCCTCGACCGCCTCGACCAGGCGCTTCGGGCGTCCCGGTTCGGGGTCGACCTCCGGACGGCGATGATCCTCCTGGGCGGACCGTTGCGCGACCGGACCGGCGAGCGCGAAGAGGAGCGCCTGCGCTGGCGGGAGCTGTGGGCGGACGCCCTCGCGCATCCCGCGGTCGCCGCCCGCCCCGGCCTGCGCCCCTGGCTCGCCGGCCTCCAGGCGAGCGGTCTGCTCCGGCGGCTCGCGGCGGCCGGAGAGGAGAGGCGCCTTCTCGAGCAGGCGCTCGCCGTGCTCGCCGCGCTGGCGCCTCCGCGAGAGGACGTGCGCCTCTCCGTGCTCGCGAGCGAGGCCCTCGAGACGAGCCACGCCCTGGACGCCGGCCGTCCCGTCCCCTCTCTCGTCCTCCGCGCCCTGGCGCTCCTGGCCGACCGGCCCCCGCCCCGAAGCGCCCGCGAGCGGCGGGAGCTGTGGGAGGCGGCCGGGGTGGTGACGGACGACCTGAGCTGCGACCTCCTGGTCCTGGGGCTCGTCCCGGCCGGCAGAGGGCTCGTCGCCGAAGGTCTCCGGGCCTTCGCCGCGGCGGGCGAGCCGGTGCGGCTCACCCTGCGGCAGATCGCGGCCGGCAGCCTCGTCTTTCCTCCGGGCCTGCGGGTCCGGGTCTGCGAAAACCCGGTCGTCGTGGCCGCCGCGGCGGACCGCTGGGGCCCGGCCTCCGCGCCCCTGATCTGCCTCGGCGGCTTTCCGAACCATGCGGGGAGAAGGCTCCTCGCGCATCTCGCGCGCCACGGCGCCGAGATCCTCTACCACGGAGACTTCGACTGGGCGGGGCTGATGATCGCGAACAGCCTGCGGGAGACCGTCCCTTTCGAGCCGTGGCGCTTCAAGGTAAACGACTACCGGGCGGCTCTCGCCCACCGCTTCGACCGGCCGGAGCTGCGAGACCGCCCCGTGCCGGCACCGTGGGATCCGGAGCTCGACCGCGCCATGGCCGAAGCGGGCGTGGCGGTGGAGGAAGAGACGGTCCTCGGAGACCTCATCGAAGACCTGGGCCCGGCTCCTTCACCCCGGCCACCCATTCCTTGACGCTCTTCTCCAGGAGATCGAGCGGCAACTGGCTGCCGCGCCGACTCGGCGAGGTCCGGCGAAACAGCCGCATGGGGGTCTCGTCGGCCATCGAAGACGGCGCCTGACGGAGCTTTGAAAGACTTCTTTCGAAGTTTTCCGGGCTTTGAAAGAAAATGGCCGTTTTCTTTCAAAGCTCCCCGGGCCGCTCCCCCTCCTCCGCCCTTCGGAACGTGTCGAGCGCCAGGGCGATCACCTCGTCCTGGGCCACTTTGATCGACCCGAGGTGGCCGGCGCCGGGCACGATATGCGCGCGGCCTCCGGCCCGGGAGGCGAGCGTCCGGGTGTCCTCGGGGCGCACCCCGCGGTCCCGCTCGCCGCTCACGTAGGCCACGGCGCGGACCTTGAGCGCCTCGGCGTGGCGGCGGATGTCGAGGTACCGGTAGGTCGAACGGAAGACGCTCCGGAAGACGAGGTAGAAGGGCCTCCCGAGCGGCGCCGTCCGCCAGGACCATTCGAGGAGGTGGGGGGAGACGTCCTCGAACACGGCTCCGGCCACGCCGATCGACCGGCTGAGCACGGTGTGGGCCCAATATCCGCCGGAGCTCACGCCCCAGACGTGGAGGGGGACCCCCGGGGCCCGCTCCCGCAGGAGCCGCAAGCCGGCCTCCACGTCGCGATCGAAGAGGCCGGACCGCGGGCCGCTCCCGCCGAAGCCCCCGAGGTCGAGGGTCAGGGCGTGATACCCCGCGGCCCGGAGCGCCTCGATCCGGCCCCGCCGGTAGAAGTAGGCCTGTCCCCACGCCAGCCAGGGGTGAAGAAGGAGGACCGCCCCCCGCGCCGGCCCCTCCACCGGGAACCAGGTGGCCGCCAGCGGGCCGCGCCGCCCCCCGCGGGGCACGGCCACGCTCTCGAACGGCCGGAGCTCCTCCGGCGGAGCTGGCGCCGCGGCCCGGGGAAGCCGGGGCGCCAGAGCCAGGAAGAGGCCGAGCGACAGCTTCTCTTCCCAACCCGAAGGACGCGGCGGCGTTTCTGCCTTCTCCACGCGGATCTCCCCTGAAGTGTCGGAGGAGCCGAGCCCCCCCCGCCTGAAGTTTAGTCTCGGTGGGGAGCTCCGGCGTTACGCGCCTCTCCCCGGCAGACGTGAGACAATTCAAGACAAGCCTGTCCAAATCGATCAGGAGGAGAGCCCCATGCCGCTCAAGCCCGTCGTCTTCATCCCCGGTTTTCCCGCGAGCGAGCTCCGCCAGACATCCCGGCGGAGGACGGTCTTTCCGCCCAGCCTTGCGGACCTCCTGGACCGGGAGAAGAAAAAGGAGCTGGTCCGCCTTCTCGTGGGACCGGACAACCCGCCCGGCGACATCGTGGCGGGCGAGCCGATTCGCGGAGTGATCGAGGTCGCCAAGCAGGCGCAGTCGCTCTACGACATCCTGCGGCAGCACTTCGGCTACACCGTCCAGGGCGACGACGACCTGGCCCCGGTGGGGTGGGACTGGCGGCTCGCCGTCGATCACCCGAAGGTACAGGACGACGTCGTTCAGGCCATCGACCGGGTGTCCCGGGCGAACGGAGACCGGCGGGTGGTCGTCCTCATCCACTCGACAGGCGGCCTCGTGCTCCGCGCGCTCCTGGAGCAACGGCCGGAGGTGGCGGCGAAGATCGAGCGCATCCTCGCCTTCGGCATCCCCTGGGCGGGTACCCTGAAGGCGCTCCTCTACGTGGCCCAGGGAGAGCCGTTCGGCCTGGCCATCGCGGGGAAGCGGCTCGTCGGGTTCAGCAAGACCGAGGTGCGGGAGCTCATGAGCCACTGTCAGGCGGCCTACGACCTCTTCCCGCCGGACCCCGCGAAGACCGACCTGCGCGGTGCGGACGGCAAGGCGCTCAACCTCTTCATGGCCGGGAACCGTCAGGCCGGACCGCTCGTCGATCTCGCGTGGATTCCGTCCGGCCCGTCCAGGGACTTCATGCGGGAGATGGCCGGCAAGGCGGACCAGCGGCTCGGGAGCCGGTCGAGCGAGATCCGCCTTCCGGGGGGCGCCGCCCTGCCGCCGATCACCAACGTGGTGGGCTGGGGCGTGACCACCGACACCCGGTGTGACATGGCGGCGGACGGTAGCCTCGACTTCGGGACGGGCACCAAGGAGGGGGATGGCACGGTGGCGCTGGTCTCCGCCTCCTGGCTGCGCGGCCCCGGGGTGCGGACCTTCTTCCTCCCCATCGGCGTCTATCCCACGAACGGCATCCCCAACCCCCACTCGCGGATCTGGGATTCGCCGCCGCTCCTGGAGCTCTTCCAGCAGGTCCTCGCCGACAAGACCCCGGAGCCCTTCGTCTGCGCCGCAGCCGACGGCGACCAGGCGATCGACCGCCGGAGTGACGTCACCCTCCGCTTGACCGCCGCGGACGAGAACGGATCTCCCCTGCCGAATGCCAAGGCCGCCTTCCCCGGCTTCCCCGGAGCCCGCGCCATCGCCTTCGGGAGCTCCCCCCGCAAGGAGATCGTCCTGCGCCGCGGCGACCTCCGCGGCAACGCCGCCCCCGACCTTTTCCGCTTCGTCGTGAATGTGACGTGGGGAGAGGCGGGAGCGGAGAAGCGCAGGGAGCTTCCGGTGCTGATCCGGGTTTAATCTAGACTAATCGTCAAAATCTCCGCAAAGCACATAACTTCTACGCACAGCTACATATGATTACGACTACCGACTTCAAGATTGCTCCTGGCCTAGCGACTCTCAGCCACCTTGATTCATTCCCACGTCGCATGTTCTTGGTTGACACGGCCCTGCCTATCTACGATGAACTAGGGTTCGTTCAGCGTTTGGCATCCGATGAAGTCATCTCAGGCAAAAACTTAACTGATACCCTTGCTACCTTGGTCTTTGCGCACCCTTGGACCGGCAAGACTTTCGTAGCC
>DATHUD010000060.1:0-17983 GCA_035462575.1 Thermoanaerobaculia bacterium | reverse complement strand
GAGCGCCTGGCCGAGCACCGCGGCAAAGGTCTTGTTGAGAAAGCGGAGACGGTCCAGAACGTCCTCGCTCCAGGCGCCGTAGCGAAGGACCTTGCCGTACCCCTCATTGAGGTTCGAAAAGGTGCGGTGCCCGTGAACGGCGTCTTCGATCACGTAGACCTGCATGGAAGGCGAGATGACGCCGGCCATCGGCCCCACGGCGCCGTGGTGATGGCAGGGTTCGAGCCGGACCTCGCCCCGTTCGATCAAGGCGACGGCCTCGGCCTCGCCGCGGGCGCGTCCTTCGAAGAGGAGCGCTCCGATCACGGCTCCACGCAGAGGTCCCGAGGCCCGCGCCCAATCGATCGGCGGACCGGCGTGGAGCAGCAGGTTTTCGTCCATCCCGGGGATGACGTCCCGCGCCCGGGCGAGGCCGGTGAGCCTCGGCCGGGCGGCCATCATGCGGTCGACGGCGGTGCGGTTGGCCTGTTCGATGTCGATCGGCATGGCGATCAGCGGCTCCGCTTCATCCGGGCGAGAATCCCGGCCATTTTCTCGTTTCCGCCCGCCGGGGGCTTCCACTCGACGTGGACCGCGCGGGCTCCCTGGGCGACGAGGCTATCGTAGAACGACTCCAGCCCGACGTTGACGGCCGCCAGCGGGCCGTGGACGGCTGGGAGAGGCACCGGAGGACCTTCGGGCTTCAGGGGGCCTCCCCGGATCTCCCCCAGCCGCTGGACGGCGTAGTCGAGAAGGTCGGTCACGGTCCGGCAGACCCAGGCTCCGGCCTTCTTCAGGGTCGCGGTCTGGAGATTCGCGTCCTGCGGATCCTGATCCGTCCCCACCACGAGGACGGCCACGTCCAGAATCCGGCCGGCAGCTTGCGCTTCCGCCTTGACGCGTTCGATGACGGGCCCCAGCTCTCCGGCCGGATCGGCATGCGCGCCGTCGCCGAGCACCACGTCGAGGAGGATCAGGGCGACCTCCGGATCGGCCGCTTCCTTCCGCAGCCGGCGCAGGCGCAGATCGAAGTCGATCATCGGATGCAGCCGCCCGACGGTGAATTCGTCGGCGCCCAGGTCGAGGATCGCATGCCCTCGCGGCGCGAGCAGGGGCGCGAGGCCGCGGAGCACCTCCAGGGCCAGCGTCCCTCCGGAAAAGAGGCCGCGCAGGAAGCGCTGGCCGGGCGCGAAGGCGATCGGCGCAGCCAGTGGAGCCGGTCGAGGGGCGGTCAGGCAGAGGAGCGCGTCCTCCGCCGCCCTTTCAAGGCTGCTCGTGAACCCGACGTCCCCCAGCCGGGGCCCGGGCAAGGGCGCTCCGGGGAAGTACACCACCGTCCGCTTTCCGGCCGCGTGAGCAAGGCCAATCAGCCGGTGCGCCACCTCCGGGGCCGGCGGCTTCGAGATCAGGACGATGACCTCGGTCTCCGGGTCCCGCGCCAGGAGGTCGAATGCCTGCGCCGCCGTGATCCCTCCCACTTCGGCGGAAAGGTCGCGCCCGCCGGTGCCGATCGCCTGCGAGATCCCGGCTCCCCGGGCGTGGAGATGGCTGACGACCGCCTGGAGGCCGGTTCCCGAGGCGCCGATCAGGCCGATCCGCCCCGGCCTGGTGCGGTTGGCGAAGCCGAGCCCGGTGCCGCCGACGATCGCGGTCCCGCAGTCCGGCCCGAGGACGAGGAGCCCCCGGTCGCGGGCCTTCTTCTTGAGCGCCACCTCGTCCGCCAGGGAAACGTTGTCGCTGTAAAGGAAGACGTTCCGGCCGGAATCCAGGGCCTCGTCCGCCACCGCGGCGGCGTAGCGGCCGGGCACGGAGACGAGGACCCAGCGGGCCTCGGGGAGCTGCTTGAACGCGGAGGCTAGGCTGCGCGGCCGAAACTCCTGCCCGGCAGCGCCCGCGCGGCGGACCGCGAGGAGAGAGTCCACCCGCGCCAGGGCTTCCCCCGCCGCGGCCTCGCTCTCGGCCTGGATCGCGATCAGCAGGTCGTCCGCACCGGCCGCCACAGCCTCCTCGCCGGGCTCGCCAGGCAGGAGGCCGCTCGCCGCGAGCAGGTCCCGGTTGGCCGGCGTCGCCATCACCACCCCGGCGTCGAGCACGCCCGGCAGGGCCGCCAGCGCGCGCTGGAGCTGCATCAGGACAATCGAGTCGTAGTAGGCGCCGGCGCGAACGGCGCAGCGGACAGCCGGCCCGGCGCTCATGACTGCAGCACGCTCTCCAGGTCGATGCCCCAGGAGAGGACGTCCTCGTCGTCCCCCAGGCCGCCGGCGATCTGGAGCCCCATGGGCAGGCCGTCCGCGCTCTTCCCTGCCGGGATGCAGAGGGCGGGCATTCCGGCTTGGGTCCAGGGCAGGTTCATCACCGGATCGCCCGTGCTGTCCAATCCCCGCGGCGCGGGGCCCAGGGCCGGTGGCGAGATCCAGAGATCGAACCGGTGGCGGTCCATCAGGCTCGTCAGCTCGTCGAGCAGCCTCTCGCCGCCGGAGCGTTCCCGCTCGAGCTCGGCGTCGGAAATCCCCTGCCCCTTGCGGATCAGCTCGGCGGTCCGGGGGTGGTAAAGCTCCTCGTAGCGGGCGAACCAGCTCTCGTGGACCCGCGCCATCTCGGCGGCCAGGACCCGGTAATGGCGCTCCACGATGTCGTCGAAATTCTCCAGGGCGGGGACGATCTTGATCGTGTACCCCGCGATCGCCAGCCGGTTGCAGACGGCATCGAAGTGGGCCTTCCCTTCCGCGGAGACGCGCGAGAGGTACGGGCCCTCCGGGATGCCGAGCCTGGGCCTGCGTTCCGTGAGATCCCAGGGCGGCTCGTCCAGGAGCAGGCCGGCCACGATGCGGGCGTCGTGAGCGTTCCGGGTGAAGAAGCCCACGTGGTCGAAGGTGGGAGCGAGGGGGATCACGCCGTCCGTCGAAATCCGTCCGCGGGTGGGCTTGAAGCCCACGACTCCGCAGAAGGCGGCCGGGCGGAGGATCGAGCCGATCGTCTGCGTGCCGAGCGCCAGGGGGCAGAGCCCGGCGGCCACCGCGGCGGCCGAGCCGCTGCTCGATCCGCCCGGCGTGTGCTCCGGGTTCCGGGGGTTCCGGGTCGGCCCGGGCGCGAAGTAGGCGAACTCGGTCGAGACGGTCTTGCCCAGGATCAGCGCGCCCGCCCGCTTGAGCGCCGTCACGCTCGGAGCCTCGGGGCCGCGGAGGACCTCCGGCGGGAGACGGCTGCCGGCGCGGGTCTCGAAGCCGTCCGCGTGGAAGATGTCCTTGACCCCGAAGGGCACGCCGAAGAGGGGCGGCCGGTTCTCGGGATCGGACCAGCGGGCTTCGAGCTCCGCGAATTCCCGCCGCAGGCGCTCGAACCGCCCCTCCTCCGGCAGGAAGGCCCGCACCTGGGGCTCGCGCTCGGCAAAGAGCGCCTCGCGGCGTTCGAAGGCGCTCACCCCTCCTGCCGGCGCCTCTCCGCGGCCAGCTTCACCGCGTCCACGATGTGCTGGTATCCCGTGCAGCGGCAGAGATTGCCGGAGATGGCCTGGCGGATCTCGGCTTCGGACGGGTCGAGGTTCTCCTCCAGGAACGGCACCAGGGTCATCAGGAACCCCGGGGTGCAGAAGCCGCACTGGAGGCCGTGGCACTCCCAGAAAGCCTGCTGCAGCGGGTGGAGCTCTCCGGGGCCCGGGGACAGCCCCTCGACCGTGGTGATCGCGTGGCCGTCCGCCTGGACGGCGAACAGGATGCAGGAACGGACCGGCTCGCCGTCGAACAGCACCGTGCAGGCGCCGCACACCCCGTGCTCGCAGCCGACGTGGGTGCCGGTCAGATCGAGCTCGTGGCGCAGGAAGTCCGACAGCAGCAGGCGCGGCTCGACTTGGCGCTCGTGGCGCCGGCCGTTGACGGTGACGGAAACCTTGTAGAGAGCGGGCATGGTCAGAGCCTCCCCTGGCTCGCCCGCCCGGCGGCCTGGAACAGGGCCCTCCGGGTGAGCACGCGCGCCAGATGGCGCTTGAAATCCGAAGTCGCGTGGATGTCCCCGAAGGGGTCCATCTCGTCGCGCGAAGCCTTCTCCGCCGCCGCCTCGACCGCCGGAGCCGCGGTAGTCCCACCGACCAGCAGCTCCCCGATCAGCAGCCGGGCGGCCTCCCGCGCCTCGACGGGCGCGTCCCCCACGCTCAGATAGACCAGACGCGCCTCGCGGCACCGGCCGTCCTCGCCCAGGGTAACGAGCGCGGCGACGCCGGCCTGCGCGTAGTCGCCATGGCGGCGGGCGACCTCCAGGAAGGCCCAGCCGGTCCGGGGAGCCAGCGCCGGGATCGCGGCCTCGACCAGAAGCTCGTCGGGCTCCAAGGAGGTCGTGAACAGGCCGGCGAAGAAATCGCTCGCCTCGACCCACCGCTCGCCGCCTGCCTTCTGGAGCCGGAAGCGGGCGCGAAGGGCCACCGCGACCGCCGGCAGCTCGGCGGCCGGATCGGCGTGGGCGAGGCTCCCTCCGAACGTGCCACGGTTCCTGATCTGCGGATGGGCGATGAAGGGCACGGCATCCCGGAGGAGCGGCGCCGCCTCGGCCACGAGGGGCTCCCGCTCCAGCCGGCGCTGCCGCACCAGGGCGCCGATGCGCAAGGACCCGTCCTCGCCGCGGCGAACGAAATCGAGCTCCGTCAGCTTGTTGATGTCGATGAGGAGGGCCGGCTGGGCCAGCCGGAAGTTCATCACCGGGATCAGGCTCTGGCCCCCGGCCAGGAGCTTGGCGTCGCCTCCATGGCGGGCGAGGGCCGCGAGCGCGGCCTCGAGCGAGGCCGGCGCCTGATATTCGAATGGAGCGGGCTTCATGGTCCGCGATTCTCTCAGCCGTTGACGCTCCCGGCAAGCCCGCGAGCGGGAGGCCCTCGGCGGGAAGCCCGCCTCAGGAGATATCATGGACCGACTGTGTCCCCTGAATCCTCAACCGCATCGGGCCCGGCGGGCCTGACCGCCCGGATGGCGAGCCGCGGGCGGCGGGGCCGGAACGAATTGCCTCTCCGGTCCCTGATCGACAGCCGCCTGTTCCGTCTCCTGTGTGCCTCGGGATCGACGGCTGCGCTCGAGGGCTTCTGCGCGTCGCTCGCGCTCCATCCTCTCCCGTCGGGAGAAAGTTTCCCGCCTCCGGAGGTGACTCCGCTCGGGTTCCTCGAGGTGCTCGGCATCGAGCCCCCCCAGCTCGACGCGTTTCCCCTCCCCAAGAACGTGACCCGAAGCGGCGAGTCGTTCCTGATCACGGGGTTCGTGGCCAAGTTCGCCAAGGACTTCTTCGGGAAAGCCCCGGCGCTCCAGGCCGCGAATCTCAAGAAGCGCGTCGAAGAGCTCCGGGAGGCGACGGACCCGGCGGCACACGAGCTGGTCGACTCGTGCCTGACCCGCTTCGTCTCCCGCCAAGGGTTCGAGGACAACGTCTATGGCCACCTCGCCTTCGATTTCGCCTACCGGTACCAGTTTCCGGAAGCATTTCGCGAGGACATCTTCCAGTTCCTCGCCGCGAGCCTTTTCGCCGCCGGGGAGAGCGTGTCCGGCCTGTCGAAGATGCGCATCGTCAAGACGCTCTGGGACCGGTCGTACGAGCGGCTCCTCAAGAAGCATCCCGGACAACGAGCCGAGCTCCGGGCCCTGGACGCCGAGATGAGGCTCCGGACGTTCAAGGACTATCTCGACTGGGAAGCCATCCATTTTTCGATCCTGGGGTACGCCGCCGGCGAGCGGTTCCATCCGGTGATCGCGTTCACCCTGGACCCCGAGGAGACGGTGAAGGCGCGTTGCAGCGCCTACAAGAGCGCGCTGCGCGCCTTTCTCGATCAGATCAGCCAGGAAGAGCTGACCACCACGCTGCGCCCCCGGTTGAACGCCTGGAGGCCGGGATGGCTCGTGCCCTGCCGGGAGGACGGGACTTTCGACACCCTGGTGTCGACGGGCGAGCTGCCGGTCTTTTGACTGTGAGCACCGTCCGAGCGTGCGAGGGTAGAATCGAGTCTCGAACGAGGAGAATCGATCATGATCGGAAGGATCTGGCACGGCTGGACGACGGCCGCCAACGCCGACGTCTACGAAAGGCTGCTCTTGACGGAGATCTTCCCCGGAATCGCGGCCAAGGGAGTCGCGGGTTACCGGGGGCTCCAACTGTTCCGGCGTCCTCTGGGTCCGGACGAGGTGGAGTTCATGACGCTCCTGTTTTTCGACTCCTGGGAGGCGGTCAAGGAGTTCGCGGGAGAGGACTACGAGACGGCCTACGTGCCTCCCAGAGCCCGCGAGGTGCTGTCCCGCTTTGACGACCGCTCCCGGCACTACGAGATCCGCGAGCGGCTCGCCTATTGAGGAGCCTTCCTGAAGATCTCCGAGGGAGAGAGCTGAGCCCGCATCCGCAACACGACATATACAACCTGTCAGATTTCTCTTCACCCTTGACAATGGGAAATCCCGGATTAAGATGAGAAGAGCTACAGAGCTGTACTCCAGAGCGCTCCCCTCAGAGCTGCCGGGATCTCCAGAATGGGTTTCATGCCGGATTATCACCAGGAGGTGAGACATTCCGAAACATTGAACAACCACTGAGCCAAGGTCCTCGTCAAAGGCACAGCCGGTGAAAGCCGGCGCCGCAAAGCCACGGGTCCTCGCTTCCCTCCTCCGCCCTCCCTTCCCCAGGGATCCAAGACCGCCGAGCTGCCGACGACAGAAGCTCTTGCCTGACCTCAAGGAGGTACGACTTGTCGTCTCCTCTCGGCCGGGAGGACGTGGGGCGGCCTGTCAGCGGGCCCTCCTGCCGTTCTCCTCCTCGCAGCGAAAATCCTTCGACAACGTGGAAGGCCGCGGACCAATCAACCTCGATCCGGAAGGAGGTCTCTCATGGCAGAGTTGGATGATTTCGTGGCACGGGCCAACGCGGAGGCGAACGAAACTTTCGGCAGGCTCGGCAAAATGCTGGAAGAGAGGTCGAGACGCGAAGGTACGATCGATGTCGCCGAGGTCGCTCGCGAGGTCGGTCTGGAGATCGATGAGAAGGTGCTGGCGGAGCTCCAGATCGATCGGATCATCCCCATTCACCCCTGGCTGCCCTGGTACTTCTGGTTCCCCTGGCGGCCCCTCTGGTGCTGGTGGTGGCACCGCCGCTATGCCTGGTACCGGTGCTGCCCCTGGTGGTGGTACCGCTGCCATTGGCACCCGCACCACTGGTGATCTCGCTCCGATCCGTCGAGGCCCGGCTTCGGTCGGGCCCCGGCCTGAACGTCTACGAAGGAGGTCCGAGCGCCGTGCTCGGCGTCATCTCGTCCAGGAAGAAGACCGCGTCCAGGAGACGCGGCAGGTCGGTAGGTTGCGGCTCATAGAAGTAGACGCCGTTGACGAGCGGGGCGCGCAGCCAGTGGCCTTGCGGCAGGCTCCGGAGGTCGAGAAGCAACCGGGGCTTGCCGGTTGCGTGGAGGAGCCCTTCGAGGGAATCGGGAGATGCCGGAGGAATGTCAGACTGCTCCTCCCCCGCCTCCCCCATGCGGCCGTGGTGGGCGAGGAAACCGATCACGTAGAGGTCGCGGCCCAAAGCTTTCGCGAGATGACGCCCCATGGGGCCGGAGAGCGGCCTGCCCTGGTCACCGCCGGACGACATGAGATCCCGCAGCACGTGGTAGTTGTGCGCCCAGACGATCACCTTGCGGCCCTTCAAGGGTCCGTCCAGAAGCCAGAGAAGGTTTTCGGCCATGGCGGTGTCGCGGTTGTAGCCGTCCTCGCTCCGGGCCGTGCCGGCCTGGCCCCCCAAGGCGCGGTCCATGTTCATGAGGCTCACCAAGGACTGGCGGATGTGATCGATCTCCCGCGGGCTCGCGCGGACCAGGAGATCGCTCCGCCGCTGATCGATCGTCGCCACCAGGCGGCGCGGCAGGTCGCGGTTGTAGCGCCGCTCGCCGGGCTTCTCGTAGTACTCCGCGGGGACCAACCCCACGGACATGGCGGTCAGGTCCGCCCGCTCCTGCTTGGAGATCAGGGCGGGGTCGAGACGGTCGAAAAATTCGAAGATCGAGGCCGGAAAGAGCTCGGAGCGCGAGGCCTCGGTCGTGACCCGGCAGTCGAAGCCGACGTTCTCGATCGGACGAGTCGTTTCTTGCGCTGCGCGCACGTAGGCGAGGACCGGCTGGACCTCTTGGCTGGTCCGCCAAATCCTGTACAACCCCCGTTTTGCCGCCTCCTCGAGCGGGACGTCCGAGCGCAGCGCAGCGTCCATCAGCGGGACGTCGAAGAAGCCGGCTTCCCAGGCGAGGACGTCGAACCCCATCTTCTGATGAAGGAAGCGCACCAGCCGCGCCTTGGCGAGGAAAGCCGCGCCGTCGCCGTGCGTCACCTCCCCCAGCGCTACTACCCGCGCACTGCCGATCTTGGTCACGAGAGGCTGGAGGTCCGAAAAGTCCTCATCCGCCGGCGCGGTGGACCGCACGGCCACCGCGTGCTCCGCGAGCCAGCGCACGCGGTCGTCCCGCTCTTCGCCGAAAGCGGTAGAGGCCGCCAGCAGCAGGGCCGCGGTGAGGATTGCCCTCTGGACCGTGGTGCCGAATTTTCTTGTCATTCTTCCGGTGATTCTACTTCAGCGCGGGCTGGCGGACCTAGCCCCTGAGGGGATCGCACCCACCCGCGCGTTCTCTCGCTCGTGGCCGGCACGGGCCGGCCCTTTCGACAACGAGCAGTCCCAGACAGACCGGAGAGAACGTCATGCCGCAGCTCCAGCACAACATCCAGCACGCCGCCCGCATCGTGGGGGCCGGCTCCTTCGTCCCTTCCCGCGTCGTCGACAATCACCGCATCTCCCGGGCGATCCCCGGCTGGTCCCCCGAGCGGATCGAAGAGAAGACCTTCATCAAGGAGCGCCGCTTCCTGTGGGATTTCGACGAGGAGGCGGGCGTCGCGATTCCGCCTTCCGAAGAGTCGGGCGAGCCGCGGTCGAACAGCGACATGTGCGAGATCGCGCTGCGCCGCGCCTTGGACCACGCGGGCCTCGACGCCAAAGAGCTCGACGCGATCTTCCTCGTCACCTGCACGCCGGACCGGTTGAATTTCAATCACGACGCCATGGAGCTCCACCGCCGCCTGGGCTGCCGCCCGGACACCTACGCCCTGGTGATCGATGACGGCTGCGGCGGCACGCCCTACGTGATCGACCTGGCGAACAAGATGATCCAGAGCGGCGCCGTGAAGACCGTGGCCGTGATCGGCTCGGCGTTCACCTCGCCGCAGGTGAACCGCGAGGTCTTCGCCCACAGCGTGGAGCCGGCGCCCGGGCGCAAGCCCATCCCCTCGTTCTTCTCCATGTACGTCTTCGGCGACGGCGCGGGCGCGGTGATCCTCCGGAGCGGCGGCCGGCCGGGCGAGGGCATCGTCTCCTCGATGTCGGGCAACGACTCGGCGGACCTCGTGTTCCGCCGCGCCGGCGGGGCCCTCTCGCTTCCTTTCCAGGGAGAGATCAATCCGGCCGACCACACCTTCGTGGTGAACGGCCAGCTCGTGGCGAAGTCCTACCCCCTCTACATGCAGCGCTGCCTGGACGAGGTCTTCTCCGAGTGCCCCGAGCTCAAGGGCCAGGTGAAGCGCTTCTACTTCCACCAGCCGAACAAGCGGGTCATGGACAGCTTCGTCGAGGAGGCCGGCCTGCCCGCCGACCGGGTGGCCCACAACGTGGAGCGCTACGGCAACACGTCAGCCGCGGGGATGCTGATCCTGCTCGCCGAAGACCTGGAGGCCGGAGTCGTGGAACTGGGGAGCGGAGAGCTGGTGGTGATCGCCGCGGTGGGCGCCAACGTCCACTACGGCGCCCAACTGGTGCGGCTGTGAGCGGAGCGCGCGTCTACCGCTTCCGCTCCGAGGAGAGCCCGTCGGTTCCGCCCGATCCGGAGATCTGCGCGGCGGCGCCGTTCGAGCCGACTGCGCGCCTCGGCGCGGTGCTCTGGGAGGACGGCGGGGACGGCCCGCCCCGCCGCCTCGGCACGGCCACGGCCTGCCTGCGGGTGACCGATCCGGCCTTCCCGCCGGGATCGCGGGTGCCGTTCTTCGCCGTCTTCCACCTGCCGGAGGGCCCCGTC
This sequence comes from Thermoanaerobaculia bacterium, assembly GCA_035462575.1. Classification (GTDB taxonomy): domain Bacteria; phylum Acidobacteriota; class Thermoanaerobaculia; order Multivoradales; family UBA5704; genus DATARR01. Next base: position 7,947 of record DATHUD010000060.1, on the reverse strand, counting down.
ACCGCGAGCGGCGACGGCACGATCGTGAGCAACGACGTGCCGGTGCCCGGCCTGGTGCTCGCCGTCTGCCATCTGCGCGTGGTGGCCGCTCCGAAAGGTTTTTCGGGCGGCGCGGCGGCGAGCCTCTCCGTGTTCAACCCGGCTGGGCTCGCCGGCTTCGCCACCGGCTCGCACTGGACCGTCCAGCTCTTCGGAGCCGACTGAAAGAGCCCGGCCGGTCAGGACGCCGGGGCGGCCGCGCAGGTCGACGGCTCGCCGCCGTCCGGCATCAGCTTGAGATCGAACTGCTTGGTCATGCCGCGGACGATGCGGGCGCCCGGGCAGGTGACCGGGGCGTAGCCGTCGTGCGACGTCGTGACGACGTAGACCCCGTCCTTGAGGTCGTCGAAGTGAAACCTGCCCTGGGCATCGGACGCCTTCTCGAGCGAGTCCTGCGATCCCGCCCTGAGGAGCTTCACCGTGATCCCCGGCAGGGCCTGGCCGTCGCCGCTCCTGACCTGGCCCCTGACGTCTCCCGTCTGCGCGGCGGCGGGGCCGGCCAGGACCGGGAGAAGAGCGGCGACTACGACGAGGGAAAAGAAGGGAAACCTGCCTTTGCCCGTCATCGGTCCTCCTTTCCGTGCAAGAGGTGAACGGCTCCATGCTAGCCGCTCGCCCCGGTCCCCGCAACCGGTAGAATGCGGCCCATGAAAGCAAAAGGGATTTGTGTCGCAGGTCTCGCGATCCTCGTTCTGTCCGGCGCCCTCTCGGCGCAGGCTCCGCCGCCCTCGTCCCCTCCGGTTCCGAGCTTCGAGGAACGGCTCGCCAAGCGGGCGGCGGACAACCGCTACGCCGTCTCCTTCCGGAACGGCACCTTCTCCGGCCCCGGCTGGGACCTCCTCGTCGCCGAGGGGAAAAAGTCGCGGTTCTTCCTCGTCGGCGAGGAGCACGGCGTCGCCGAGGTGCCGGCCGTGGTGCGCGAGCTGTTCCGGGCCCTCACGCCCGCCGGCTACCGGAACCTCGCGATCGAGATCTCGCCGCCCATGGCGACCGTCCTCGACGACCTCGCCCGGGGCGAAGACGGCCTCGCGCGGCTCTCCGCGTTCTTCAAGGAGAACCCTCCGGGCGTGGCGTTCTACACGCTTCAGGAGGAGGCCGAGCTGCTCGTGGCGGCGCGGGCCGCCGTGGCCGCGCAGAGGCCGGTGCTCTGGGGGCTCGACTACGAGGTCTCGGCCGACCGCTTCCTGCTCGACCGCGTGCGGAAGAACGCGCCCGAAGGGCCGGCCAGAGCCGCGGCCGAAGCGCTCCACGAGAAGTCCGCGGCGGCCTGGAAGACGGTCTCGGAGACGAAAAACCCCGCCGCCGTCTTCAGCGTCTCGGCCGCGCCCGAGGCCCTTTCCGGCCTGCGGCGCGCGTGGCCCTCCCCGGACCCGGAGAGCGCCCTCGCGCTCGACGTGATCGGCGAGACGCTCGCCATCAACCAGCTCTTCCTCGAGGGCCGCAACTGGGAGTCGAACGACCGCCGGGCGCGGCTCAACCGCGGCCAGCTCCTCCGCCACCTGAACGAGGCCAAAGCCCGCGGGGAGTCGCCGCGCGTGCTCTTCAAATTCGGGGCGAGCCACATGATCCGCGGCCGGAACGTGACCGAGGTCTTCGACCTGGGCAGCCTCGCGGCCGAGATGGCCGCGGCCGAGGGCTCGCAGGCGTTTCACCTGCTGGTCGTAGGCGGCACGGGCACGGAGCACGCGATCTTCAACCCCATGGAGCTGACATATGTCCCGGCCCCGGTCGACCTCGCGACGGAAGAGGGGCTCCAGACGATCGTCGCCCAGGCGCTCCCCGAAGGATTCACGGTGATCGACCTGCGCCCGCTCCGACCGCTCCTGTCCGTCGCGCGGACGAAGACCGCCGACCCGGAGCTGATGCGGATCGTCCACGGCTTCGACGCGATCCTGGTGCTGACCGGCAGCCGGCCGTCGCGCCCGCTGCCCTGAAAGGACGGCGACGCGCCCCATGCTCCGCGCTCTCCTCTTCGACATGGACGGCGTCCTGATCGATTCCGAGCCGCTCTGGCACCGCGCCGAAATCGCCGCGTTCGCCGAGGCCGGCCTCACGCTCACGACCGGGGACTGCCTGCGGACGACCGGCCTGCGGGTCGACGAGACGGTGGCCTACTGGTGCGAGCGCTCCCCCGCGCTCGCGCCATCTCGCGACGCCCTGGTCGCGGAGATCCTCGAACGCCTGGTCCGCCTCGTGAGCGAAGAGGGCGAAGCCAAGCCCGGGGTGGCCGAGGCGCTCGCCTTCGCCCAACGGGCCGGCCTGCGCCTGGCCCTCGCCTCCTCCTCCACCTACGCGGTGATCGAAGCGGTGACTACACGGCTCGGCCTCGCCTCCGTCTTCGAGGTGATCCACTCCGCCGAAGAGGAAGAGCGCGGCAAGCCGGACCCGGCGGTCTATCTCACGACGGCCAGGAAGCTCGGGGTGGACCCCGCGGACTGCGTGGCCGTCGAGGACTCACCGAACGGCCTGCTCTCCGCGAAGGCCGCCGGCATGCGCTGCCTCGCCATCCCCGAGCCGGCTCTCCGCGGCGATCCCCGCTTCGCGCTAGCCGACGCCGTCCTTTCAGGCCTCGGGGAGATCGGGGAAAAGGTCTGGGAACGGCTCACTCCCCGCCGTCGGATAAGATGACGGCCGGAGGAGTTCCATGAGCGCATCCGAAGATCCGGTCCTCGCCTTCTGCCGCAGCCTCCCGGGCGTCACGGAAGACGTGAAGTGGGACAACGACCTCGTCTTCTCTGTCGGCGGCAAGATGTTCGTGGTCTTCGGCCTCCCCGACAACGAGCCGTTCAGCTTCAAGGTCCACCCCGCGGTCTTCGGTACGCTCACCCGGCAGGAAGGCATCCGGCCGGCGCCCTACCTCGCCCAGCACTCCTGGGTGAGCGTCGCCTCGCGCGGCCTCCTGCCGGACGACGAGCTCACCGCCTTCCTCCGCGAGTCGTACGGCCTGGTCGCCCAGAAGCTCTCGAAAAAGATGCGGGAGCGGTTGGGGATCACCGCTCCCTGATCGGAAGCAGGAGTAAAACAAAAAACGCCGGGAGTCCATCCTCCCGGCGGATTGGTGAATCACCGATGAAGAGCAACGTATGGAGGACGGTGCTTTAGTACCGGCTCTCCGCGCACTGGAGCGCCGCCCGGTCGTCGGACTCGAGCGTCCGGCCGGTGTTGCCGAAGTAGGAGGCATACATCGTCGGCCGCGGGGTGGAGGTCAGAGTGGTGTGGTGAATGCCCAGGGCGTGGCCGAATTCGTGGGCCAGGACCGCCTGCGTGTCGTAGTCGAGCCCGTCGGTCCGCCAGCTATAGGACGAGTTGAACGAGATGTCGGACTCGACGATCACCTGGCCCGCCTGCAGGACGAGCGCGGTGATGGCGAGGCAGGAGCCCGTGCAGCCGTTGCCCGAGGCCCAGAGGACCGTGTTGCGGCCGTCGGTCACGAATCCGGCGGTCGTCGTGCCGGCGTAGGAAAGGTTGTGATCGGCGCTGGTCACGGCGGTCCAGACGCTCGCGGCGCCCGACACCGCTCCGGATTTGCCCGAGCCCTGGCCCGCCGTGTTCAGGTACCAGGGGATGTTCTTGTTGTTCCAGTGGGTGAAGCCGCCCGCGGCGCTGCAGGTGACGGCGGCGCCGGCCGAGAAGCGGCCGACCGAGGTGTTCTGGATCATGCGATACGCATGAGACGGAACGGAAGTGGCGAGCAGACCCGCCGCGGCAAAGGCATAGATGGCGATCTTGCGGTTCATCTCAGTTCATCTCCCTCTGGGTGTGCGGACGGGCCGCGATCTCGCGGATGGACGTCATCATGGCCGTGAGCGGGAATCCCTCCACCCCACCCGGAGCATCCATGTATCCCTGCTTGTCGGCGATCAGCGGATGGCTGTTCGCCTGGCTGACGGCGCGCAGGCCGTCCTTCGCCATCACCACGTCGAACGCGCCCTGCACGAGATCGCGCACTGTCAAGGCCTGGACACCCGGAAGGCTCTCTTCGTTCAGGAACAGCACGTACGAATTGCCCGGGAACAGTTGCGGACCGCCGATGATCAGCGTGGTCAGGTCCCCGACCCGGCCACCCATCAGCGTGACCGTGAGCTCGCCCCGCTGATTGCCCTTGAGGACCTCGGACACGGAGAACCGGACGTCGGTCAGGATGAACGTGTGCTCCGCGTTCCAGTAGGACTCGACATCCACCACCTCGCCCACGACGACCGCCTCGTTGCCGGCGACCAGCTCGTCGAGGCTCGCCCGGACCAGCGTCGTCGCGCTCGCGGGAGCGGCGACGCTCGCGGCGATGGCGAGAGCCATGGCGCCGCGCATCAACCCTTTGACTACATTCATCGAAAAGGCCTCCTTGCGGGAAGGACACACCTTCCCTGAAAAAACCCGGGAGCCGTCTTTGAGCTCACGGGGGAACAGACAGAAAGACACACCTGTCACAGGAAGGTGACTTCCACCTGCCGGCTGATCCGATTTCTTTTCCGAACCTGGGTGACTGCTCTATTGAGGTTGGTGCACGTCCCGTGGAGAACGGGACAAGCTCGCTCGCGCTTTTTCGGGACGGCTCGCCGGGGAGGCGGGATGCACTAAGCTACGCACGCGATGAAGAGGGAGGCGCCGCAGCCCGACCCCGTCCCGTTCCGGGAGGCGCTCAAAGTCTGGATCGCGGTCGCCCTCCAGAGCTTCGGCGGCCCGGCGGGGCAGATCGCGGTGATGCACCGCATCCTCGTCGAAGAGAAGCGCTGGGTGAGCGAGAGCCGCTTCCTCCACGCGTTGAACTACTGCATGCTCCTCCCCGGCCCCGAGGCGCAGCAACTCGCCATCTACATCGGCTGGCTCCTGAACCGCACCCCCGGCGGCCTCGCGGCCGGCATCCTGTTCGTGCTGCCGGGGGCCGTGGCCATCCTCGCGCTGTCGATCCTCTACGCCGGGTACCGCGACATCGCCTTTGTCTCCGGCCTGTTCTTCGGCCTCAAACCCGCGGTGATGGCCGTGGTCGTCGAAGCCGTCGTGCGCATCGGCCGCCGGGCGCTCAAGAACCGGGCCCTGGTGGGGATCGCGGCCCTGGCGTTCGTCTCCATCTTCTTTTTCGAGGTCCCCTTCCCGGTGATCGTGGCCGGCGCCGGGCTTCTCGGATGGCTCGGCGGCCGCCTTGTCCCCGAGGCGTTCTCGGCCGCCCCGGCGCACGCGCCCGGAGCCGTTCCGGCCGGCGAGGGGGACCTGCCGATCGCCGACTCCCAGGCGCATCGCGTCCGCCCCTCGCTCGCCCGGTCGCTCAAGGTGGCCGCGATCGGCCTCACGCTCTGGATCGGGCCTCTGCTCCTCCTCCGGGCTTTCCTCGGCCCGGAGCACACGATCGTCCAGGAAGGGATCTTCTTCAGCAAGGCCGCGGTCGTCACCTTCGGCGGCGCCTACGCGGTGCTCGCCTACATCGGCCAGCAGGCGGTCGAGACCTACGGCTGGCTCGCCCCGGGCGAGATGCTGGACGGCCTCGGGCTCGCCGAGACCACGCCGGGCCCGCTCATCATGGTCGTCCAGTTCGTGGGCTTCCTGGGCGCCTGGCGCCACCCGGGCGGGCTCGATCCCCTCGCGGCCGGAATTCTGGGCTCGGCCGTCACCACCTGGGTGACGTTCGTTCCCTGCTTCCTGTGGATCTTTTTGGGCGCTCCCTACATCGAGGCCCTGCGCGGCAACCGCGCCTTGAGCTCCGCCCTGACGGGGATCACCGCCGCCGTCGTGGGGGTGATCTTCAATCTCGCGGTCTGGTTCGCCCTCCACACCCTCTTCGGCCGGGTGGACGAGATCCACCCTGCAGGCGTGCGCCTGCTGGTCCCGGACTGGGAGACGCTCGACCCGGCCGCCCTGGTGCTCGCGATCTTCGCGTTCCTGGCCCTCTTCCGGTGGAAGATCGGGATGCTGAAGACGCTCGCGGCGAGCGCTCTGGCCGGGCTGGCGTGGTGGCTCACCACGCGCACGTAGGGCGATCGACAGTCCCGTTCGTGTTATAAGAGGAAAGTCATGCGCCGCCGGTCCGCCCACCTCTTTCTCGCTCTCGCCGTCCTGGGGATCTTCGGGCCCCTCGTTCTGACCACGGTGGCGTGCGGCGGCGGCGATTGCTGCGACGGCGACCACTCCTGCGGCGCTCCCACGGGCGGCTTCTCTCTCTGCTGCCTGCACTCCGTTTCGAGCCTTCCCGGCCACTCCCTGATCCGCTTCGAGCTGGTCCAGGGGACTTCCGTGGCTCCTCCCCCCGAGCGCGGCGCTCCCTCTACGGAACCGCGCGGCATCCTCCACGTTCCCAAAGCGTCCTGACCGGCTTTTCGCCGTAGCGCCACGCTGCCCGTTGTGGGCGGCTTGGCTCGAGTCCTGGATTTTGCGGACCCGAGGAGGTCAGGTCGTGAAGAAAAATCTTTGGAAAGGATCGATGGCGGGAGCCATCCTGCTGGCCCTGCCGTCCGCCGCGGCGGCCGAGGTCCAGCGCATCGAGCTCGACGTCGCCGGCTATCTCTGCGGAATGTGAGTGTACGGAATCAAGGCGGCCGTGCGCCGTCTCGACTTCGCTCCCGAGGCCAAGGACATGGAGGTGATCGACGTCACCACCGGGCGCTTCGTCTTCAAGCCCCGTCCCGGCAAGACGGTCTCGCTCGCGGCCCTGGAGAAGGCCATCACCCAGGCGGGCTATGAAATCGAAAAGACCCGCATCGAGGTCCGCGGCCAGCGGACGGACGGCGACCGGCTGCGCGTCCCCGAGACCGGACAGGTCTTCCGTCTCGCGGGAGAAAAGCAGCTTCCGGCCGAGGCTTCCGGCGGCCTCGTGACCGTGGCCGGAGGCTGGAGGGCCGAAGGCGACGAGCAGATCGTGCAGCTCGACGAGCCGCGGACCGGCGAGGAGAAGCCATGAAAGGGGCCCGCCTCGGTCTCCTGCTCGCCCTGCTCGCGCCCGCGGACGCGCTGGGCAGCCCCATCCGCGCCAATACCCCGGGCACGGGCGTGTTCCAGGGGAGCGGCATCCTGGGCGGCTTCGTTGCGGATCGCCAGTCGGGCGGCGGCGCGGAGGCGTCGAGCCTGACTTCGATCGCCGAGCTGCGCTACACCCCGAGCACCCACTGGGTGTTCGGGGTGCGCGTGCCGGTCCACGTGGAGAGCCACGTCGAAAGCCCGGGGCTCGGCTCCCAGTCCGCCTCCGGCCCGGGCGACGTCGTCCTCACCGGCAAGCACCGGTTCTTCCGCCAGGTCGGCCGCTGGCAGGACCGGCACGCGGCCGTCGAGCTCGGCGTCAAGCTGCCCACGGGCTCTACGGACCGTCCCGCGGACCCGCGCCTCGCTCCCGCTCTGCATCACCGCCTTCAGCCGGGGACCGGCTCGACCGACTTCCTGGCCAGCCTGGTCTATCAACAGGCGAGAGGAAAATGGGGCCAGGCCGCGGACGTGAGCTACCGCTTGAACGGAGAGGGGGACGGGGATTACCGGCAAGGCGACGAGGTCCGCCTGAACGGGAGCCTGCAATACATCCTGTTCCCCCGCGTCTACACCCGGCCGGGGCGCGAGCTCTTCGTCCTGCTCGAAGGGACCGCCACGTGGAAGGAGGCTGACCGGCTGCGGGATACCGCTCTCCCCGGAACGCGGCGCACCGAGCTGCTCCTCGCTCCGGGGCTCCAGTACGTGGCGACCGAACGGCTGTTTCTCGAGCTCTCCGTGCAGTTTCCGCTCTCTTCGGACGTGGACGAGGAAGGGCTCGCGAGCGATTGGAATGCCCTGGCGAATTTTCGCTTCGCGTTTTGACGGCGGAAGGGCTCCGGCCGGGAGCTTCCAGGCGGAGAGAGTCCCGCTCACGGTGCCCACGTAAGGCGTTGATCCCTCGAGGCCGGGCCGCGGAGTCCCCCTCGATGGACGCTGTGTCTCCGGCGGCGTGCCGGGCAG
>DATHUD010000059.1:0-5236 GCA_035462575.1 Thermoanaerobaculia bacterium | reverse complement strand
GAATCTCGGCTTTCTGTCGTTCTCCCCACTCCCAGGGAGGGGGAAAGGGGTGGTGGGAGAGGGGCCGGGGGTGAGGGCCGGGCGGGGGGCACGGCGAGATTCTTGCTGAAAGGATAGAGTGGTGGCCGGAGGAGAAGACATGGCAGACCAAGAAGAAGAGACGGGCCCAACGGAGAGCTTCGAGAGCCTGGGGCTGTCGGCGCCCCTGTTGAAGGCGCTCGTCGAGGTGGGGTACGAGGCGCCCACGCCCATCCAGGCGAAGACGATCCCGCCGATGCTGGCCGGCCGGGACCTGCTCGGGCAGGCGCAGACGGGGACGGGCAAGACCGCGGCGTTCGCGATCCCGATCCTTGAAAAGATCGATCCGTCGATCCCGGAGGTGCAGGCCCTGGTGCTCGCCCCCACCCGGGAGCTCGCGATCCAGGTGGCGGAGGCGGTCCACACCTACTCGAAGCACCTCGGCCGCGTCGGGGTGATCCCGGTCTACGGCGGGCAGCCGATCCAGCTCCAGTTGAAGCGCCTCGAGCGGGGCGTCCACGTGGTCGTGGGCACGCCGGGGCGGATCATGGACCACCTGCGGCGGGGCACGCTGCGCCTGGACGCCATCCGGATCGTGGTCCTCGACGAGGCGGACGAGATGCTCCGCATGGGCTTCATCGACGACGTCGAGTGGATCCTCGCCCAGGCCCCCCCGGGACGGCAGACGGCGCTCTTCTCCGCCACGCTGCCGCGCGAGGTGCGGCGCATCGCCGAGCGGCACCTGACCAACCCGGTGTCGATCGAGATCGAGCACAAGACGCTGACGCTCCCGGCCACCGAGCAGCGCTACCTGAACGTCTCGCCCCAGCAGAAGCTCGACGCGCTCGCCCGCATCCTCGAAACCGAGGCCACGGACGCGGTGCTGATCTTCACCCGCACCAAGAACGGCGCGGCCGAGGTCGCCGAGAAGCTCCAGGCCCGCGGCTACGCCGCCGAGGCCATGCACGGCGACATGGGGCAGCCGCAGCGGGAGAGCGTCATCCGCCGCCTGAAGTCCGGGCAGGTCGAGATCGTCGTGGCGACGGACGTGGCCGCCCGCGGGCTCGACGTCGAGCGGATCCGCCACGTGGTGAACTACGACATCCCCTATGACGTGGAGGCCTACGTCCACCGCATCGGCCGCACCGGCCGTGCCGGCCGCTCGGGCACCGCCGTCCTCTTCATCTCCCCCCGGGAGCGGCGGATGATGACCGAGATCGAGCGCTACACCGGCCAGCGCATCACGCCGATGAAGATGCCCACCCAGGCCGACGTGGCGGCCCGGCGGATCGCGATGTTCAAGGAGAGCATCCGGAAGACCCTGGCCGAGGGGGACCTGGACCTCTATCTCTCCCTCGTCGAGGAGCTGGTGGACGAGGGGCTCGACCTCGCCGAGGTCGCCGCCGCCGCCGCCCGCCTCGCCCGCGGGGACAAGCCGCTGGAGATCGAGGTGGAGCCCGAGCCCGAGGCCATGGCCGGAGCCGAGGACGGCATGGTCCGCCTCTTCCTGGGAGCGGGCAGCCGCGCCGGGGTCCGGCCGGGGGACATCGTGGGCGCCATCGCCAACGAGGCGGGAGTGCCGGGCAAGGCGATCGGCTCGATCGACATCTACGACGGCTTCACCTTCGTCGAGCTGCCATCGCAGTACCGGGACCAGGTGCTGACCCGGATGGCCCGCGCCACCATCCGCGGGCGGCCGGTGGAGATCCGGGTGGCCACCCAGGAGGGCGGCGCCCGCCCGCCGGAGAAGGGCCGGCCGCGGCCCCAGGGGGGCAAGCCGCCTTTCAAGGGGAAGCGGCGGTTCTGAAAATGGGGGCCGCCGTGGCCTGCGACCTCACCCTCCGGCTCCCTCTCCTAAAGGAGAGGGAGAGAAAAACAAACTCGACAAACTAAAGCCCCTCTCCTTTAGGAGAGGGGTTGGGGTGAGGTCGCAGGCCACCTCCGTCCCGAATTCATTCCTCAAGGAGACTGCGACCCGCGAGGGAGGGGGCGCCCTCTCCCGGGGGAAGGGGGGCGATGGGAGAGGGTCGGGGTGAGGTCCCCTACCGCCCCCCCTCCTCCACACTCCGCCGCAGAAGCAGCGCCCTGCGCTTCTCGATCGCTTCGAGCCAGAGGGGGATGAAGGCGACCAGGTCGCGCAGGGCCTTGTCCACCTCGGTCATCTGCGCGGCCATCCTCCGGCCGAAGGCGGCGTGGCAGCGCATGAGGTCGCGCACCCCCTGCTCGCGCTCCTCCCGCGTCGCGCCGACCGACTCCCGGATGCCGTCGATCGCCTCGATGCCCGTCTCGTAGAGCTCCAGGAGCACGCGGCAGCGGGCCGGGACGTCGTAGGTGTAGCGGTCCAGGATCTCCATCTCGTAGAAGCGCACCCCCCGCAGCGACAGGACCTCCTTGAGCTTCGGGGTGAGGCCCGAAAGGAGCGCCTCCAGGAACGCCTTGGTCTCCTCCCAGGCCGCGCGGGAGGGGATCGTCTCCTCGCGCCGGAGCTTGTTGGCGAGCACCGAGAGGTGATGGGGGCGGGCCGCCTCGAGCTCGGCCAGGTACTCCTGGAGCTTCAAGAGCGTCGACTGCAGCCACTCCGCCTCCTCGATGTCCCGGGGGAAGCGGCGGGAGATGAAGTAGTCCGCGTCGTGGAGGCTCCGCGGATCGGCGGCCATCACCTCGCCGAAGGTGTCGTGCAGGAACGAGTGGATCTGGCCGATCGAGACGCAGAGGAGCTTCCGGATCTCCAGGAGCTGCTCCTCGGGCACCTCGTCGGAAAAGCGGTCGATCCCGGCGAGGACCTGATCGTCCAGGAACACCAGGGCCATCCCGGCGCTGTGGCGCGCCTCTTCGAGGCGGGGCATGCGCGAGGGCACGTCCAGGAGGGGGGCCAGCCGGGTGCGGATCAGCACCGTGACCTGGCGGACCTTGCTCCAGATGTCGAGCAGCCGCTCCGGCGAGCAGTGGAGGAGCGCGTAGTTGCTCTCGAGCACCCCCTCGATGAGCCGGATGCAGCCCAGAAAGGCGCGGATGCGCGGGTTCTGAAAATTGACCCGCTCCAGCGCCCAGTCCAGGGCCGTCACTCCCTCGGGGAGCTCGATCTGATGGTTGCCCACCTGGATGACCTGCTTCACATGCTTCCTGGCCATGACGAGTGCGATCTCGGACGGGAACCCTAGCATATCGAGAGGTGGCGAAAGGGGAGGGGACCCTCACCCCAACCCTCTCCCAGCCCCCTTCCACCCTTCCGGGAGAGGGAGCCTTTGCTGCGCCGAAGATTTGTTTCCAGATGCCTCTTACGGCCCACTCCCCGGCAAAGGCCGCGCGCCCCGCCCGCCGCAGAGGCGGGAGGCTCGGAGCTTGCAAAGGGAGAGGGCGCATGGCGACCCGCCGTACCCTCCTCTCGCTCATCGCGGTCAGCCTCACGGTCCTTGCGATCGCCAGCGCGGCACTGCTCTGGCTGCGCCTCGCGGGACCGCGAGAGGTCGACGAGGCGGACGAGGAGACGGCCGAGAGCAGTGAGTCACCGCTCACCGAGCTGGCCACCGCCATCGGCGTCGACGAGGAAGACTGCGGCCTGGACACGCTCTACGGCGTCGCCGGCGGCATCACCGGCAACTCCGGGGGGAAGAGCCCCGTCGAGAAGCCCCGCGCGCCGTTCTCGCTCAAGTTCAAAGACGAGGTGAGCCCCTACAGCCTGATCTCGACCTTCGTGCTGCCGGGCGAGCAGGTCGAGGTCGAGGCCGTCTTCACGGATCAGCCGACCCAGCTCGAAGCCGCGGTCGAGGTGGGGGAGCTGGTGACCCTGAGACCGGACCGCTGGCGCTGGACGGCGCCGCAGGAGCCCGGCGTGCACTGCCTGAGCGTGCGCGAGGCGGGGTCAGAGGAGAGCACCTGCCTCAACCTGTTCGTGATGGTGCCGTATCAGGGGGAGGAGGAGGTCAACGGCTATCGGATCGGCCACTACCAGCGCACGCCGCTCAAGGGGCAGCCGGCGTACGCGATGCCGCGCGGGCTGATCGAGGTGACGAGGGCGAATCTCGGGACCTGGGTCTCGCCCCACTTCCGGCTGGCGCAATTCGTTGGCAAGCAAGAAAGCGATTACCCCAAGTACCTCGTCCTGAGCACGCGGCTGCTGCTCAAGCTGGAGACGGTCCTCGAGGAACTGCAAGAGCGCGGCGTCGCGACCGACACTCTCTTCGTGATGAGCGGCTACCGCACGCCCTTCTACAACGCCGCCATCGGCAACCGCACCAAGTACAGCCGCCACTCCTATGGTGACGCCGCCGACGTCTTCGTCGACCGCGACGACGACGGACGCATGGACGACATCACCGGCGACGGCAAGGCCGACCTCCGCGATGCCCTCCTCATCTACGGCATGGTCGAAGAGCTGTCGAAGGACACCTGGTTTCAGCCGTTCGAGGGCGGCCTCGGCATCTACCCCCCGAACCCGCGCTTCGGCCCCATGGTGCACATGGATACGCGGGGAGAGAAGACGAGGTGGAAGGGATGAGGCGCGTCTCCCTCACCCGCCAGACGAAACCTTGAATCCCGGGTCGCGGGAGCCGAGGCAACTGGCGGTGCACCCGGTGCACCCGCCCGCGAGCTCCCGGGCACCTCTCGGGGCCTGGCACCTTATCCCTGGGCGGTTCCTGATCAGGTCCGCGTCTGGGATTTGGGAGCCGGAGAGTCCCAGGTCTTGACCTATTCGGGCGGGATGACCTGATACTCGAGCACATCGGCGGCCTCTTCGTTCAGCTCCGGGATAACCATTATCCCGAGCGTGTAGTGGCTATCCGGGCCGGGATAGTCACTATCCCGGCCGCGGGCACCACTATCCGGCGCGGATAGCCACTATCCGCGCAGGATAACCGTTATCCGGCCTGGTTAAGCGTTACACGGTGCGGATAGCCACTATCCCGAGTCCCCCGCGCCAGCGTGGCGCCGGAGAGTCGCCTCCCGGGTCCAGGAGATCGACGAGCAGGCGGCGGCCCGAAGGCAAGCCGCGGGGATTCGTCCGCTGGGCATCGCCGCGGTTCTCGCTCAGAATCCCCTCCACCGGCCCGGGAAGATCAAGAAGTCGCCCGCCCCCTTCGTTCACGCCGCCACCAAGGCGATGCGCCAGTTCCTCTGGGAGGGTTACGCCCTGTTCGTCGCCGCCTACCGGAGCGCCGCGGAGCGGCTGAAGGCGGGAGACCCCGCTCCGCCTTTTCCTGTCGGCTGCTTCCCTCCG
>DATHUD010000058.1:0-2587 GCA_035462575.1 Thermoanaerobaculia bacterium | reverse complement strand
CCCTCCGAGGCCGGAGAGCACGACCTTCAACCCCGCCTCCCGGGCCGCCCGGCTCACCACGAACGTGTTGAACCCGTCGATCGACGGCTGGTCCATGGCGGCGAGCGCCTCCGGCCACAGGGCCGCGAAGTCCTCCCTCCCCACCCGGCGCTCCACGTGCCGGGTGCCGAGCGTCCGCGCCACCTCCGCGGCGAGCGGCGCCTCGTCGAGCGGCGTTCCCGCGAGGACGTCGAAGCACAGGGTGAACGTCACCGGCGGCTCCGGGAGGTGCCGCCGGGCGAGGGCGGCGATCAGCCCCGAATCGAGTCCCGCCGAGAGGAACACCGCGACCGGCACGTCGGACACGAGGTGCGCCGCGACCGAGTCCTCGACCGCCTGAGCGGGTGGGAGCGGGTCCGCCGCCGGCCCGAAGCGGCCGAACGGCACGGGATCGGGGACCCGGCCGTCCGCCACGAGCAGGAACGTCCCCGCGGGCAGCGCCCGGACCGCCCGCCGGATCGTCCATGGCTCCGGCACCGCACCCCACAGCAGGAACCCCGCGAGCCCGGCCGGATCGGTCGCGAGGGAGATCCCTCCGCCCCTCTCCAGGGCCTTCACCTGCGAGGCGAAGCGGAGCGCCCCCCCTTCGCCCGCGTAGTAGAGCGGCTTGATCCCTAGGGGATCGCGGGCGAGGAGGAGGGTCTTCGCCGCGTCGTCCCAGATCGCCAGGGCGAACATCCCGCGCAGATGCGGGAGCATGGCCGCGCCGTCCCGCGCATAGAGGGCGAGGAGGACCTCCGTGTCGCTCTGCGAGCGGAAGGCGTGCCCCTCCGCCTCGAGCTCCCGCTTGAGCTCCCGGAAGTTGTAGATCTCGCCGTTCAGCACGATCCGGAGCCGGCCGTCTCCCGAAGCCATGGGCTGGGCCCCGGCGGGGGAGAGGTCGAGGATCGCGAGCCGCCGGTGCCCGAGGCCGATCCGCCCGTCCTGCGAAAACCAGGCGCCTGTTCCGTCCGGCCCGCGGTTCGCCATGGCGTCCCGGGTCCGGAGCACCTCCTCCCGGTCGATGGGAGGGGCCGCGTCGGTCAGGCGGAGGATGCCGTTCAGACCGCACATCAGCCGGTCAGCTCCTCGAGCATCGGCGTGAGCCGCTCTCGGAACCGGTCCGCCCCGAACTCCCGGTGCCAGCGCTCCCGTCCGGCCTCGCCCATCCGCCGCGCCTCCCCGGGGCCGCCGAGCAGGCCGGTCAGGGCGCGGGCGAGCTCTTGGCGGTCGTCCGGATCGACGAGAAGCCCGGTCTCGCCGTCCACCACGATCTCCTCGGCCGCGCCCCCCCGGGCTGCCACGCAGGGCTTGCCGGCCCGCATGGCCTCCAGATAGACGAGGCCGAAGCCTTCGCCCCGGCTCGGCATGACGAGAGCGGCGCACCGCCGGTAGAGCTCCGCGAGCGTCGCCTCGGAGACGAACCCGGTGAAGAAGACCCGGTCCGCCACCCCCAGCTCCACCGCCTTGGCCGAGAGGCGCGGCCGGTCGTCCCCGTCGCCCGCCACGACGAGCCGGACGTCCGGCGGGAGCGGCGGGAGGGCCGAGAGCATCTGGTCGTGCCCCTTGTACCGCTCGCCGGAGGCCATCCGGCCCACGATGAGGAGGAATCCCTCGCCGGCTCTTTCGAGGATCGCCGCGTCCGGAGAGCCCGCCGGCTCCCTCTCCTCGAGAGCGAGAGGGAGGACGGCTGTCCCCGCGAGGTCCGGGCAGAAGGGGAGCGCCCGGTCGAGCGTATGGCGGGAGATGGCGAACTTGACCGTGGCGTTCGCGAGGGCTCGCCGGCGGTCCCGGGAGAGCGGGCGCCAGACCTCGATCCCCAGGAGGGGGACGAGATACCGCGCCCGAAAGCTCGGGGGGACGTACGCCTGGACCCGCGCCGGTCCCAGGAGATCGAAGACGTAGGCCGCCGGCCGCCCGGCCGCCTGCTGGCGCCAGAGGCTCCAGGCGAGCGCCGCGGGGCGTCCCGCAAAGGAGCGCGTCTCGACCCCGGGCGACGGGGCACCGTTCCTCCCGAGCGTCAGGAGGCGGAACGCCATCCCCCGCTCCGCGGCGAAACGTGCCGCCGCCCCCGCGAGGAGCCGCCCGGCCGCGGCCCGGCCACCGCCGTCCAGCTCCAGGCCGGTCGAGACAAAAACGAGGTCCATGGGATGCACGTCGGCTTACAGCGAGCTTCGAGGTCTATCCTGCTTTTTCGATAAGGCGCGGCCGAATTGTTGCAGAAGAAGGGGTTGGAGGCAAGGAGGAGGGGATCTCGCCTTTCCCGTTCCCTCAAGGCGCGGATAGGTGTAAGCTTGACATGGAATGGCGCTACGACCCCAGCAGAAGCAGCAGCGGGAGATCCCTTCTCCGGGAACGGGTTCTCCCCCGGGTTCTTCTTTGATGACCGCCTGGGATGAGTACCTCCGCGGGCTGGCCGCTCCGAAGGGTCCGCTTGATCCGTTCCAGGCTGCCCGCGTCCGGAAGCTCTGGGAGGCCCTCCGCCAGCGGATGGGACAAGGCCTCCTTCCTCCTTATGGTGCCCCTCTGGAGTCCGGAAGCTTCGCCATGGTCTGGGATCACGGGGATC
>DATHUD010000057.1:0-2348 GCA_035462575.1 Thermoanaerobaculia bacterium | reverse complement strand
CGTGGCGGGCCGGACCGCGCCCTCGGAGGCGGACGCGCTCGAGGCGCTGCTCCGGGAGATCGAGGGCCTCTCGCCCGACGAGGCGCGGGAGGCGTATGCCGAGGAGTCTCATGAGCGTCTCTGACCTGAGCCAGCGCCTCGCCTCTCTCTCCCCGGAGCAGCGCAAGCTCTTCGAGCTGCGGATGAAGCGCCCGCAGGAGGAGGCGGAGGCCGCGCGGCCCCGGCCCCTGCCGCGGGCGGAGGGCGAGAGCGCGTTCCCCCTCTCCTTCGCGCAGCAGCGGCTGTGGCTCCTCGAGCGGATGGGGATGGGAGGCGCGGCCTACAACGTGTTCCAGGCCGTCCGCCTCGACGGTCCCCTGGACTTGGGCGCCCTCGGCCGCTGCCTCTCCGAGATCGCCCGGCGCCAGGAGTCGCTCCGCACCCGCTTCGAGGAGAGGCCGGACGGCGCCGTGCAGGTGATCGAGCCCCCCCGGCCGGTCGTGCCGTCCCTGGTGGACCTCCGGGCCCTGCCCGAGGAGGAGCGCGAGGCCGAGGCCCTCCGCCGGGCCGCTCTAGAGGTGCAGGAGCCCTTCGATCTCGGCCAGGGCGCCCTCTTCCGGGCGACGCTCTACCGGACGGGCACCGAGCGCCACGTGATGCTCGTCGTCCTCCACCACATCGTGTCGGACGGCTGGTCCATGGGCGTGCTGCTGGGCGAGATCACGGCCCTCTACGAGGCGTTCTCGGGCGGCCTGCCGTCCCCTCTGCCCGGGCTGCCGGTCCAGTACGCCGACTTCGCGGTCTGGCAGCGCCGGTGGCTCTCGGGCGACGAGCTCGTGCGGCAGGTCGGCTACTGGCGGCAGCGGCTCGAAGGCGCCCCCGCCCTCCTGGAGCTTCCGACCGACCGGCCGCGCCCACCCGTGCAGAGCTTCCGCGGGGCGCGGTGCTCCCGGCTCCTGGGGCGCGGGCTCTCGGACGCCCTCGCCGCCTTCGGCCGCCGCGAGAGCCTGACCCTCTTCATGACGCTCCTCGCGGCCTTCTCGGCCGTGCTCCACCGGTCCACCCACGCGGCGGACCTCGTGGTCGGCACCCCGATCGCCAACCGCACGCGGACCGAGATCGAAAAGCTCATCGGCTTCTTCGTCAACACCCTGGCGCTCCGCGTCGACGTCTCCGGGGACCCGACGTTTTCGGAGCTCGCGGCGCGGGTGCGCGAGGCGGCCGTGGGGGCGTTCTCGCACCAGGACCTGCCGTTCGAAAAGCTCGTGGACGAGCTCAAGCCCGAGCGCTCCCGCAGCCACGCGCCGGTCTTCCAGGTGCTGTTCAACCTGCAGAACGCCCCGATGCCGCCGGTCCGGCTCTCGCGCCTGACCCTCACCCCCCTGGAGGTGGAGGACGGCTCCGCCAAGTTCGACTTCACCCTGGGCGTCCAGGAGGTCGAAGGCGGGCTCGACGTCCGCTGGCTCTACAAGCTCGACCTCTTCGATCCGCCGACGATGGCCCGCCTGGCCGGCCACTTCGAGACGCTCCTCGCGGTGGCGATCGAGGCGCCGGAGCGGCGGATCTCGGAGCTGCCTCTCCTCACGGCGGCGGAAGAGGAACAGCTTCGAGAGTGGAACGCCACGGGCGCGGCCTACCCCGTGGAGCCCTGCCTGCACGAGCTCATCGCGGCGCAGGCGGACCGCGAGCTGGTTTCGGCGGCCCGCCGGCTCGCCTTGCGCCTGCGGGATCTCGGGGTGGGGCCCGAGGTGCCGGTGGGCGTCTGCGCCGAGCGGTCGCCGGAGATGGTCGTGGCCCTCCTCGCGGTGCTCGAAGCCGGAGGGGCCTACCTGCCGCTCGATCCGGACTACCCGCAGGACCGCCTCGCCTTCATGCTGGCCGACTCGGCCGTGCCCGTGGTGCTGGCCCAGGAGCGGCTGCTGGACCGCCTGCCGGAGCACGGGGCTCGCGTCGTCCTGCTCGACGGCGTGGCTTCACCCGGTCCCGAGGCCGGGGCGATCGCGAGCGGGGTCAGGCCGGAGAACCTCGCCTACGTGATCTACACGTCGGGCTCGACGGGCCGCCCGAAGGGGACGATGAACACCCTCCGGGGCATCGTCAACCGCCTGCTGTGGATGCAGTCGGCCTACGGCCTGGGTGCCACGGACCGGGTGCTGCAGAAGACCCCGTTCAGCTTCGACGTGTCGGTCTGGGAGTTCTTCTGGCCGCTCCTGACGGGAGCGTGCCTGGTGGTGGCGCGTCCGGAAGGCCACCGCGACAGCGCCTACCTGGCGGAGCTGATCGCCCGGGAGCGGATCACGACCGTCCATTTCGTGCCTTCGATGCTGCGTGCGCTCTTGGAGGAGCCGGACCTGTCGGGGTGCTCTGCT
>DATHUD010000056.1:0-3021 GCA_035462575.1 Thermoanaerobaculia bacterium | reverse complement strand
CTTGGGCCAGGCGGCCCAGGAGTCGGTGTCGGGCACGTAGAGGAGGGCCTTGTTCGGACCCCGGATCACGAAAGCCATGGTGTCCGAGTATTCGTCCCGGTGGGGGACCTGGATGGGCGTGACTGTGATCCCCTCGTCCAGCTCGAACGGCTTGCCGGGCTCAAACTCGCGGATGGCGATGTTGCCGAGGCGGACGAGTTGGCTCCACGGGCCGTTCGCTCGCAGGTAGGCGGCCAGGCGGGGGGAGACGTGAATGGGGAGGTCTTTGGTGTTCAGGCTCTCGAAGCCGAAGTGGGCGAGCCCCAGGTAGTGGCCGATGTGGGCGTGAGTGAGGAGCACGCCGTCCACGGGGGCGCGGTCCACCTTGCCGGCAGGATGCGGCCGGAAGGTGTGGATCTCCTCGATCTGCGCGGGGAGGTCGGGCGTTGCATCCACGAGCCAGGTTCGGCCGGTCTTCGGCACGTGGACGGCGAGGCTCGCGACGTGCCGGGCTCGCGACGGGTCCTTGCGCGCGGCGGCGCAGCGGGTGCAGTCGCAGCCGGTCTGCGGCATGCCGCCGTCCTGCACGGTGCCGAGGACGACGACGCGGGGGCTTGGTGCCTCCGCAGCCGAAAGAAAGGGCAGCAGGAGGAGGGGGAGCAGAAGGAGGGAGGCTGTCTTGGGGATCATGACTGGAGCGCCCTTTCGAAGTCTTCGATCAGGTCCTCGGTGGCCTCGACTCCCACGGAGAGGCGGATCAGGTCGTCGGTGATGCCGAGGCGCAGTCGGTCCGCTTCGTCCATCTCGGCGTGAGAGGAGAGGGCGGGGCGGGTGATCAGGGTTTCGACGCCTCCCACGCTGACCGTCCGGAAGGGCAGCGTCGTGTTCTCGATGAAGCGGGCCGCGGCTTCGGCGCCGCCTTCGAGTTGGAAGCTCAGGACGCCGCCGAAACCCGAGAAGAGCTCGCGGGCCCGGGTGTGGTGGGGATGGCTCTCGAGCCCGGCGTAGTTGACGCGCTTCACCCCCTTGGAGGTTTCGAGCCAGCGCGCGATCTTGAGCGCACTCTCGTTCTGGTAGCGCACCCGGAGCGCCAGCGTCTTCAAGCCGCGATGGAGCAGGACGCAGGCGTGGGGATCGAGGCATCCCCCGAGGAGATCGAGCTTGTGCTTCACCTTGCCGACCAGGTCGCGGCGGCCGATCACGGCGCCCGCCACGATGTCGGAATGGCCGTTCAAGTACTTGGTGCAGCTATGGAGCACCAGGTCGAAGCCGTGCTCCGCCGGCCGGAAATTGATCGGCGAGGCGAACGTGCTGTCGATCATCGAGACCAGCCCGTGCTCCCGGGCGAAGCGGGCAACGGCCGCCAGGTCTCCCACCTGGAGGAGCGGGTTCGTCATCGTCTCGACGTAGATCGCCCGGGTGCGGTCCGAGAGGAGCCCGGCCCAGGAGCCGGAGTCGTTCGCGTCGATGAAGGTGTATTGGATGCCGAGCTCCGAGAGATCGCGGGTGATGAAGTCGAAGGTCCCGCCGTAGAGGCAGTCTTGAACGAGCAGGTGGTCGCCCGGCTTGAGCATGGACAGGAGGGACGTGGAGATCGCGGCCATGCCGCTCGCGGTCACCAGGCCGGCTTCCGCGTTCTCCAGGGCGGCCAGCTTGGCGTGGAGCACGGCGTGATTCGGCGTGGTGTTGAGCCGGATGTACGGAATGTCGTGATAGTCCGGCACGTGGGCCGTCTCGTAGAGCGTGGACTGGAACACCGGCATGGCCACCGCACCTTCGATCCGGGGCTCGGGCTCCCCCGCGTGAATCAGCTTCGTCTCGATCCGGGTTCCTGGCTTCATGGCTCTCCTCTTGGAACAGTCATTGCGAAGCGAGACTATACTCCCGCCCATGTTTGAAGCCTCTTCCCTGCCTCTCAGCACGGGCATGCCCTTCGCCCGCGCCAAGAAGGCCCGGCGCCTGGAGCGGGACGAGCCGGCCCCGGCCGTGGCCACGCGGCCCGAGCGCATTCCGCCGCTCGCGAAGCTTCTCCTCGCCTGTGCGGCCGTGATCGCCCTCTTCGCCTGGATGCGGATCTCCGCCCCTCTCCCCTGGTCGTACGACGAGTACTACCACTTAGGCCTTTCGCGGGAGATGCAGTCGGGCGTGCGCATCGAGTCGTTCCGGTGGACGCCGTTTTCGACGCTCTACGACCAGTTCGTGGACGGCGCGCCCCTGTTCCACCTGCTGCTCCTGCCGATCGCGGGGCTGCCGCTCGAAACCGCGGGCCTCGTGGGCGTGCTCCTGGGCCAGATCTTTTTCGTGGGGGCCTTCGCCGCGTCTCTCTGGATGCTCCGCGTGCCGCGCCCATGGTGGTTCGTGCTCGCCCTGCCGGCGCTCGGGCCCATGGTCTTCCAGCGCCTCGAGATGTGCCGGCCCCACGTGTGGCTCATGGGCTTCGCCGTCCTCGTGCTGGCGCTCCTGGTCTCGCGGCGCTGGAAGGCGCTCTTCGTGGCCTCCGCCCTCTTCGGCCTCGCCCACACGGGGGGCTGGATCGTGATCGCCTTTGCCGCGGTCTGGCTGGCGCTGGGGCTCGCGTCGCGCGACAAGCCAGGGGAGCAGCCCCGCTTCCCCTGGCAGCCGGTCGCTCTCGCGGCGGGCGGGTGGCTTCTCGGCCAGCTTCTCCACCCGGAGGTGCCGGCGAACTTCCGGCTGTTCTTCGTGTCGAACTTCGTCATCCCGTTCCAGGCCGCGGGCGCGGGCGACGCGGCCCTCCAGGGCCAGCTCGGCACGGAGCTCGCGCCGCCGGAGCTTTACATCCTGTTCGACCAGTGGCCCGCCTTTATCCCGGCGGTGATCGTAGTGCTCGCGCTGCTCTTCGAGCCCCGGCTGCGCAGCCGTCCGGTGCTGACCGTGGCGTTCTTCGGCCTGGCCTTCCTGGTGGCCGGCTCTCTCTTCGCGCGGCGGTTCCTGGAGCTGGGCGCGCCCCTTTCGCTCTTCGCCCTGGCGCTCGTGGTGCGCGAGTGGCGGGAGAAGGGGCTCCCCCCCATGATGCCCCAGATG
>DATHUD010000055.1:0-5195 GCA_035462575.1 Thermoanaerobaculia bacterium | reverse complement strand
GCATTTTCTTGGCGGAGAGTGTCACCGATCGGACGTCGGCGGCAATTCTGTACCGCAGAGATGGTATTCTGTCTCCAAGGAAAGGATGAGCCGCCACCCATGCCCTCGATGGCCCACGAGATCCTGGTGGATCTCTTCAAGAACCGTCCTTCGCTCGCCGCCGAGATCCTGGCGGAGGTGCTGGGCGTCCCGCTTCCGCCCTACAGCGAAGCCCGCCTCGCCTCGATCGACTTGACGGAAATCCAGCCGGCGGAATACCGCGCCGATGCCGTCGTCGTCCTTCTCGACCGCGACGTCCCTGTCCGGGTGGTCATCGTCGAGGTCCAGCTCGCGATCGATCCCAGAAAACGCCTGAGCTGGCCCGCCTACGTCACGGTCTCGCGCGCGATCCATGACTGTCCGGCAGACCTGCTCGTTGTCGCGCCCGAGCCGGCCGTCGCCGGCTGGTGCGCGGAACCGATCGGGATCGGCGTCCCCGGCTTCGTCCTGCACCCCCCGGTGCTGCACCGCACCGCGGTTCCGGTCGTGACGGACTCCATGGAAGCGGCCCGCCGGCCCGAGCTCGGGGTGCTCTCCGCAATAGCGCACGGCGACACCGGCCAGGGAGCAACGATCGCTGCCGCGGTGCTACCCGCGGTCCGAGAGCTCGACGACGACAGAGCCAAGTTCTATTACGACCTTGTATACAATTCCCTCAATGAGGCGTCTCGCCAGTCACTGGAGGCGATGATGAAGGGCTACGAATACCAGAGTGATTTTGCAAAGAAGTATGTCGCGCAGGGACGCGCCGAGGGACGCAACGAAGGACGCGCCGAGGGGCGTGTCGAGGGACTCGCCGAGGGGCGTGTCGAGGGACGTGCCGAGGAGGCGGCTCGCGCTCTGCTGACCGTGCTTCGGGCCCGCGGCCTTGCGGTGCCGGACACTGTTCGCGAGCGCATCCTGGCGCAGAAGGATCCTGAGCGGCTGGAGCGCTGGCTGGAAAAGGCCGCCGTTGCCAATTCAGTCGCCGCAGTCCTTGATGAGCCGAATTGAGGAGAGGGCGAGCAGGCTCTTAAATTTTCATCTCCCGCCCTTTCCAACTCGCGAGCTTCCCACGCCGCCGGTCGGCGACGCTCTGAGCGAGAACCGCGGCCAGGGCGAGGCTGTCGAGCGGATAGAGGAGACCGTAGACCGGGGAGTGCCCGGAGCCGGAGCGGAAGAGGGCCGAAGCCGCGGCGCCGGCTCCCCAGAGGAGGGTGGCCTCCACCCAGCGGCCGGTGAGCAGGGCGGCTCCCAGGGCGGTCGCGGGCAGGAGGAGGACGGCGAGGATCGCGGCCACCGTCCCTGTCCGGGAGCCGAGGAAGCCTCCCAGGATGCGGCGCCACCCCCGGAAGGCCTCGGCCCACCCCCGGTACATGCGGACGGACAGGCCCGGGGCGCGGAAGAAGCCGGTGCGGTACCCACAGGAGCGCAGCCGCGCGGCGACCGCCACGTCGTCCAAGGGCGCGCTCCGGACGGATTCGAAGCCGCCGCAGCGTTCCCAGGCCTCCCGCCGGAGCAGGAGGAACTGCCCATTGGCGACAGGTGCCCCCTCGCTCGCGGCCACGGCCCGCCAATCCCCCAGGAAGGTGTCCAGCAGGGCGAAGACGGCGGGGATGAGCAGGTTCTCCCCCAGTCCCCGGGTCTCCTGGTGCCCGGCGAGAGAGACGCCGTCGAGCCGGTTTTCCTGAGCGGCCGCGAGCGCCCGGGCGAGGAGGTCCGGAGCGTGGCGGGTGTCTGCGTCGGTCGTCAGGATCCAGGGGGTGCCGGCCTCGCGGGAGCCGGCCCAGAGGGCGTGGACCTTGCCCGGCCACTTCTCGGGAAGGGGGCCGGCCGCGAGCAGCCGGAGCCGGGGCTCCCCGGCGGCCCGCTCCGCGACGAGGGCCGCGGTGGCGTCCGTCGAGCCGTCGTCGACCACCAGCACCCCGGGGCGCGCGGTCTGGGCGAGGAGGGTGTTCACGCAAGGTAGAACATTCTGCTCCTCGTCACGTACTGGGAGGATGGCGGTGACCAGGGGGAAGAAATCGGAAGGGGGAGGGAGCGCGGGAGCCCGCCGCCGCTGCTCGCCGGTCCGGAGCGCCAATCCCAGGAGGACGGCGCCGAGGAGGACCGAGAAGGCGAGGGCGGGCGTCACGCGCGAGGTACGGCTAAGGGGTGACGAGCTGCTCGACCTGTTTTTCGACCTCTCCGGGAGAGGGGAAGCGGCCCAGGGCCTTTTTCGAGAAGATCAGGTCGTTCGCCACGGTGACCTCGAAGACACCGCCGCGGCCTCGGACCAGCTCGGGCTCGATCCCGAACTTCTTCTTGAGCTCCGCCGCCAGACTGGCGGCGCGGGGATAGTAGTTTCAGCTCGTGCAGTACTCGATTCGAACGTGGGGTGGCATGCGCCCTCCTTTCCGGGGCCGATTATAGACGCCCGCGAGGGACCTCGCAGCGCCTTTTTTTCAGGAGGGTGTCCCCATTAGGCTTACAGAGGTCACTTTGTTTGAAAGAGGAATGAACAGGAAGAGACGCTTGTTGAGGGCTATAAGGTGCGGCAGGGGGGTCAAACGGGACAAGATCTGGCCCGAAAAAAACTTTCCTCTGGATTTTTCCCGCGCCTCTGAGTATAATCGAGATTGTTCAATAGCGTTGTAATTTTTTCGCGCCCCTGTAGTCTCAGTCTTGGCCGGTTCCACCGGCCGGGGATGTCGCGGGGTCGTAAGAGCTCAGGCCTTGCAGCGTCCGGCAACAGCGCCGGTTGCATGACAAGAAGGTATACTGCATTTCTATGAAACGTGGAGGTAAGCAAATGAAAGGCGAGGCGCCGAACATGTCATCGAAAGAAATGGCCCAGATCAGGCAGAACCTCGAGGGGACGCCTGACATCGAGGAGGCCGCGGAGCTGATGAACCTGGCGGGGAACTCCACCCGGCTGAAGCTCCTCTACCTGCTCGAGAACATGAAAGAGCTCTGCGTGTGCGATCTCGCGGAGATGCTCGGGGTGTCGGTTTCCGCCGTCTCCCAGCACCTGGCGAAGCTCAAGGCCTACGGCCTGGTGGCTCCGCGCCGCGACGCCCAGACGATCTACTACCGTCTGACGGACCACGAGTTCAACGCGAAGCTCCGCGACAACTTCTTCAAGCAGTTCCAGGTCTGATCCTGGCTCGCGGCGGCCCTCTCCCCCCGGAGATCGCCGCCGCCGTTCTGGTTTCGAGAGCGGCCCACCGGCCGCTCTTTTTCTTTTGCGCTTTGGGGCGCTTTTTGGAGGAAGATCAGGAACGTGCCGCGAAGGCTTCCACGAGGCGCACGCAGGTCGCGACCATGCGCTTGCCGTGTTCCTCGTCGACCCGGTCGAAGCACATCGAGGAGAAGGTCATGGCGGCCGGCCGCTCCAAGACCTCCAGGCACCGCAGGACGTCTTCCAGGGACGGGCCGTTGGGCACGGGGAAGCTCACGGCGGGGGCGTCCGTGGGATCCAGGCCATCCAGGTCGATGTGGAGGTAGAGCTCCTTGCCCGCGGTGACGCGCCGGATCTCCTGGAGCGTCGGCTCCTCGCAGATCGCCTGGGGAGGGACGACCGTGACGTTCAGCCGCTCGAAGTCTTCGACCTCGGGCGGGTCGAAGGCGCGGCCGCCCAGGTGGACGACGTTCCTGAAGTGGACGGGGCGCAGCTCCACGGGCTTGAAGACCTCGGGGAGGCTCCGTCCGCAGACCGCGGCGAGCGCCATGCCGTCCCAGTAGCCGCTCGGGGTGGACTCCGGAGTGTTGAAGTCGCCGTGGGCGTCGATCCAGACGATCCCCAGGTCGCGGCCCAGGCGCTCGATCCCGGTGACGACCCCGACGGCCGAGAGGCAGCCGCCCGAGAGCACGAGAGGGAAGCGTTGGCGCGAGTGGGCGGAGGCCACGGCCCGGGCGAGGCTCCGGCCGAGCTCGGCCACGACCTCGGACTTCGCTCCCCCCTCCCGCCGGGACCAGACCTCGGTCTCGTGGACCTTCCAGCCGGCGTCCCGCAGGGCGTCCAGGAAACCCCGCGCGAGGAGCTCGCGGGGCCCGCGCGCCGACCCGGTGTCGTCGCGCTCGACGTCGTAGGGGACCACGATGGCTTCCAGGCTTCTCTCGCTCATGACCTGCCTCTCCCTCCCGAACAATCGCGTGGGGTTCACTGTACCATTGGACGCGCACGTTGATTAGGACCGAGGAGGGAGACCCGAATGAGCCAGCATCCGCGACCGAAATTCACGTATCTGGGACACGCCACCGTCCGTTGCGACCTGCCTGGAGGCGAGGTGGTCCTGATCGACCCCTGGGTGAACGGGAATCCCGCCTGCCCGGCGCCTGCCAAGCAGTTCGACCGCCTGGACGCCGTGCTCATCACCCACGCCCACTTCGACCACATGGGCGACGCCGTCGACCTGTGCAAGAAGCACTCTCCCAGGAAGGTGGTGGCCAACTTCGAGATCTGCTCCTGGCTCGAGAGCAAGGGGGTGAAGAACTGCTCGGGCATGAACCTGGGAGGCTGCCAGGAGGTGCTCGGCTTCCAGGCCACCATGGTCCGGGCGGACCACTCCTGCGGGATCTCGGACGGCGACAAGATTCTCTACGGCGGTGTGGCCGCGGGCTATGTGGTGAAGCTGCCGGGCGGCTACACCTTCTACCACGCGGGCGACACCGCCCTGTTCTCGGACATGCAGCTTCTGGGCGAGATGTACCGGCCGGAGCTCGCCTTCCTGCCGATCGGGGACCACTTCACCATGGGCCCCGGGCAGGCCGCCCGCGCCTGCCGGTTCCTGGGCGTGCGCCACGTGATCCCCATCCACTGGGGGACGTTCCCGCTGCTGACCGGCACCCCGGAGAAGCTCAAGCAGGCGCTGGGCGACCACGGCGTCTCCTGCGACGTGGTCACCTTGAAGCCGGGCGAGAGCTACTAGATCGATCGGGATCCGTCGATCGGGATCAGAAGCGGACGGCGGCCCCTACCCCGGCGAACCAGTCGGGGGAGGGGTCGTTCAGGCCGAATCCCACCCGGGCGTCGAGCTGCAGGTCGGGCGAGAGGCTCCAGGTGAACCCCCCGTTGAGATAGTGGGTCGAGGGGCCGTCCAGGGTCTCCTCGGAGAAGGCGTAGTACTCCAGGTACGCACCCAGCCGGTCGGTCAGCGAGAAACCGTTCGAAAGGCTCGCCGAGAGCTGGTGGATCC
>DATHUD010000054.1:0-2898 GCA_035462575.1 Thermoanaerobaculia bacterium | reverse complement strand
GAGAGAAAAAGCAAACTCGACAAACTAAAGCCCCTCTCCTTTAGGAGAGGGGTTGGGGTGAGGTCGCAGGCCAACAAGGCCCCGGGTAGTCCCCGCCCCACCCCGCGGGGCGTCTCCCCCCGCCCCATCTTCCGCTACAGTCAAAGAGCCATGAGCTCCCCGTCCTCCTCCCGCAAAAAGCTCCCGCGGCTCACCCGGTTCTCCTTCCTCGTCACGGTCCTGGGCCTGCTGACCGGAGCCGTGCTCTGGTTTACGGCCGGCTCCCGCTGGGCGGAGCACACCTGGCGGGCGGTCTTGATCGTCGTCCTCCTCTCCCTGGCGTTCGACATCCTCTCGAGCCTGCGCCGGGGAGAGATCGGGGTGGACGTCATCGCCCTCCTCGCCATGGCGGGCGCGCTCGCGCTGGGCGAGGTGCTGGCCGGAGCCGTCGTGGCCCTCATGCTTTCGGGCGGCGAAATGCTGGAGCTGTACGCGGCCGGCCGGGCTCGGAAGGAGCTCGCGAGCCTTGTCGAGCGCGCGCCGCGGGTCGTCCACCGCTACGAGGACGGCCATCTGACCGAGCCCGCGATCGAAGAGGTGCGGCCGGGCGACCGGCTGCTCGTCAAGCCCGGGGAGATCGTCCCCGTGGACGGCGTGGTCGCCGGGCTGGACGCGGTGCTCGACGAATCCGCCCTGACCGGCGAGTCCACCCCCGTGGAGCGCCGGACGGGCGACCGGGTGCCCTCGGGCGGAGTGAACGCCGGCGGGCCTTTCGACCTCCAGGCCGTGGCCACGGCCGAGGCCAGCACCTACGCGGCCATCGTGCGGCTCGTGCAGGAGGCCGAAGCCTCCCGCGCCCCCTTCGTGCGCCTCGCGGACCGCTACTCCTGGTTCTTCCTCCCCCTGACCCTCGCGGTCGCCGGCCTCGGCTGGCTGCTCTCGGGCGATCCCGTCCGGGCGCTCGCGGTGCTGGTGGTCGCCACCCCCTGCCCGCTGATCCTCGCCGCGCCCGTGGCCTTCGTGGCCGGCATCTCGCGCTCCGCCCGGCGCGGCATCATCGTCAAGGGGGGCAACGCCATCGAGGCCCTCGCCTCCGCGCGCACGCTCCTCCTCGACAAGACCGGAACCTTGACGATCGGCATCCCCACCGTGAAGCGGATCGAGACCTTTGGAAACCTTTCGAAAGACGAGCTGCTGCACCTCGCGGCCTCGCTCGACCAGGTCTCTCCCCACGTGCTCGCCGCCGCCATCGTGCGCGGCGCCCGGGAGCGGGGGCTCGCCCTCACCTTCCCGACCGAGGTCGCGGAGAAGCTCGGCACCGGCATCGAGGGGACGGTGGACGGCCGCCGCATCGCCCTGGGCAAGATCGACTGGATCGCCGCCGGCCGGCCGCTCCCCGCCCGCGCCCTGGAGGTGCGGCAGGAAGTCTCCGTCCAAGGCCTTTCGAACGTCTTTATGGGAGTGGACGGCGAGCCCGCCGGCGTGATCGTCCTCGAAGACCCCGTCCGGGAGGACTCGGCCGCCACGCTCACCGCTCTGCGCCGCCTGGGCATCCGGCGGATCGTCATGGTGACCGGCGACCACCGCTCCGTGGGCGAGCGGGTGGGCCACGCCCTGGGCGCGGACGCCGTGCTCGCCGAGTGCACGCCCGAAGACAAGGTCCGGGCCGTCCACAAGGAATCCGAAACCGCCCCCACCGCCATGGTGGGAGACGGCGTCAACGACGCCCCTGCCCTCGCCGCCGCGGGCGTCGGCATCGCCATGGGAGCCCGGGGCGCCACCGCCTCCTCCGAAGCCGCCGACGTCGTCCTCATGCTCGACCGCCTCGACCGTCTCGTCGACGCCCTCTCGATCGCCCGCCGCGCCCGCGCCATCGCCCGCCAGAGCGTCCTCGCCGGCATGGGCCTCTCGTTCGCCGCCATGCTCGTCGCCGCCGCCGGCTACCTGCCGCCGCTTGCGGGCGCGCTCTTCCAGGAGGCGATCGACGTGGCGGTGATTCTGAATGCTCTCCGGGCGCTCACGGGAGGGCGGGGGGAAGGGGAAGGGGTGAGGGGGAGGGTGGTGGGGGGGCTGTCGCGGGCTTGAGGGAGAAAAGGATGTCAAGGTATATCATCAGTGCATCATACGCACGACCATCGAACTTCATTCTACGAGCATAGAAGCGCAGCAGGGCACCTTGCGCTTGGAAGCTAAACGCCCCTGGCTGCCAACCTGCCAAGGCTCCCGTGCGGCTCTTGGGGACTTTGCCGTTGGAGAGTTCCACGAAACCAATCCTTCCCCCTTTGGGGGCTTGGCCCTGACCGTGGGAAGGATCTTGACCGCCACCTCCGGTCGGTAATACACCAAGTGGCGTTCGGTATTAACCAAACCGAGGACACCACTGTGAAAACTATCTCCCTGAAGCTACCAGACGACCTCGACAAAGAGTTGACCTCCCGCGCCGAGCACGAGCGGACCACGAAATCCGCTCTGATTCGCGAGGCCATCGAGGGATATCTGGCTCAGGCCCCGGGCCCGAGGAAAGGGTCTTTCCTGGAGCTGGCTGGAGACCTGATCGGGAGTGTCGAGGGTCCCGGAGATCTCTCCTATAACAAGGAGTACCTCAAAGACTACGGCCGGTGAAGAAAATCCTGACCGACACCGACCCCCGGGACCGCCTCTCCGAAGACTTCAACGCCTCGCCGAACCTTCGAACGCGCTGCCGAACCTTGGGACGCCTCTCAGAAGCCGGGAACGCCTCACCGAAGAATCGAACGCCTCGCCGAACCTTCGGACACGCTGCCGAACCTTGGTACGCCTCTCAGAAGCCGCGAACGCCTCGCCGAAGATTCCAACGCCTCGCCGAGCCTTCGGACGCGCTGCCGAACCTTGGGACGCCTCTCAGAAGCCGGGAACGCCTCGCCGAAGATTCCAACGCCT
>DATHUD010000053.1:0-1506 GCA_035462575.1 Thermoanaerobaculia bacterium | reverse complement strand
GGCCTCCTCTGCGATGACATGGGCCTCGGCAAGACGCTCCAGACGATCGCGTTGATGGTCTCGCTCCTCGAGCGCGGCGCCGCCTCCGAACCGTTCCTCGTGGCCTGCCCGACCTCGGTCCTCCCGCACTGGCGCGCCCAGATCGAGCGGCACGCGACGGCCCTCCGGCCGGTAGTCCACCACGGCGCGGGCCGGCGCCTGCCGAAGAAGCTCCAGGCCGGAGACGTCCTCCTCACCTCCTACGGCGTGCTCCGGAGAGACGCCGAAGCGCTCTCCGCCGTCCCCTTCTCCCTCGCGGTCTTCGACGAGATCCAGCAGCTCAAGAACCGGGGCACCCAAGGCTGGGAAGCGGCGGACCACCTCGTGGCGGACATGAAGCTGGGGTTGACCGGCACGCCCGTCGAGAACTCCCTGGGGGATCTGAAAGCCCTCTTCGACCTCGTCCTCCCCGGCTATCTCGGGTCGGACGCCGCCTTCGAACAGCGCTGGGGGGACCGGGAGGAGGGGGACGAGGACCGCCTGGACGAACTGCGCCGCGTCGTCTCCCCCTTCGTGCTCCGGCGCCTCAAATCGAGCGTCCTTTCGGAGCTGCCGGAAAAGTTCGAGGACGTGCGGACCTGCCCCCTCTCGGACGACCAGGTGAAGCTCTACCGCGACGCCGTGGGCGGCCGGGGAGCCGAGCTCGCCCGCCAGATCGAAGCGGCGGCGGACGGAAAGCTGCCCTACATCCACATCTTCGCCCTGCTGAGCCTCCTCAAACGGATCTGCGACCACCCAGCCCTGGCCCTGGGGGAGCTCGACCGGGCGGACGCCTACGCCTCCGGCAAGTGGGACCTCTACCGGGAGATCCTGGGCGAAGCCCTGGGGAGCGGCCAGAAGGTCGTCGTCTTCACCCAGTTCCTGGGAATGATCGAGCTGATGGAGCGCCACGCGGCCGGTCTGGGGATCCCCTACGTCAAGCTCACCGGCGCGAGCGTCCGCCGGGGCGAGATCGTGGACCGCTTCAACCACGATCCGGACTGCCGCCTCTTTCTGGGGAGCCTGAAAGCCGGGGGCACCGGGATCGACCTCGTCGCCGGCTCCGTCGTCGTCCACTACGACCGCTGGTGGAACGCGGCGCGGGAAGACCAGGCCACCGACCGCGTCTACCGCCTCGGCCAGAAGCGCGCCGTCCAGGTCGTCAAGCTCGTCACCGAGGGGACGCTCGAAGAGAAGATCGCCGCCCTGATCGAGAAGAAGCGCCGGATGGCGTCTTCCGTCGTGCAGGAAGACGACCCGCAGCTCGCCAAGATCTTCACGCGGGACGAGTTGCTCGCAATGCTGGCCCCGGTGTGACGCCCCTGAAATAAAAAAGGCCCGCCCCTCTTGGGGACGGGCATGCATCGGTTGTTACAACGCGAGAGAATATACCCGACTCCCGTGCCGGACGCAAGGGGTTTGCTCCGCCTTTTTTTTCTCGGGCGAAACTTCGGGTTCCGGATCTCTGGGTCTCGCCTCCGGAGGCGA
>DATHUD010000052.1:0-2954 GCA_035462575.1 Thermoanaerobaculia bacterium | reverse complement strand
TCTTGTTCCCTGGGCACGTGGCGGGCTATGAGGACGGCCAGGTGCTGGAGGGCGTAGCCCACGAACTGGCGGGCGCTCAGGTGCTCGCCCCGGGCGGCCCGGGCGCCGGCGACGAGGAGGTTGGCCCGGAATTGGCCGAAGCGCTCACGGTCCCCCATGCCGGGTGCGGAGATCGAGGCCACGGTCTCTCGCCGGATCTGCGCCATGGCTTCCGCGATCCCTCCCCGGTCGAAGAGGACGCGGTAGCGGTTCACCTTGGCGAGGTGCAGCTCTTCCGGGTCGAAGACGGCGAATTCGAGGAGGTGGCCGCTGCGGAAGAGGGCTTTGAGGCCGTGGGCGGTCTCGCGGTAGGAGAGGACGAGGTCTGTGGCGTCCGGCAGCCAGGAGAGGCCGGTCCGGAAGGATTCCTGCTCGCCGGCCCGGACCACGACGAAGAAGTCGTGGTCGGACCAGCGATCGGGCTTCGTATCCTGCGCGGCCATGGAGCCCAGGGCTACGAGGCCCAGCACGCGCTCGTCCGCGGCGAGGCTCTCTTCGAGACGCTTCGTGAACCGCTCGTAGGTTTCCTCGTCCATGGCTGGAAAGCCTAGTACGCCAGCTCCAGGGCGAGGGCGCGGTACCAGGCGCGGCTCATGGCAGGGTCCTTCGCGAGGCGGGCGGCGAAGGCTTTCCTCTCCTCCCGGGAGCGGGCGCGGTAGAAGAGGTAGCGGGCCAGCGGCACGGCCTGCAGGTGGTAGCTCTCCCGGGGGGGCTCCAGCATGAAGTCCTCGCCCCAGTGCTCGGGCGGGTTCGTCCGCGCCACCTTCCTCTGGCTGTTGCCGAGGTAGCTCCAGAGGTCCAGGGGGATGGAGACGTTCTTGATGGCGCTCGGCCGGAACTCCCGGACCCAGGCGGCCTGGTCCTGCTGGTGCCAGCGGACCGTTTTCGGGCTGGTCTGGGTGCGGATGGTGACTCCCACGAACCGGAGCTGCCGCCGGACCGCGTTCTCGTCGCAGCCGGTCCGGCGCGCCCAGTCCAGGAGAAGATCGGTCAGGGCGCCGAATGTGCTCCCGGTGTCCACGAGGTCCACCAGCGCGACTTTGCGCTCCCGGGAGGCGATCCTTTCGGGAGAAAGCCCGAGATCCTGGAAGTGCTCGTAGGTCGCGGGGAGGGCTTCCGGGTATTGCTCGCGGATCTCCGCCAGAGACCGGTGGCGCATCGAGACGTTCAAGAGGCAGAGGCGGCCGGCCCAGGAGGTGCCGTGCAGCATGCCGCTCAGATAGTCGAAGAAGCTCTCCGGGGAGCGGCCGACGAAGACGAGGTCCGAGTCCTCGGAGAGGGCGAGGATGCGCGCGGAGGCGTGGCGAAGGCCGGGGATCAGCCCGGGAAAGATCTCGACGGGAGAGCCTTCGACGAGACCGCCGAGCTGCTCCCGCCGCTTGATGTTCCAACGGAAAGGCTTGGCCATCTCTTACAAGTCATCCCCCGATCGGGATCGGCGGCCCGGCGGCCGCTTGCGACTTCTGCTCCTGGACGAGCCGCATCTCGGCGACCACTTCCTGGCCGGTGTAGTACACGGGAGCGAGCTCGGACTCGGGGTCGGCCAGCGACTCCCGGTCGGTCTCGATCGTGTAGGTTCCCTTCGCGGTCAGCGCGTAGAAGCGGACCTTGTCGGCCCCCGGCAGAGGATAGCCGTTGGGCTGGATCATTTTGGGGAGGATGGTGATCGCCTGGGAGACGAAGTCCTTGGCGACGTTCCTCACGGTCTCGTGGCCGATGCCGCCGCGCATTCCGCCGCCCGTCCGGTAGTACACACTGGCATCGCCGGTGGCGAAGCAGACGAGCGTTGCGACGGACGAGCCCGGCATCCCCACTTCCATGACAAGGCCGTGAGGCGCGTCCTCCGGGAAGCCCTCGGGGAGAGCGAGGCGCGAGCGGGGCGTCTCGAGCGCCTTCTTGCGGAGGTCCTTGTAGATCGCCTCGGCCGACTCTTCCGGCGGCTCCACCTTTTCGGGCTTCGCCTTCTGGAAGATCGGCGCGCGGGGCTCGCCTCCGAAGCCCCCCTTGCCGGCCTCTTTGGGAGGCGCGCTCTTGCGCCGGTACCAGATCAGGGCCGCGACCGCGGCGATCAAGAGGATCCATTGGATGGGGTGGATGTGCTCCATGCTCTCTCGTTCCTTCTGTCCAACGACAGATCTTCCTTCGTCAGGCGGATTGTTCTCAACTTGTTGCCCGGATGCTACAGGAGTGGGGCCGCTCTCCGCCAGAGGGCCCCTCCGGTTCAAAGGCTTCTTAATCAAACGGCGCCCCCACCCCAGAAACCTCACCCCGACCCTCTCCCATCGCCCCCCCTGCCGCCGGGAGAGGGCGCCCCCTCCCCTCCGGGATCAGCAGTCTCCCTCCTCGCCCGGGGGACGGGGGGGCGATGGGAGAGGAGGGCCGGGGAGGTGAGGTCTTGGGCGGGGGCTCGGCCGCAGTCAGGCAGGCGGAATTACGGCTTCTCGAACACCGCCACCGCGCCCGGGTAGTCGACCGTGACCCGCAGGTATTGGAGCGCGGAGCCGCCCAGGGCGCCTTCGATCCGCCGGTCCATCCACTGGGACATGTATTCGTGGAAGTTCCTGTCCGCCCGGCGGGTGAACCAGACGGGGCCGACGGTGTAGCCGCCGATCTCGACCGCGGGAACCTCGATCATGGCTTCGCCCTTGGTCATCGCGTCGGCCTTTTCGACGACTTTCCAGGCGGGATGGCGCTCGCGCCAGCGGGCGAAGACGGAGGCGGTGATGAAGCTCGCGGCGCGGGAGGCGGGGCGGCCGTCGCCGAGGGCGGCGAGAGCTTCCGGGGTCAGCGTGGTGGTGGCGCCGGTGTCGAAGAGGAGGTCCAGGGTCTCGCCGTCGATCTTCACCGGGATGCGCGGGAAGTGGGAGGTGCGCTTCCCGTTCGGGCCGGTCTGGAACCCGAGGGCGACGCGGTGC
>DATHUD010000051.1:0-2240 GCA_035462575.1 Thermoanaerobaculia bacterium | reverse complement strand
CAGGGCGCTCGCCAACGCGGTGATCAGCTTCAAGAACGTCCGCGTGCCGGGGGGCAATCTGATCGGCGCGGAGGGCAAGGGCCTGAAGATCGCCCTGACGACCCTGAACGACGGCCGCCTGTCGATCCCCAATGGATCGGTGGGCTCCTCCAAGCTCTGCCTGGAGATCTGCCGCAAGTGGGCCCTCGAGCGGGTGCAGTGGGGCAAGCCCGTGGGCAAGCACGAGGCCATCGCCCACATGATCGCCGACATGGCGGCGACCACCTTCGCCATGGAGTCCGTCGCCCTGCTGGCGACAGAGATGTCCGACCGGGGCGGCTACGACATCCGCCTGGAGGCCGCCGCCGCCAAGGAGTGGAACACGGCGCGGACCTGGGAGATCGTGGACACCACGATGCAGATCCGGGGCGGCCGGGGTTACGAGACCGAGACGTCGCTCGCGGCCCGGGGCGAGGAGCCCATC
Source organism: Thermoanaerobaculia bacterium (assembly GCA_035462575.1). Classification (GTDB taxonomy): domain Bacteria; phylum Acidobacteriota; class Thermoanaerobaculia; order Multivoradales; family UBA5704; genus DATARR01. The sequence continues at coordinate 1,777 of DATHUD010000051.1, read as the reverse complement.
GGGGTCGAGCGGCTGATGCGCGACTACCGGATCAACAAGATCTTCGAGGGCTCGTCCGAGATCATGCACCTGTTCATGGCCCGCGAGGCCGTGGACAAGCACCTCCAGGTGGCCGGCGCGATGATCGACCCCGAGAAGAGCGTGGCCGAAAAGCTCCAGGAGCTTCCGAAGATGGCGGCGTTCTACGGCTCCTGGTATCCCACCCGCTGGCTGGGCTGGGGGCAGTGGCCGCGCTACCAGGAGTTCGGGGCTCTGGCGACGCACTTGCGATTCGTCGAGCGCAACTGCCGGCGCCTTTCCCGGCAGGTCTTCCACGGCATGATCGTCCACCAGGCCAAGCTGCAGAACAAGCAGGCGTTCCTCTTCCGTCTGGTCGACGTGGCCAACGAGCTGTTCGCCATGGCGTCCTCGGTCGCCCGCGCCCAGGCCATGACCGAGCAGGGGCACCCCGAGGCGGCCAACGCCGCGGAGCTCGCGGACCTCTTCTGCCGCAATTCGCGGCGCAAGGTCTCCCGCCTGTTCCGCGACCTGTGGGCGAACGACGACGTCCGCAAGTACAAGGTCGCGCTCAAGGTGCTGGACGGCAAGCACGCGTGGATCGAGGACGGCATCATCAACCTCTCGGACCACCCCGTCACGGCGGGCAGTCTGAAGCCCGAGCCGATGCCCGGTGCCCCGGCCGATCCCGCGCCGCGGCCGAAGGTGCGGCCCGTCGGCACGCATTAGGGTGAGGGTGGGGTAGGATCGGCGCCGTGCGCGCCGTCCTGCCCCAGACCGATCCCGAAAGTCCCATTCCTCGCGTCGGCGACCTCCCCGACCCGGTCCCCGGGCCGGGCGAGGTCCTCGTCGCCATCCACGCGGCGGGCCTGAACCACGCCGACCTCCATCAGCTCCGGGGCACGTACCCGCCGCCTCCCGGGGAGAGCGACGTGCCGGGCCTGGAGTGCGCCGGCACCGTGCTGGGCACGGAGCGGCCCGGCCTCTGGCAGCCGGGGCAGCGCGTGATGGCCCTCGTGGCCGGCGGCGGCCAGGCGACCCGCGCCGCCATCCCCACCGGGCAGCTCATGCCCCTGCCGGACAACCTCTCCTTCCTCGAGGGCGCGGCCCTCCCCGAGGCGGCGCTCACCGCCTGGACCAACCTCGTGGCCGAGGGCGGGCTCCGGAAGGGGGAGACCGTGCTGATCACCGGGGCCACCGGGGGGATGGGGAGCTTCGCCGTGCAGCTCGCCCGCGAGCTCGGGGCCCGCGTGCTCGCCGCCGGCCGCAACCGCGACCGGCTGGAGCAACTGCGGGATTACGGGGTGGAGGAGATCTGTCTCGAAGGGGTGAACCTCGCGCGGCAGGTGCGGGAGGCGACCGGCGGGTACGGAGCCGACCTGGTGGTCGACTTCACCGGCGGACCGGATTTCGGGAGCCACGTGGCCGCCCTCGCGAACCGCGGCCGGCTGGTGCTCGTGGGGCTCGTGGCCGGCCGCAAGGCCGAGGTCGATCTGGGACCGGTCCTCTCCCGCCGGCTGCGGATCGTGGGCTCCGTGCTCCGCCCCCGCCCACGGGAGGAGAAGGCCCGCCTCGTGGCCGATTTCTCCGAATTCGCCCTGTCGCGCCTCAAGGACGGCCGCCTCCGCCCCGTGGTCGACCGCGTGATTCCGCTGGAGCGGGCGGCCGAGGCCTACAAGGCCCTGGAGCGGGGCGGCGTCTTCGGCAAGATCGTGCTGTCAGCGGCCTGAGCTGCCCGAGCCCGGGGTGCCGGCCCCTCCCACCTGCACGCTCCGGGCGA
>DATHUD010000050.1:0-2641 GCA_035462575.1 Thermoanaerobaculia bacterium | reverse complement strand
GGAAGAACAAGTAGGCGTGAGGAGAAATCCCACGACCGCGGGAGATCTCGACGAAGGACGGGAAAACCCGACGGGTCGTGGGAATCTTCGACAGCCGAAGGGAAAGCTCGACAAGCCGTGGGAATTCCCGACGGTGGACGGGAGACCTTGACGAGACGTGGGAAAGCTCGACGGCGGGTGGGAGATCTCGACAAGCCGTAGGAATTCCCGACGGTGAATGGGAGACCTCGACGAGACGCGGGAAGGCTCGACGGCGGGTGGGAGATCTCGACAAGCTGCGGGAATCCCCGACGGTGAATGGGAGACCTCGACGAAACGTGGGAATGCTCGACGGCGGGTGGGAGATCTCGACGAGTTGCGGGAAGCCCCGACGGCGAGTGGGGAATCTCGACAACCCATGGGAATTCCCTACGGTGAATGGGAGACTTCGACGAGCCGCCGTCAACTCCTGGAGGCGCCCCGCGTGGTAAGTTCCGCGCATGGCACTGCAAAGAATCCATGTAGAAAATCTGGCCCGTCTTCCAGCCTTCTGTCACGCCACAATCGCGGGAGACTTCATCTTCGTCTCCGGCACCCTGGGCACGAAACCCGGCACGATGGAACTGGTGGAAGGCGGCACCGGCCCCGAGACCACGCAGACGCTCCGGAACATCGCCGTCATCCTGGAAGCCTGCGGCGCCACGCTGGCCGACCTCGTCAAGGTCAACGTCTTCCTGGCCGACATGGCAACCTTCGCCGAAATGAACAAAGCCTACATTGCCGTCATGGGAGAGCAACCGCCGGCCCGGATTACCGTCGGGCGGGCGGACCTGGCGCTGGGGGGAAAGGTGGAGATCGACGGGGTGGCGTACCGGCCTCGGGGGTGAATTGCGCCTGACTTGCCACGGCGGGGTGGCGCGTACGTAGAGACGTTCCCAACCCGCAACGAACGACCGCCCAAAGGCCACAACGGTCCTGATGCGCACCGACCCTCAAAGGCCCCCACCGACGGGACGTCTCTTCGAAGGGCACCCGTCCCAAAGGGCACCGCCGGCCTGAAGCCTCCGAGACGTTGCCGTCCTCTCTCCCTTTACAAATTACCGGGACCTCCTGAGCGCAGAAGGGAAGGGGAGGACGGAGAAGATTCAGAGGGCATTACCCATTGAGGCCGCATGCCCTTCGAAGAGACGTCCCGCCGGTGGTGGCCTGCGGGTGTTCGTGCGCGTGTCGCCGATGAGGGCCTTCGGCCGGTGGTGCGTTGCGGGTTGGGAGCGTCTCTACGACGGCTTCTCGAACTTGCTCGTGAACCAGAGGACCCGGGTCACCGAACAGGCTCCCATTTCACGGCCCGAGGTGGTACACTACGCCGCGAGAGCCGTAGGTCTGGCCTGCACGCGCTCTTTTCACCACTGAAAATTGAGGGGGTTTGATAAAGGTATGGCGAGAGTTGTAGAATACTCGGCAACAGTTTCGTATCGAAACCAGGACGGAAAGCTTCAGGAAGAAGAGTTCCCGTTGAGAGCCAGCGATTACTCGATCGCTCTGGATTCCGCTGTTGCATATGTCGTTCAAGTCATGAAGCTCCAGGACTTCGAGCTTCGTGTCGCCGGGTCTTGACGATCGCACAGCGCTGGCGGCCCTGAGCTCCTTCCTGTCTCCGGCGTAGCCATGCGCCTCGATTCCCACCTTGTCCTCCATCCTGCCGTGCGGTCCTCCCTGAAGGAGGGCCGCCCGCTCGTGGCGCTCGAATCCACGGTGATTTCCCACGGTCTGCCGTGGCCGGAGAACCTGGAGATGGCGCGCGGCATGGAGGCCGCGGTGCGCGAGGGCGGGGCGTTGCCGGCGACGATCGCCGTGCTGGGCGGACGCGTCCACGTCGGCCTCGAAGACGGCGAGCTCGAGCACCTCGCCCGGGCGTCCGGCGTCTGGAAGGTCAGCCGCCGCGATGTGCCCGTGGTCCTGGCGCAGGGGCGCGATGGCGCGACCACGGTCGCGGGCACCGTGATGATGGCCCACCAGGCCGGCCTTCGCGTGATGGCCACCGGCGGGATCGGCGGCGTGCACCGCGGCGATCACGCCGACGTGTCCGCCGACCTGCCGGAGCTCGCGCGGACGCCCGTTCTCGTCGTCTGCGCGGGCGCGAAGGCGATCCTCGATTTACCGGCGACGCTCGAGTGGCTGGAAACCTGGGGCGTGCCGGTGGTGGGGTACGGGACGCACGAGCTTCCCGCGTTCTACTCCCGGGAGAGCGGTCTCCGGCTGGAGGCTCGCGTCGATTCGCCAGAGGAGGCCGCCGCCATCGCGCACGCGCTGTGGAGTCAGGATGGAACGGGCGGGATGCTGCTCTGCGTGCCCTGTCCCGAGGAAGCCGCGCTTCCCGCCGGGGAGGTGGAGGACGTGATCTCCCGGGCGGTTTCCGAGGCCGGAGCGCGGGGCCTTCGCGGTAGGGCGGTGACGCCGTTTCTTCTGGCGCGCGTCTCCGAGCTTACGGGGGGGCGGAGCAAGGCGGCGAACCTCGCGCTGCTGCGGAACAACGCACGGGTGGCCGCAGAGGTGGCGGCGGCGCTTGCTGGGCTTTAGCGGCATGAGTACCACTGCCTTCTATAGATCTTGCTTCCGGGGACGGTCTGCCCTCCGAAACCTCACCCTCTGTCTCCCTCTC
>DATHUD010000049.1:0-6874 GCA_035462575.1 Thermoanaerobaculia bacterium | reverse complement strand
GTCGGGGGGGGGGGGTAGGCTGGCCATACAGGGGTTTTATAGATACAGGGCGAAGTCTAGCCTAAACTCTCCGCTTACGGTTAAGGTTATGAGCCAGAACGGCCGAAAGCAGGAAGACTTGGTTACCAGCGAGAGTGCGCGTGGGAACGTAGTCGAGCTGGCCCTGGGACTTCAACTCTGCGAAAACGGCCTCCTGAGCTCCTCGACCATTGTGAAAGCCAATATCCCAGGAAGTGCTTCTCGCACCGTGTTGATGCAGGCCAGGATGAATTCGCGGGCTCCGTTGGAATCATGCACATTGCCAGGAAGGTGGAAGACATCGAACACTTGGCTTGTCTGAGCGATCGTGCAAAACAGCGGATAGTAACTGCGCTGACCTTTCTTCTTGCGATTGAAGGGCTATTAATGGCGAAATTTATGCAACTGGTGGACTCACAGGAGGCGCCATGTCCACAATCGAGAGCAACCCCGTCGCGGAGATGGACGCGAGGATCGCGGCTTACCCCGAGTTGCTGCTGCTCGGCCAGCATTGGGATCCCGAATCGGGCTTTATCCAGTTTGCCGACGGCGAGGATGTCTACGTCCGCGCGAAGGCGACGCTCATCGGAAGCTGGGGGCGTTCGGGGAGCTGGCGATGGGCGTGGGCAAACGATTCGCTGCTTCCCGCCGCGCGCAACGCATCGGTGCGGCTCAAGGAGCTGGCGCAGCTCACCGGACGCTCCGAATTCCTGAATGAGGATGCCTTCCCTGTCACGACGGTGGAAGCGAGGAAACTGGTTGCCGACGCCTGCCATCACCTCGACGCGGCCGGTGCGTGCAACGTGGGGTCGGAGCAGGCCGTGTGGTGGTTCGCGCTCCACGACATCGAACACCTCCGGCCACTCGACGCGCTGACACAACGCGCCACCGAGACCGCGGGCGAAGTCCTCGTCCAGGGACAAAGCGTCATGATCCTGAACGCTCTCAAGGCTCGCTTCCCTGGGCTGAAGCTCCAGCTCATCGGGCGGGACCTGCGCGGGCGTCCGCAGCCTTGGGCGCATGACCTGCACGGGCAGATTCTGTTCGATTACGGCCGGCTGGATACGCACGAAACACGCGACTTCAGCGGCGCCGATCTCTCGCACTCGAGATTCGACGACTCCATCCTGCGCGGCATGGTCCTTCACGGAGCGACTTTCGAGGGTGCCTCCCTGGTGGACACCGATCTGTCGCGAGCCGATCTGCGCGGCGTCTCGTTCAAGCGCGCCTTCTTGAACGGCACCAACTTCAATCGCGCGCAGCTCGCCGGCGCCGATTTCACCGGCGCGGAGCTATCCCGCACCCTCCTCACCGACGTGGATCTGTCCGAGGTGAAGGGGCTCGACGCGGTGCATCACATGACGCCGAGCGAGATCTCATTGAGCACGCTCACCGCGTCGCGGTTCAAGTTGTCGCCCGCGTTCCTGCGCCGGGCCGGCGTGTCGCGCGGCCTGATCGAGGATCTCGCGAACGGACAGCGATTCGCCCGTCAGTACGAGACCTGCTTTCTCTCGTACAGCTCGAAGGACAGGCGCTTCGCGGAGAAGCTGTACCGGTCGCTGGAGGACGCCGGCGTGCGCGTGTTCTGGGACCGGTTCGACGTGCTTCCCGGCGAGTCGCTGCGCGACCAGATCATCGAGGCCATAAACCAGCACGACCGCCTGATCGTGGTGCTGTCCGCCCACGGCATGGCGAGCGACTGGGTGCGCCAGGAGATCGAGCTGGCGTGGTACCACAAGCGCGACTCTCTGGTGCCGATCCGCCTCTGCGAGATCGACAAGGTTCGGGCCTGGACGGCGCAGCACGAGAAGTTGCCTGATCTCGCGGGGCTCTTCCCCGTGCTCGACTTCTCGGCGTGGCGCAACGAAAGCGAGTACGCGCACGCCCTTTCGCTGCTGCTCAGGTCACTTGCCGGGGGGGCTGACTTACGTCCCGCTGCGCAGAAGCGGAAACGGCGAGCGGCGGAATCCTGAAACTTCCGCCCGTTCCAGGCGTATCTGGCTCACCAATGAGGGAGATCCTGCGCATGCGCAAAGCGACGCTCGCCATCCTTTTGACCCTGTTCGTCTCGACCACCGCCGCCGTCCGCGCCGAGGACGCCCCCAAGGGCGACAAGGGCGGGGATAAGGCCGCGGTGGCGCCGGCCGCACCCCGCAAGTTCGTCACCCACCACCGTTTCACCGCCGGCGGGGTGGACATCCCCTACACTGCCACGGCGGAGGACATCGACCTCAGGGACCGCGACGGCAAGCCCACGGCGCGCTTCTTCACGATCTCCTACATGGCGGAGGGTGTGAAGCGGCAGGAGGACCGGCCGATCACGTTCTTTTTCAACGGCGGGCCGGGCTCCTCCTCGGTCTGGCTGCACCTCGGTTTCGTCGGCCCCAAGCGCATCGACATCCCGAGCGACGCAGAGGACCCGGGTGCGCCGCCCTACCGGCTCAAGGACAACCCGTCGAGCCTGCTGCGCTTCACCGACCTGGTCGAGGTCGACCCGGTCGGCACCGGCTTCAGCCGCGCGCTCGGCGACAAGAAGGACGCCGACTTCTGGGGCTACGACGAGGACGCCGACTCCGTCGCCGAATTCATCCGCGCCTTCCTCACCGTGCACAACCGCTGGAACTCGCCCAAGTACATCCTCGGCGAGAGCTACGGCGGCATCCGCGGCTCGATGCTCGTACCGCGGCTCCAGGGGGAAATGGGCATCGGCCTCAACGGCGTGATCCTCATCGCGCCGGCGATCAACATGGGCGCCTTGCCCTTCTTCACCAACGGCAACGATCTCACCTACGTCACGCACCTGCCGACGCTCGCCGCGACGGCGTGGTACCACAAGAAGCTCCCGGATTCCTGGCCGAGCCTGCAGGCGCTGCTCACCGAGGTCGAGCAGTTCGCCTCCGGCGAGTACCTGCAGGCCCTCTTCCGCGGCGCTTTGCTCCCGGAGGCGGAGAAGGGGCAGATCGCCGGCAAGCTGCACCGCTACACGGGCGTTACCAAGCAGTACATCCTCAACAGCGACCTGCGCCTCTACGCGCCCCGCTTCGCCAAGGAGCTGCTGCGCGACGAGGGGATGGCGGTGGGCTTCCTCGACAGCCGTTACGCGCAGAAGGAGCTCGACAACGCATCGGAGGCGCCCAACAGCGACCCGTTCGACGCCAAGACGGGGCCGATCTACGTCTCGCTCTTCCACCAGTATCTGCGCAATGAGCTCGGCGCCAACATCCAGGAGCCCTACCTGACCCAGAACCAGGAGGCCAACCAGAGCTGGAAGCGGCGGAGGAACGCGGCCGGCGCCTTCGCCGGCTTCGTCGACGTCACCGGCGACCTGGCGCAGGGCACCAAGGACAACGAGGCGCTGCGCGTGTTCACCGCCAGCGGCTACTACGACCTGGCGACGGCCTACTTCGCCAATGCCTACATGCTGCACCACAGCGGCATCGACCCGGCGCGGGTGACGATCCGGAACTACCCGTCGGGGCACATGATGTACCTCCACCAGGGTTCGCTCGAGCAGTTGTCGAAAGACATCGGGGAGTTCATCCAGGGGAAGTGAGGAGACGTGAGCGCGCCGGTGCTACACTGATTACGAACTTTCCTGACGGTGGGGGGAACCATGGCCGATTCCAACTGGAAGCGCATGCTGGGCAGCGCCGCGATGACGCTCGCCTGGACGATTTCGGGCAGCCTGCTGCCCGCGCAGGAGCAGCCGCAGGAGCCGCCGGCGGAGCAGGCGCCCGCCGCGGAGGAGGCGGACGAGCCGGGCGAACGGCCCGCCGTCGTCGACGAGATCACCGTCACGGCGCAGAAGCGCGAGGAGTCGATCCAGGAGGTGCCGCTCGCGCTCACCGTGCTCGACTCCGAGGAGATCGAGACGTTCTCGGCGGGCGGCGCCGACGTGAAGTTCCTCTCCGCGCGCGTGCCGAGCCTGGTGCTCGAATCGTCGTTCGGCCGCGCCTTCCCCCGCTTCTACATCCGCGGGCTCGGCAACACCGACTTCGACCTGAACGCCTCGCAGCCGGTCTCGATGGTGGTCGACGAGGTCGTGCTCGAGAACCCGGTGGTCAAGGGCATGCCGCTCTTCGACCTGGAGCGCACCGAGGTCCTGCGCGGGCCGCAGGGCACTCTCTTCGGCCGCAACACCCCCGCCGGCATCGTCAAGTTCGACACCAGGAAGCCGGCCGACGACTTCTCCGCCGACGTGCGCGCCTCCTACGGCACGTTCAACACGATCGACGCCAAGGCGGCGATCGGCGGCCCCATCACCGACACCCTCTCAGGCCGCGTCTCGGTGCTCCACCAGTCGCAGGGCGACTGGGTCGACAACACCTTCACGGGCGAGGACGACGCGCTCGGCGGCCACGACACCGGGGCCTACCGGCTCCAGATGCTCTGGGCGCCGAACGACGGCTTCAGTGCTCTCGTCAACGTCCACGGCTGGACCGTCGACGGCACGGCACGCCTCTTCCGCGCCAACATCTTGAAGCCGGGCACGCCCGAGCTCGTCTCCGGCTTCGAGCAGGACGAGGTGGCGCAGGACGGCGTCAACGAGCAGCACATCGACTCGACGGGCGGCGTGCTCAAGCTCGACTGGAAGCTGGGCGGCTGGACGCTGACCTCGGTGACCGGCTACGAGACCCTCGAGATGTACAGCCGCGCCGACATCGACGGCGGCTTCGGCGCCGTCTTCGCGCCGCCCTCCGGCCCCGGCCTCATCCCGTTCCCCTCCGAGAGCGCCGACGGCATCCCCGACCTCGACCAGACGACCCAGGAGCTCCGCCTGGCGAGCGATACCGACGGCAAGCTCGACTGGCTCGCGGGCTTCTACTACTTCGACGAGGATCTCCGCGCCGAGACCTTCAGCTTCAACAGCCTCGCCCCCGGCAACCCGCTCGACGGCTTCGCCTTCCAGAGCCAGGAGGCCAGGTCGTGGGCGTTGTTCGCCTCGCTCGACTACGCGCCGAACGACGACTGGAGCTTCAAGGGCGGCGTGCGCTACACGACCGACGAGAAGGACTTCTCGGCCGAGCGCCCCGACCCGACCTTCCAGACGCCCACCGTGGCGCCGATCACGGCGTCGACCGACGCCGACCTCGTCACCTGGGACCTCTCCGCGACTCGGAAGGTGAGCGACGCGGTCAACGTCTACGGCCGCGTGGGCACCGGCTTCCGCGCGCCGTCGATCCAGGGCCGCATCCTCTTCTGCCCCGACTTCGAGGGCGGTACGAACCCGGCCACGAACTGCGTCTCGATCGCCGACGAGGAGGAGATCCTCTCGGCCGAGATCGGCCTCAAAAGCGAGCTGATGGACAGAAAGCTCCGCTTGAACCTCGCCGCCTACCGGTACCAGGTCGACGGCCAGCAGCTCGTCGCCGTGGGCGGCCGCTTCAACACCGCCACGCTGCTCAACGCCGACAAGACCGACGGCTACGGCTTCGAGGCCGACATCGACTGGGCGCCCATCAGCCGCTGGCTGTTCACGATCGGCGGCAGCTACAACCACACCGAGATCGACGACCCGAGCCTGGCGGTCGCGCCCTGCGGCGGCGGTTGCACGGTGCTCGATCCGATCGTCAACGGCCTCGCGCGCGTCGACGGCAACTCGCTGCCGCACGCCCCGGAGTGGATTTGGAACGGCATCGTCGACTACCGCCGCCCGATGGGCGAAAGCCTCTTCATGTGGAGCCTCGACTGGGCGTACCACAGCGAGAAGAGCTTCTTCCTCTACGAGTCGAAGGAGTTCAACGGCGACTCGTTCGACGTCGGCATGCGCCTCGGCTACACCTTCCCGGGCGGGCGCTACGAAGTGGCCGCGTTCGCGCGCAACCTGCTCGACGAGGAGGTCGTGCAGAACGGCATCGACTTCAACAACCTGACCGGCATGACGAACGAGCCGCGCCAGGCGGGCGCCGAGGTCGTCGTCCGCTGGTGAGGCGCTCCGGCGCGGTTGCTTGTCCCGTTCCTCTCGCGGCCTGTACCTTATTTTTGGAAGAAGGTCCACTAAATCAGGTCAAACAAGGAGGAGTCTACGACATGAAGAAGCCCGTCAAGCTCTGCCTCAGCGCCTTGATGCTCGCCGGATCCTTCGTGCTGAGCCTCGGCACGCCGACCCCGGCCTACAGCTCCCACAACCCCTGCCACAACCTCGATAACAAGCCTCAGGGCTGTTACCGCACTTGGAGCCCCCAGACGCTCTGCTGCTACGGAAACAATCGGAACGGCTGCTACACCATCTGCTTGTAGCCGGGTCGAGTCGCCTGCCGCGCGATACTGAGGAGTCAAGGGGCGGGCTGTCCCGGCCCGGGGGGAGGCATTGCGCACCTCCCCCTCATGCTTCTCCTCTCGATAGGATCAACGGCCTTTCTGCCACTCCTCTCACAGATTAATATGGAATGTTTAGATTTCTTAAGTCGTTGCCTTTGATCAGCATTCTTCCTGGTATAGACATAATTCACTTCGCGCACCGAGCGGGGCCTGCAGAGATCCCGGCCAACAGCGGGGGTGGCCCAGGGTCGGTTGCCGTCTCAGCCGTGGTAAAGTACCCAAAGTCAAAAAGCAGCGCACAACCCGCCCCGGCAGCGGAGGCCTGAGGCGCCCTCAGCGGCGGGGCCTATGAATGCTCTTGCCTTCGGGGACCGGCGGCGGCCTTTCACGGCGATTGCTGAGGGGTTATCCCGTTGGGCGTGAGTAAGGGAGGGTTCTGGATAAGTGAAATAAATACTTGCCGCTCGGAGGATGCGCAAACGTATAAGGAAGCGCCTATCAACCCTGCTGCCTTCCAAGTACCTGAGGAGAAAGACGAAGATGATCTATAAAAGGTTTTGCGACCGTTTGGCCTGGGCCGTGGTCGCCTCGATGA
>DATHUD010000048.1:0-42459 GCA_035462575.1 Thermoanaerobaculia bacterium | reverse complement strand
CCGGAAGCGCGTTCCGAGGTGCTCCTCGAACGAGGACGGCGTCAGGTCCTGCAGCATGGGTGGATCTCCTGTCATTCGTGGTTGAGCCGCTACTCTACGCCACCAGGGCCGGGGAGCGCGAGCCTTCCGGCTTGATTCTTGCTTTCTCAATATTGCTTGGATCGCGTCGTTCCACGTCCCCTGCTGGCGGACTCAACCTTGGAACTCTACCCGGAGGAGAACGATGCTAGCAGCACCCATCCTGATCACGGGAGGGCTCGGATTTCTCGGCAGTCACCTCTCCTCACGCTTCTCGGCCTCGGGAGAGGCGGTTCGCATCCTGGCCCGGCCGGAGCGCCGCGCCGAGGTCCAGGAGCATCCCCATGAGATCGTCTGGGGCGACATCCGGGACGCCGACTCGGTCGAGCGGGCGGTCCGCGGGGTGAAGGTGGTCATTCACACCGTGTCGAACTTCCGCAAGGGGGGCTCGGATGAGCGGGAGGCCCACGCGGTCAACGTGGAGGGGACCCGGAACGTCGTCGCCGCCTGCCGCAAGGCGGGGGTGGAGCAGCTCATCCACTGCAGCACCATCGGGGTGCACGGGAGCGTTCTCAAGATCCCGGCGGACGAGGAGACGCCCTTCAATCCGCTCGACCTCTACCAGGAGACCAAGGTCCTCGCGGAACAGGAGGTCTGGAAGGCGTACCGGGAGAGCGGGCTGCCGGTGACCGTGATCCGCCCCATCTCGATGTTCGGCCCCGGCGACCGGAGAATGCTCAAGCTCTTCCGCATGATCCAGAAGCGGCGTTTCGTCATGGTGGGGAACGGCGAGGCGCTCTTCCAGCCGGCGCACATCGACGACGTGGTGGAGGGGTTCCGGCTTGCCCTGCGCAATCCGAAAGCGGTTGGCGAGGCGTTCATCATCGGAGGGGAGGAGTACATCCCCCTGAAGTCCCTGGTAGCGATGATTGCGGAGGAGCTCGACGTGCCTCCTCCCCGGCTGCGGCTCCCCTTGGGCCCGGTCCTCCTGGCGGCGGATCTTTGCGAGAGGCTCTTCGTTCCGTTCAAGCGGGAGCCGCCGCTCCACCGCCGCCGGGTGAGCTTCTTCCAGAACAACCGGGCGTTTACGGTCCGCAAGGCGAAGGAGGTGCTGGGGTTCCGCCCGTGCATGAGCCTGCGCGAGGGCCTGCGGTCGACGATCGGCTGGTACCGGGAGCAGGGGTGGATGTGAGCGTGAGGGCCGCCGGCCAGGCGGTCTGACGGGCGCAGTCCCGTATCCTTTGTTCATGAGCGTGTCGGCACTGAAGCGGCTGGCGGGAAGCCCGTTCGCCCGGAGCGTCGGGGTCCTCGCGAGCGGCACCGCCGTTGGCCAGGGGCTCATCATCCTCGCCTCCCTGGCGCTTACCCGGCTCTACTCGCCGGAGGATTTCGGGTCCTTCGCGGTCTTCAGCGCCACACTGTTCTGTCTTCTCCAACTGGCCTCGATGCGCTATGACTGGGCGGTCCTGGTGCCCGAGAGCGACCGCGAGGCGGCGAGTCTTCTCGTCCTCTCCCTGGGGATCGCCACCGCGGTCTCCGCGGTCACCGGGGGCGCGGTCCTGCTCTGGGGAGACCGGCTCACCCGGTGGACCAACTCCCCGTCTCTGGCACCTCACCTCTGGCTGCTGCCGGTCAGCCTCTGGGCTGCGGGGATCTACCAGGCGTTCAACGCCTGGTGCACCCGCCGCAAGAGCTTCCATCATGTCGCCTGGAGCCAGGTGTCCCAGAACCTGGCCCGCGTCGTGTTCCAGATCGGGCTGGGCTTTCTGCATCCGGGCGCTCTCGGTCTGATGGCCGGCGACGTGGTGGGGCGCTGGGCGGGGGCCGGGGAGCTCGCCGCCCGCGCCCGGCGCGACGATCCCGGTGCGCTCTCGGGAGTCAGAGCGAAGGAGGTCTTCAAGGCGGCGAGCCGCTACCGGCGCTTTCCGCTGTTCTCGAGCGGAGCGAGCCTTCTTCATCAGGCGGGGCTCCAGCTCACTCCTCTGCTGATCGCCGTGCTCTACGGGGCCCCCGTGGCGGGCTGGTACTCCCTGGGGCAGCGGGTCGTGGGGCTCCCGCTGGTGACGGTGGGGAATTCGATCTCCCAGGTCTACGCGGGGCACGCCTCCGAGCTCGCCCGGAACGATGCGCCCGCTCTGCGGAGGCTCTTCCTCAAGACCTCCCTCGTCCTGGGGCTCGCCGGAAGCGTGCCGTTCGGCCTTATGGCCGTTCTGGGCCCGTGGCTGTTCTCAGCCGTCTTCGGCCGGGAGTGGGTGGAGACCGGCCGGTATTTCCAGGTCCTCGCTCCCATGTGCCTGGTGCAGCTCGTGGTCGTGCCTCTGGCTCAGACGCTCGCCATCCTCGAGCGGCAGAGCGTCCAGCTCGGCTGGGACGTGGTCCGCTTGGCGCTCATGGTGGGCGTCTTCGTGGCCTCGTGGTACGGCGGCCTGTCGCCCTACCACGCCATCGCCCTTTTCGGGGGCGCGATGACGGCCGCTTATATCGTGCTTTATCTGCTGATGCTCTCCGGCGTCGCGCGGGGGGAAGGGTCCCCCGACTCGGGGGAGGGGTCCCCCGACTCGGGGGAGGGGTCCCCCAGCTCGGGGGAGGGGTCCCCCAGCTCGGGGGAGGGTTCCCCCGACTCGGGGGAGGGTTCCCCCGACTCGGGGGAGGGGTCCCCCAACTCGGGGGAGGGGTCCCCCAACCGGGGGGAGAGGTCCCCCGAGTTTCTGGCATGACGGATGACTCGCCATGCGGAGCCAGAGCCTGCTTTACATCTCCCCCTTCGATCCCACGGCGCCGGGCTCCGGAAGCGCGGCGCGGGGGAGGCTTATCCTTCGTTTTCTGGCCGATCGCTATGAAACCCACGTGGTGCACCTGGCGGGGAGGTCGCCGGGCCGGAGGGACGAGGAGCTGGCCGGACGGCTGGCGAGCCTGACAGCCGTCCCCTACAGCGAGGCGGGATATTTCCTGGGGAGCCCGGCCCTGTACCGGGCGGCGGCGAAGGTGCTCCGCAACTCCCGGATCGACTTTCTGTTTGCCGAGTTCGAGAAGGCGGGAGGCTACGCGTGGCGGCTCTCCCGGCGTTTCGGAAAACCGTTTTTCTACGCCTCGCACAACGTGGAGTTCTTGCGCTCCTTGGACCTCGCCCGTCAGGCGCCGTTGCGGCTGGCATTCGTCCCGTCTTTGTACTTCCTGGAACGTCAGGCGTGCCGGCACGCCCTCGCCACGTTCGCGATTTCGGAAGAGGACGCCCGGGTGTTCCGGAGGTGGGCGCCGGAGAAGCGGATCTTCGTCTTCCCCCTGGCCTTTGACGAGAAGGTGTTCCACCCCTTCTACGAGGAAGAGGAGAGCGGTCCGCCGGTCGTCCTCATGGTGGGCAACTACGAATACGCGGCCACCCGGGAGGGGGCCTATGCGGTCCGCAACCGGGTGGCCCCGGAGGTCCGCGCCCGGCACCCGGAGGCGGTCTTCCGGTTCGTGGGACCGGGGCTTCCCGCGGATTTCTCCCATCCCGGCGTCGAGGCGCCCGGTTTCGTGGAGGATCTGGCGGCCGAGTACCGGCGGGCGGCCGTCGTGGTGGCGCCGATCGCCCGCGGCGGCGGGATCAAGATCAAGGTCGTCGAGGCTCTGGCCATGGGACGGTTCCTGGTGGCTACGAGCAAGGCGATGGAGGGGATCGATGCCGCCGGCCTCGCGCACCTGGCGGTCACCCCTCCGGACCGGTTCGCGGACCGGACTTCGGAGGCCCTCTCCCGCCGTCCGGGGCGGAGCACGGCCAACTGGGAGGCAGTCTCGCGGATCTATGGAACGCGAAGCCGGCTTCCGGAGATGAGCGCCGTTCTCGAGGACGCCCTTTTGACCAGGGCATGAAACTTGCTCGGTTCCCCAGGAGCGGGCGACGCAAACACCCTGGGGATTTTTTGAATGCAAGCCTCGATACCGGCTCCGGCTCCTCTCCTCGTGGATGCACACGTGCACTTCCACCGCGGTTTCGATCAGGATCGTTTCCTCGATGCCGCCCTCGCCAACTTCCGGCAGGGCGCCGCGGAACTGAGCCTGGAACAAGGTTTTCTGGGCTGCCTCCTGCTCGCCGAGCCGGCGGATGCCCACTGGTTCGGGCATCTCCGGAGCGGCGGCGGGAGCGGGTCCTGGAGCTTCGATCCTACCGAGGAGCCGAGTGGAATCGTGGCGCGCTCCTCCACGGGAGAGCGGCTCCTGGTGATCGCCGGCCGCCAGGTGCGGACGCGGGAGGGACTGGAGGTTCTGGCTCTGGCCTCTGCCGAGGAGTTTCCCGACGGCCTGCCGTTCGCAGATGCCCTGGCCCGTGTGCGCTGGAGCGGCGCCGTGCCGGTGCTCCCGTGGGGCTTCGGCAAATGGTGGTTCTACCGCGGCGGCCTCGTGGAGGCGGTGATCCGCCGGCCCGAGCCGAAGTGGATTCTTCTGGGGGACAATGCCGGCCGGCCGCTCGCCGGCGGCACCCCGCGCCTCTTCCGCGAGGCGGCGGCCCGCGGGATTCCCGTGCTCCCGGGGAGCGATCCCCTCCCCCTGCCGGAGCATGAAACCCGGGCGGGCTCCTATGGCTTTGTCGTGGACGGCGGGCTTTCCGAGCGGCGGCCCGCCGAGGGCTTGAGGCGGTGGCTGCGCGGCCTTTCCGGCCAGCCGCGCGTCTTCGGCCGCTGTGAGAGCCTGCCCCGCTTTTTCCGGGATCAGACCCTGCTGCGCCTCCATCGTCCGGTGGGATTCAAGTCCTCCGCCCCGAGCCCCGCGCAGACCGGCCGGCCGGCAGCCTCGTCATGGACTCGATGATCGAACGAAACCTCGAAGAGGCGGAATCCCGGACCTGGGACCTCCTCGTGGTCGGCGGTGGCATCTATGGCGCCACCCTGGCCCTGGAGGCGGCCCGGCGGGGGCTCGCGGCCCTCGTCGTCGAGCGCGGCGGCTTCGGCAAGGAGACCACCTGGAACAGCCTGCGGATCGTGCACGGAGGGCTGCGCTACCTCCAGAGCCTGGACCTTCCGCGTTTCCGCGAGTCGGTTCGGGAGCGCCGCTGGTTCCTGCGGCATTTTCCGGACCTGGTCCGGCCGCTCCCCTGCCTGATGCCGCTCTACGATCCGCCCCGGGGCGGCGCCTTGCGGCGTCCGTCCGTCTTCCGGATGGCTCTCCGGATCAACGATCTCCTCTCCCGTGAGCGGGCGCTGCCGCCGGGCCGGTTGCTGTCTGTCGCGGAGACGGAAGAGCTGTTCCCCACGGTAGACCGCGCGGGACTCCGGGGTGGCGCCCTCTGGCACGATGCGGTGGCGCCCGATCCCCGGCGGCTGGTCATCGAGATCCTGCGGCGGGCCTGCCGCTCGGGGTCTTCAGCCCTGGAACGGGTGGAGGCGCTGGAGATGCTGGTGGAGCAGGAGAGGGCCGCGGGAATCCGGGCGGTGGACAGAGAGTCCGGGCGGAGCCTGACGCTCAGGGCCCGGTCGGTCGTCAACTGCGCGGGCCCCTGGTGCGGGGAGGTGGCCCGCCGGCTCGACCGCCGGCTTGACCGCGACATTCCCGGGCTCTTCCGCCCGGCCCTGGCCTTCAACCTCCTGCTGGACCGGGAGCCGCTGTCGCGGGCAGCCTTGGCCGTCGCTGCCGGTGAGCCCAGGGCGCAAACCTGGTTCCTCCTCCCCTCCGAGGGGAAGCTCCTCGCGGGCACGGCCTACGCCCCGGTGCCGCGGGGGAGCTCCGGGGAGGAGGGGCCGGACGAGGTGCGGATCGGGGATTTCCTCGCCGCTCTGAACGCCGCCCTTCCCGGGTTCGGCATCGGGCGGGGCGAGGTGCTCGACGTCCTCTGGGGCCGCTTGCCCGCCAGGACTGCGGGGGGAACGGTGCTCGCCTCGCGGCCGGTCGTCTTCGATCATGGAGCCGCGGGCGGTCCGGAGGGGCTCCTGAGCGTTTCCGGGGTCAAGCTCACGACGGCACGGGCCGTGGCGGAGAGGGCCCTGGCGGTGCTCTCCCGGCGGGGTGGGCGCCCGGCCCCATCCACCCCGCTCCCCGGCAAGGCCGCGATGGAAGGGAGGAGCGCGTGAGCCGGGCGTTTCCCCGCCCCGCCAGGCCGCCGGATCCGATGCCCGTCTGGCGGGAGAGGGTGGATGTCGAGACCTCGTCCGAAGGGTACGCGCGCCGGTTCGCGGGGCCGGTGGGGGAGTATTTCCTGGAGACCCAGGCCGCGATCCTCCTCGGGATGCTGTCCCGCTTCCCCGGCGCCCGGGTGCTGGACGTGGGCGGCGGGCACGCGCAGCTCGCGGGGCCTCTCCTCGAAAGGGGGTTCGAGGTGACCGTCGCGGGGAGCGAGGAGGTCTGCCGGGCGCGGCTCGACCGGCTCCTGCCTCCGGGCTCCTTCGAGTTCCGCGCCTGCGACCTTCTGGATCTCCCCTTCCCGGACCGCTCCTTCGACGTGGTGATCGCCTTCCGCCTGCTCGCCCATGTCCCGCGGTGGCGGGAGCTCGTGGCCGAGCTCTGCCGGGTGTCGGACCGGGCGGTGGTGGTCGACTACTCGGACGTGCGGAGCTGGAACATCTTTTACACCCTCCTCTTTCCCTGGAAGAAGAAGATCGAGGGGAACACGCGCCCGTTCCTCTGCTTCAAGCCCGGGGAGGTGGCTGCGGAGCTCTCCCGGCACGGGTTCGGCCGGGCCGCGACCCGGCGCGAGTTTTTCGTCCCCATGGTCGTACACCGCGCGCTCTCCCGGCCGGGGGTCGCGAGGGGTCTGGAGAGGGCGAGCCGATTTCTTGGATGGACGCGGGCCTTCGGGTCGCCGACCGTCCTTTGCGCCGAACGAGAGGTAGAGCCTCTGTGAGGATTCTGGTCACTGGAGGAACCGGCTTTACGGGCAAGGCGCTGGTCAAGCGCCTGCTCGACCTGGGGCACGAGGTCGTGGCCCTCGACTATAAAGAAGGATTGAAGACCCAGGAGATCCGGGACTGGGGGGCCGAGGTGGTGCTGGGGAGCGTGACGGACAAGGAGGTGGTCCGCCGCGCGATGAAGGGCGTCGAGATCGTCCACCACGTGGCCGCGGCCTTCCGGGAGATGAACGTCCCCGACAGCTACTACCATGAGGTCAACGTCTCAGGGACGAGGAACGTCCTCGAGGCCGCGCTCGAGGCGGGAGTCAAGAAGCTCATCTACTGCAGCACCTGCGGTGTGCACGGCAACATCGACCACCCTCCGGGCGGAGAGGACGCGCCGATCCGGCCGGCCGACTACTACCAGCGCACCAAGTACGAGGCCGAGCCGATCGTCCGTGAATTCTGCGATCGCGGCCTCCCCACGGTCATCCTGCGCCCGGCCGCGATCTACGGCCCCGGCGACCCCGAGCGCTTCGGGCTGATCTTCCGGCGCGTGGCCCGGGGGACCTTCCCCATGTTCGGCAGCGGCCGGACCTACTACCACCCGCTCTACATCGACAGTCTGGTCGACGCCTTCGTGCTGGCGATGGAGGAGGGCAAGGGGGTGGGGGAGGCCTACCTGATCGCGGACGAGCAGTACCTGGAGATCAAGGACCTCGTCCGGAGGGTGGCGAAAGCCCTGAACGTGAACGTGAAGATCCCCCACTACCCGATCACGCCCATCCTGGTGGCCGGACACCTCTGCGAGGCGGTCTGCAAGCCCTTCGGCGTGGCGCCCCCGATCTTCCCCCGCCGGGTCGACTGGTACCGCCAGAACCGGGCGTTCAAGATCGACAAGGCCAAGCGCGAGCTGGGCTACCAGCCCAAGGTGGACATCGACGAGGGGCTCCGGCGGACGGCCGAGTGGTACCGGGCCGAAGGCTATCTCTGAGGATTTAGAGACGGATCGAAGAACATGATTGTAAAAATGCTTTCCCTGGTTTTCCTGGCGGTCTTCGCAGCCGTGCCCGCTGCGGCCGTCCCCCTGTACGGGACGGAGGAGATCGTCCTCCAGTCCGGCGCCTCCTACGACGGGATCGCGGGGACCCCGAACCCCTTCGACCTGGGCGTGACCGCCCGGGTGACCGCGCCCTCGGGCCGCCGCTTCAACGTGGACGGCTTCTTTGACGGGAACGGCGAAGGGGGTTCCTCGGGACGGGTGTTCAAGGTCCGCGTCTCGGCCGACGAGCCGGGCGTGTGGAGTTGGGAGACGGCGAGCGACGTGCCGGGCCTCCAGGGTCGTTCCGGCCGCTTTACCGTGGAGGGGCGGTTGGGCGGCGTCTTCGGCCAGGGTCCGGTCGGGGTGAGCCCGGGGCGGCCGCGCGCGTTCGCGCGGCGGGGGGGCGGGCCGGTCTTTCTCGTGGGCAAGTTCCTCGACCGGGCCGCCCCCTCTCCCCTCAAGTACTCCCATACGATGTTCTCGGAGGAGCTCGGGGAAAGGGAACGGGAAGCCCTGCTCGCCCGCCACGTGGACCTGGGGCTCAACAAGATCAACGTCTACCTCGCCAACCGCGGCGATTACGGGAGCGTTTCGACCACCCCCTGGGTGGGGACGGCGGAGGCCAACGACAAGCGGCGGCTCGACCTCGCCCGCTTCCTTATGTACGAGCGGTGGGTGATCCGGATGCGCGACGCCGGGATGGTGGCGCACCTCTGGGTGTTCGCCGACGACTCCGGGTTCGGCGACCTGCCCGACGACGACCGGAAGCGTCTCATCCGCTACTCCATGGCCCGCCTGTCCGGCTACGTCAATACGATCTTCACCCTCGCCCTGGAGTGGCAGGAGGGGTGGTCCCCGGAGGAGGTCGAGAGCCACGCCCGGTTCCTCCAGGAGAAGAACCCCTGGGGGAGGCTCGCGACCGTCCACGGGACTACCGGCCCGTTCGCCTTCCCGAACGCCCCGTGGGCCGACTTCATGGACATCCAGGCCGGCAACGATGCCCGCCCCGAGGCCGTCCATGCCCTGGGGCTCGCGCACCGGGGGCTCGCGGCCAAGCCGCTCCTCCAGGAGGAGCACGGCCTGGGCGACGAGGACACGGCGAACCGTCAGAGGGCCTGGGCCGCCTTCCTGTCCGGCGCGGCGGGCGTGGGGACCGGCGCTTTCCTCTCGCATCTCGCCCGGTTCGCCGAAACCGTCCGCTTCGAGCGCCTGGAGCCCGCGAACCGGCTGGTCCTCGCGGGCGACGCCTGGGCCCTCACCGAAAGGAAGCGCGCCTTCGTCTTCTACCTCCCTGAAGGCGGCACGATCCGGGCGAACCTCCGGGGAGCTCCGGGTCCCCTGAAGGTCCGCTGGTACGACCCGCGGACCGGCGGCTTCCGCAACGGACCCCAGGTCGCGGGCGGGAGGGTCTGTGCGTTCACCGCGCCGTCCGAGGACGATTGGGCGTTATATATCTATAAGTAGATGGTACGCCGGTTGCTGTTCCGTCTCCGCAGCATCGAAGGAGGATGGACATGAAGCCGGTTCGCTCGTTCCGAGGAATGGTCTGTGCGTCGATGGTTCTCCTGGGCTCCGCTACGGTTCTGGAAGCGACGGCGCTCTTTCCGGCTCACGACCTCGAAGGGCCGGGGCTCTCGGTCGCCTACGCCGGAGCGGGCCTGCTCGGCGGGCGGTCGAAGAACCTGACCGTGGTGATCGGCGGCCCGGTGGAGCTCGCCCTGCTCTACTGGGCCGGCCGCGACCGCCCCTGTCCGCAGGACGAGCCGGGCGGCCCGTGTGTCCTTCCGGAGGACGGACCCTACAAGGACCAGGTGCTCGCGCTCGACCTGGCCCCTGTCGAGGGGACCCTCCTGGGCTCGGAATCCCAGCCGGACACCAACGCGGGGCCGATCAACAACCTCGGCTACGTGGCCGACGTGACCGACCTCGTGCGATCGCGGGGGACCGGGCGCCAGACCTTCCGGATTTCCGACGCGGACCCGGCGAGCAACCTGGCCGACCTGGACGGCGCCGGCCTCCTCGTGGTCTACACCGATCCGGCGGTGACCGCGCCCGCCCGGGTGATCGTGTACCACGGGCTGGACTTCGCCTACGGGGAGGACCGCACCGCGGGCGACACCCAGGTCACCGATCCTTTCACCTTCAACCACGGGGCCGCGCGCGCCTCGGCCCGGCGCGGCAAGCTGGTGGTCTTCGCCGCGGACGCCGTGGACATCGGGCCCGACCGGATCGACGTCAGCCGGAATCCCAGTCTCTCCAACCGCCTCGACGGCTCGGCCGGCGCGTCGTGGGACGCCGACCTCTTCCCGGTGGACGTTCCCGCCGGAGCCGGGGCCACGTCCGTCCAGGTCTTCTCCGAGCCGGTGGGAAAGAATCCGGACTCCGTGCTCTGGGTGATGGCGGCCCTCTGGCTCCCCCTGCCGGTCCCCTCGGGCTGCTCCGCCGCGTTCTGGGACCGCTCCCAGAGCCTCTGGAGCGCGACCGGAACCTTGCCCAGGCAAAAAGTGTCCGAGCTTTTCTCCGAGTCGAAGCGGTATGGCCCCGTGGCGATGGTCACGGCGCGGGCCGCCCTCCGGTTCAAGCACGGAGGAGGTCTCCTCGGGGCCGCCAAGGCGCTGGCGCAGGCCGGGGTCGCCGCCCTGCTGAACGCGGGCCATCCCAGGGTCGAGTTTCCGCTCACCCGGACCCAGGTGATCACCCGCGTCGACACCACCCTGCGGAGCGAGGACGCGGCGAAGATGCTGGACGTTGCGCGCGAGCTTGGGGCGGCGAGCGCCGCGGAATGCCCGCTGGACTGAGCCTCTACTGCTTCTCTTCCTGGGCCTGGGGCGAGGTCAGCCGCCCCTCGAGGGTGATCGGGGGCTGCCCCGGCGGAGCGGGCCTCGTGATGTCGTAGACCCAGACGACCGGGCCCTTGCCGTTCCACTCCCTGGGGTCGAAGGTCGCGAGCCGGCGGGTCTTTTCGAGGCTCCGGTAGAAGCGGGCGAAGGAGGGGAAGCTCCGGCCGCGCGGCCCCTTCGTGAAGTACTGGTCGCGGGCTTCGCTGTTGGTGACCACGAAGCGGACGCCGTCCGCCCGGAGCTCCTCGACGGTCTTGGGCTGGCGGGTGACCAGGGGGCTTCCCATGTCCAGGTCCACGGGGTTGCTCCGCAGCTCCGCGTCCGACTTCTCCCGCGGGAGCCACCACTGGTGCCCCAGCTCGTCCATGTTCAAACCGTCCGCGGGCGGGTACTTCCGCAGCAGCTCGATCCGGAGATCCTGGTGGTGGGTGAACGGACCCTTGTCCAGGCCGGCCAGGACGGCGGCCATCCGGTCGGCCGAGGCGGGGCTCGGGTTCAGGAACGGCCCGTAGTCGTCCACCAGGATCCGGGCGCCCTTGGGGAGGCTCTCGTGAACGTAGCGGTAGGCGGCCAGACGGCTGTCGAGCCTGGTGAGCTCCCGGTTGAAGCGGACCGTCTCCGCGAGCGTGGGGAGGCACGCGAGGGCGGCCAGCACCAGGGCGGCCCGGCCCACCCGGCCCTCCGGCATCCGGAACGGCGAGAGCAGAGCGCGCGCCCCGGGCCAGATCAGGGTGGCGAGCAGCGGATAGAGGGCGTTCAGATGCCGGGGCTGCACGTGGTAGGCGGCCACGGTGATCGCCGCGAGGAAGAAAAAGAGGCAGGGGATCAGGACAAGGAGGCCGTACCACCGGGTCTCGCGCCGGGCCAGGGTGACGATCAGGCCGGCCGCCACGAGGAGGGAGAGCGCGATCCCCAGAACCCGCCGGCCCAGGACGACCTTGAAGAAGTGGGCCGAGGCTCCGGCCCAGGCCGCGGGGCCGGGCTTGTACTCGGTCCGGGTGTCCGGCTCGAAGTGGGCCGCCTTCTCCTTGTCGAGGCCGAGGCTTTTCCTGGCGCCCGCCGTGCTGTCCCGCACCCAGGTGGGGTCCAGGAAGTTATAGGGAGACGAGAGGAAGAAGCCGGCGAGGAAGAGGGCGCCCACGAGAGCGCCGCGCAAGAGGACCGTGCCCCAATGGACCGAGCGGTCGAAACCCCGGAGAAGCTCCAGGGCGAGATAGGTCGGCACGAGGACGATCGCGTAGTAGTGCGTGCCCATGGCGACACCCGCGAGGAGCGAGGAGATCACCAGGGGGCGCAGGCCCGGCGTCTCCCGCGTCCGCAGGTAGACATAGACCGAGAGGGTCATCAGGAAGCCGCACGGTACGTCGCTCTTGATCGTCTGCGCGGAGTAGACCATGGGCGCGAGCACGGCGGCGGCCAAGGCTCCCGCGATCCCGGCCCACGGCGTGCCGAATACTCTGCGGCCGATCCGGTAGACGAGATAGACCGTGGCCACCCCGAAAGCCGCCACCACGAGCCGGCCGATCAGGAGGAAGGGGGCCGGCTCGAACAGGAAGTGGGCCCCGAACTCGGCGGTCGAGTCGAACTTCCCCACGAGCATCCCGAAGGCGAAGTAGAGGCCGTAGAAGAAAGCCAGCACGTACATGAGGAACGCCGGCTTGTGGAACCAGTGGGGGTTCAGGTCGCCGGTGCCCAGAGCCATCGAGCGCCGCATGAAGTGGAGCTCGTCGCCGAAGTAGGAGAAGGGGAGGTCGTGGAGCAGGCCCCAGAAGCGGATCCCGGCCGCCAGGAGGAGGACGGAGAGGAGGGCCAGGGTCACGGCGCGCGACCGCTCGCGGACCTCGGGGTCCGCCGCCGGCACCGGCAGGGAGACGGCAGGGCCGCGCCCCGCGGATGGCTCGGTTTCAGGAGTCCACATTGTCTTCCAGGAAATCTGCAAAAAGCGAGCCGGCCGCGTCAGGCCCGGTGGATGCTGAACACCGCTCCCAGGCCGGCCGGCTCGAGGTCGATCTCCTGAAGCAGCGCCGGCTGCTCCATGTCGTAAAGCGCGATGCGGGTGGGGTGCAGCCGGTGGTACTCCGTCTCCCGGAAGCCATGGCGGAGCCAGCTCAGGTTCTTGCGGAGGCGAGTGTAGCGCAGCCGGCTGAAACCCACCCAGGCCTGGCGGTCGTTCAAGGGGAGCATCCCGCGGCACCATCCGAGGGGGCGGTCGGCGTCCTCCGGATCTTTGAGGTCGTTCAAGTCGAGGAGGCTCTTTTCCTCCGTCCGGAGGTCGAAGCGGACGACGCATCCGTTGACCGTGGTAAACCACAGCAGATTCCCCTTCACGTGGCCGTCGTGGATCCCCTCGCTCGCGACGGGAAAAGAGGAGTGCCCGTTCGCGGCGCCGTCGACCGGCACCGCGTCCCGCTGCTCGAAGCGGGTCACCCAGGGGCGGCCGTCCAGGAAGAAGAGGTGGTTGGGGTGCGAGTGGTGGGGTTTGGTGGTCGGCACCTTGCGGTAGTCGACGTCCGGCGAGAACCGGTCCCAGGGGGAGCCTCCCAGGACGCTGGTGAGCCGGAGGAGCTCCCCCTCCGGCGAGACCTCGGCCACGGCGTCCAGCCCGGTCACGGCGATGAAGAGGGTGCCGTCCGGTCCGGGGAGCACGTGGTGCAGATCGTTGAAGCACGGCAGAGAGATCACCCGCCGGATCGCGAAGCTCGGGAAGTCGCACAGGAGGACCTCGGTCTGGGTGCAGAGATACGCCGTGTCCCCCTGGATGGTGGCGGCCTTGAAGAGGTGCGACGGGGTTTCGTCGGGGCAGTGCTCGGGAGGAGACTCGTATTCGAGCACGGGTTCCGCCTTTCCCTCCGCAACCCGGACCACGAGCGCCTTCTTGAACTGGTTCCACTCTTTGAGCTGGTAGAAAGTGACCCTCTGCTGTCCACCGACGATCCACAATCGATCCTTCATCGTGAATTCCTCCCCTTCTTCCCGGTAACGACCCACCGCAACGTATCGAGCCATTCCGAAGGCTTTCCGTAGACGAACGTGCGCACGCCCAAGAGCCGTTTCACCGTGGAGACCGTGGCGAGATTGAAGGTGATCAGCGTGAGCGTGGTCGCGATCGCGATGCCGAGCCCTCCCCAGAGCGGAGCGAGGACGAAGCTCAGGGCCATGTTGAGCAGCCCGCCGCCCAGGGTCAGGAGGAGGAGCCGCGTGTGATGTCCGGTCATCTGGAGGACGTAGCCGGCGCCGCCCGAGGCGGTGTCCCAGAAGCTGCCGACGGCCAGGATCATCAGGATGCTCCAGGCCCCTACGTACGGAGAGCCATAGGCGATCCGGATCAGCAGGTGGCCGAAGAGCAGCAGGCCCAGGAGCGACACGAGCGAAAGCCCTGCGACGAACGTCGAGGCGGTGCGGGCCAGCCGCTCCATCTCCGCCTTGCGGCCGTCCGCGTAGAGCAGGGAGAACTCCTGGGGGATCACGAAGCCGGCCATGCCGGGGATCGCCGCGAGGATCTGGAGCAGGGTGGCCGCGACGCCGTAGACGGCCACCTCCTCGTGGGGGCGCGCCCAGGAGAGGATCCACAGGCTCGACGAGACGTAGAGGACCGACGCGGCGCTCCTCAGGCCCATGGCCGTCGAGGTCGAGAGGATCTCCCGCATGAGAGGGGGCGAGGTGGCCGCGCGCGGCTCGGAGGTCTCCTCCTCCGTCGTGGCCGTCAGGGCGAAGGCGTATCCGATCGCAGTGACCAGGAGGGCGAGCCCGTAGACCGCCGCCAGCACCTCCCAGGAAACCTTGCCGCTCGCCGTCGCCCAGAGGCCGGCGAAGCCTCCCAGGATGAGCCCGCGGGGCACGAGGTGGGTCAGGGGCGCCGACAGCGCGTACATCCGGAAGGCCCGCAGATAGCTGTCGAACAGGTTGCCCAGGGAGATCAGCATCGCGGCGGAGAGGAGGAACGGGGTCGCGCGGGCAAGCTCCGGCGCGTCGAGCTTCGCGGCGATCCAGGGCCAGGAGAGCGCGAGGAGCGGCACGACCAATGTCCAGAGCGTGATCTGGAGGCTGAGCAGCCGCCGGCGCAGGAGGGCCGTGGCCCGCTCTCCCCCCCGCCCCCGGCTGATCGGAGCGAAGCGCAGCGCGGCCGGGCCGAGGCCGAGCTGCAGCACGAGGCTCACCGACAGGATCGCCTGCTGGAGCAGCATGTAGGAGGCGACGTCGCGCTGCCCCGCAACCCGGACCATCATCATGCCGGAGAGGAACCCGAGCGCCATCCCGACCACCTGGGTGACGCCGAAGAGCGCTCCTCCCCGGCGGAGCTGCCGGTAGGCCGAGTCTGCGGTCGGAGAGAGAGCGGGAGCCGGGCCGCTCAGGGGAACTGCGAGACTGTCTCCGCCGGCCTGCATGTCGTTCAGAATTCCTCCCTTTGGATCCGGAGCCCCGGACCGTTCGCTGCCCCGAGTTGCAAGAAGATTGCCCGTCAGCGCTGGGGAGGCGGAGGCTCGGCCGCCACGGCCACGGCCGCGTGGAGCCGCGTGAGGTACTGCCCCTGGATCTTGCCCAGGGGAAGGACGTCTCCCCCCTGGGTCTTGAGGACGAACCGGATCAGGTCGTCCCCGGCCTCGATCAGCGCCGGGTCCCCGGTCTGCCGGCCGGCGCGCGCGAGGAGGGCGAGCGATCCCGCCTTTTCCGTGTTGTAGAGCTCGCGGTCCTTGGGTTCTACCGCGGTGAGCGTGCCGCCGATGCGCGGGCCGGTCCAGGTGTAGACGAGGAGGCGCGGCCAGTTGCCGGCCGGCGTGCCGTCCCCGAACTGGCGGGAGCCGATCTCGACCACGGTCCGGGCGAGAGCGGCGAGCGCCTGGCTGGGGGGGATCGCGGGATCGCCGAGCGGCGCGTCCCCCGTGTCGCGCTTGAACCTGTAGAGGTTCTCGGCGTCGTAGAAGCCGGTCGTCCACCAGGGGCCGGCCTCGTAGGTGCCGGGGCCTTCTAGAATCTTGTCCCCGCCGAGGAAACCGTAGCGCCGGCCGCCCCGTTCGAGCTCGGCGTAGTTCCAGGTGAGGGCCCGGGCGAGGCCGCTTCTGTAATCCTCGAGGAAGCTCGGGTCGCCGCTCGCGAGCCCTAAGAAGCGGAAGGCGTTGATCCACTGCGAGCCCACCCGGCCGGTGAGGCTGGCGCCACTCTTCGGCGTCTTGCCGGTGTCGCAGGGAGGGCCTTGGGGCCCCTTGGGGTCGGTCGACGGACCCTGCCCGCGGGAGTCGCAGATGAACCTCCGCATGCTGTCGCCGCCGCGCTCGACGACGTCGACCACCATCGAGTCTCCGGTCAGCCAGTAATAGAGGAAGAGGTTCTCGAAGTAGGCGTGGGAGCTGTTGAAGTCGGTCCGGTAGGCGCCGTAGCCGGTCGGCGCCTGGCCGCAGTAGAACCAGCGCTCCTCGGGGCCGCA
Organism: Thermoanaerobaculia bacterium; assembly: GCA_035462575.1. GTDB lineage: Bacteria > Acidobacteriota > Thermoanaerobaculia > Multivoradales > UBA5704 > DATARR01. Next base: position 26,337 of record DATHUD010000048.1, on the reverse strand, counting down.
CTGCATGATCTGGGTGTGGAGCGTGCGCAGCGCCCCGGGGACGGCGACCTCGTCGAGCCAGGAGACGTCGCCCGAGCGCATGGCCCAGATCGCCGCGTTGGACACCGCGTTGTGGTAGTCGGTCCAGGCTCCGCACCAGAAGGTGCGGTCCCATTCCTCCCCGGGCGTGGGGTCATCCTTGCACTCGATCTCCCCGGGATAACCCTTCTCTCCCCAGTAGCGCGGGTAGACGCCGAAGGTCATGAGGCCGGTCGTCCCGTCCGAGTCCACCTGGCGGAGGGTTTCGTTCAAAACCTTCGGGATCACCTCGTCGTAGGCGGCGAGCTTCTTGGGCAGCGTTCCGGCAGGCACCTCGGCCACGGCTTCGGAGGCGGTGAACCAGGCGGCGTCCGGCCAGGCGCGGAGCGGCCGGTTGAGCGGCGCCCAGAGCAGCCGGTCGAGGCCGGCGCGCTCGAGTTTAGCCGGCAGCGCGGTGACCGCGAAGGTGGCGAAGAGCCCCTGGTGATGCGCCAGCCAGGCCTTGTCGTCCGCGATGTCGATCGCGAGGCGTCCGTCCGGCAGGAGGCGGAGGGCCTGCGGCTCGTAGCGGTGCATGTGATTCAGGGCGACCGCGATGGACCCCGCGGGCCCCGAGACGGCGAGCATCCCGCCGTCCGCCTTTTCCCCCTCCTTCTTCTGTCCGGCCACGGCCACCTCGAAGCGGAGGGGAGCGGTGCGCTGGGAGCGCAGGAGCTGGCGCACCGAGGCGGTCCGGTTCTCGGCTTCCGCGCTCACCGCCCCTTCGAGGGCGGCGGACTTGAAGGCGCCCACCGCCGTCACCGTCCCGGGGCCCCCGAGGTCCAGGGCGAGCGCGTCGCGGGCCCCCTCGACCAGGGCGCCGTTGGGAGCCTTCTTGTCCGTCGTGCTGCACCCCTGGCAGCCCAGGTTCCCCTCCCAGGCCACGGCGTGGCGGACGACCGCGGTGGGGGAGCCCGCCGTGAAGACGTAGCGCCGCCGGGAGCTGAATTCGCCTTTGCCCAGGGGCGGCAGGCCGTAAGCGCCGTCCACGAGGACCACGGCCGAGAGCGGCCCCGCATGCTCCACCCGGAGCTTCCGCACCTTGGCGTGCCGGCCGGCCGCGCCCCCGGCCCGGAGCGTCATCTCGCTCCCGGTCACCACCCGTTTTCCACCCACCGAGATCTCATCGAAAAGGGCGCCGGCGTCTTTGCCCAGCCGGAAGACCGCGGCGCCCGTGTCGACCACCACCTGCCCTCCCTCCCGGGTGAGCTTCACCGCCACGGGCGGCGCCGGGTTGGAGCCGGCCGAGCCGTCGGTCACCAGGGTGTAGACGGCGCTCTTGTCCGCCGGCACCGTGGCGGGGAAGGAGACCAGGAGCCACTGGACCGGCGCCGTGGCGTCGTCCTTGCCGGCGTTCCACCGGGCGAGGACCGCGAAGTCGGCCGGCACCGGCCGGCCGCCGGGGTCCACCACGGCGAGGCCGCGGACGTCGCGCACGCCGAGCGAGCGGGGCAGGGGCACCCCCGAGCGCACCACCTCGCCCGCCCGGCCCACCCCGGCGGTCTCGCGCACCGTCAGCGCGACCCGGGCCGAGGCGCCACCCGGCGGGGCCGGCGCAGGCGCCGCTTTTGCGGCCGGGACCGGAGGAGGGGAGCTCTGGAGCGCGAGGCCGTTCTGCGGCTCCGGCGCGGCGCACGAGAGGCAGAGAGCGGAGACGGCAAAGGCCCGGATGAGGTACTGCATGTGGTCTGGGAATGCTTGCGAAATCCGGACCACCCAGGCCCCCCGGAGGCCGGCGTGTCCGGTTCCGGATGGAAGGAAAAAGGAAAAACAGAAAAGGGGGAGGGCAAGATTTACCCGGTGAGGGGCGGCAAGGCCCCCCGGGCGAAGCCCGGACCGAGCCCCTCGGGGGAGGAAGCACGGTCCGCGGCTTCGGTCCCCTGGAACGGTTACCAGCGATCGCCGCCGGCGGTGTCGTTGCGCCCGCGGTGTCCGCCCATCCCGCCGCCGCGGTCTTCGCGCGGGCGGGCCTCGTTCACATTGATCTTGCGGCCCATCAAATCGCGTCCGTTCAGATGGTTGATCGCCGCTTCCGCCTCCGTGCGCTCCGGCATCTCGAGAAAACCGAAGCCCTTCGACTGGCCCGTGACCTTGTCTTTGATGATGGTGCAGGACGAGACCTGGCCATACTCCTCGAAGGCGGCTTTCAACTGGTCTTCCGAGATGCGGTAGGGCAAGTTCCCTACATACAGATTCATCCGATGTCTCCTTTGAGCATAGGGTCCGGGTGCTTTTTTCCTGCAAAAGATCTGCCCGAATGTCCTATCCGGCGGGAAACCAGGCGGGAAACCTAGGCCGGGACCGCTTCGCCGACCAGCCGCCGGAGGTGCTCGAGGTCGACCGGCTTGACCAGGTGGTGGTCGATCCCGGCGAGGCTCGAACGCTTCCGGTCCGACTCCTGGCCGTAGCCGGTCAGGGCGACGATCGTCGCCCGCGCGAGCCCGGGCTGGCCGCGCAGGAGGCGGGCCACCTCGTAGCCGTCCATCCCCGGCAGACCGATGTCCAGGAGCACCATCTCGGGCGGGGAGGCCTTCGCCGCTTCGAGGGCGGCAGGGCCGTCGTAGGCCACCTCGACCTCGTGCCCCCAGATCCGCAGCAGCTCGGCCAGAGCGGCGGCGGCGTCCTGGTTGTCCTCGACGAGGAGGATGCGCGAGATCCGCGGCGCCTCTCCCCCCTTCTCCGGGGCGGGAGGCCCCGCAGCGGCGTCGGGAGCGGAGAGGGGCAGGAGCACGGTGAACTCGCTCCCCCGGCCCGCGCCCTCGCTCGCGGCCGAAACCGTCCCGCCGTGCCGCTCGACCAGGCTCCGTACCAGGGTGAGGCCGATCCCCAGGCCGCCGTGGGACCGGTCGAGCGAGCGCTCCCCCTGGACGAAGAGGTCGAAGACGCGGGGGAGGAGCTCCTTAGGGATGCCCGCGCCCGTGTCGCGCACCCTTAGGGCCACCCGGTCCTCCTGCCGCTCCGCGGTGAGCCGGATGCTGCCTCCCGGGTCCGTGAACTTGGCCGCGTTGGCCAGGAGGTTCGCCAGGACCTGCTCGATCCGGGTGGCGTCGGCCTCGATCCACACCGGCTCGCCGGGCAGGGACAGGGCGAGGTCGTGGCCGCGCGCCTCGATCAGCGGCCGCGCCGTCTCCACGGCCCCCGCCACCACCGGCGCGAGCTCGACCCGGCGTTTCCGGAGCCCGATCCGGCCGTGGGTGAAGCGCGAGACGTCCAGGAGGTCGTCGACCAGGCGCGAGAGGTGGCGGATCTGCCGGCCGATGACCGCGAGGAGCTCCTCGGATCGCGGGTCCCCCGAGGGCCGGGCGCCCAGCACGTGGCCGGCGTTCGAGATGGCGGCCAGGGGATTCCTGAGCTCGTGGGCGAGCATGGCCAGGAACTCGTCCTTGCGCTGGTCGGCCTCGGCCAGCTCGTCCACGCGGCGCTCGAGCTCCGCCTCCAGGCGCTTGCGCTCTGAAACGTCGGCGGCGAGGATCATCACCCGCACGGCGCCTCCGGGGTCGGGGAAGGGGGAGGTCCAGAGGCTGGTCTCTATCCGCGAGCCGTCCTTGCGCAAGCCGTAGGTCTCGAAGCCCTGGTACGTCTCTCCGGCGAGGCTCCGGGCGAGGTTCTCCCGAAACTTCTGCCTCCTCTCCCCGGGGACGGCCGGGAGGGGCCGGCCGAGCACCTCGGCCTCCGCCCAGCCGAAGATGCGCTCCGCCGCGGGATTCCACAGACGGACCGAGCCGTCCGCAGGCTCCAGGACCATGATCGCGAGCGGGCACGCCCGGATCAGCGCCTGGAGGGTCTGGTTGATCTCCTGGAGCCTCTCCTCGGCCTGTTTGCGGGCGGTGATCTCGACGACCGCCGCACCCACGCCGACCGGCGGCCCCTTCTCCACGGCGCGGATCGGGTAGTAGTTGGCGAGGAAGTGGCGCCGCAGGCCGGGAGCCGCGGGGGTCTCGCCGCTCACCTCCAGGTTGACGACCGGCTCGCCGGTTTCGAGCACCCGCCGGTAGAACGGCTCCAGGCGGGAGGAGAGGTCGGGGAGCACCTCGCGGATCGGCCGGCCGAGGACGGCGACGGAATCGGTGCCGTTGATCCTCGCCATCACCTCGTTGATCCGCAGGTAGCGGAGATCCCGGTCGAGGAAGGAGATGCCCACGGGCGCGCCCGCCACGAGGGCGTCCAGAAGCGCCGCGTTCTCCTCCAGGCGCCGGGCCGAATCCTGGGCCTGCCGGTAGAGCCGCGCGTTGTCCAGAGCGAGCGCCGCGCGGTAGCCCAGCTCCTCGGCGAGGACGAGGTCGCCGGGGCCGTAGCGGCGGTCTCCGGAGACGATCGAGAAGGCGAGCGAGCCCAGGATCCGGCCGCGGGCCACCAGGGGGAGCAGGATGGAAGACTTCGGGCCGATCTTCCGGATCAGCTCGAAATGCCCCTCGTCGCGCGACGAGGCGCGCAGATTCTCTTCCGTGATTTCGGAAAGGAGGATGGGCTCGCCGGTCCGCAGGACCTTTCCGGAGAGCGCGGAGGAGCCGACCCGCGGCGGGTAGAGGCGGCGGATCTCGTCCAGCACCGTCTGGCCTTCGGGTTCCCGGTGGACGGCCACGGCCCGCTCGACGCTCCCGTCCTCGTTGAAGACGTCCAGCGTGCAGCAATCGGCGAGCGTGGGCACGAGGAAGCGCACCAGGCTCGCGAGCGTCTCGCGGAAGTCGAGCGAGTCCGACAGCTCGCGGGAGAACTGGACGAGCAGGTCGAACCGGGTGTCCTCGGTGTTTTTCGCGCTCATGGCTCAAACCCCAAGGCGCGGGCTGCAAGGGGAGTGCCGGAACCGCCCGGCACCCCTCTTCGCGTCCGGCTACCCCAGCGAGGGGTAGAGCTGCCGGTAGCTGTCCGACAGCACGAGGATTCGCTTGACGTAGTTGCGCGACTCGTCGATCCCCAGGTTTTCGAGGAAGTCGTCGAGCCGCGGCTCCTCCCCCTGCTCGTTCCACAACCGGCGGATGCGGTTCGGGCCGCCGTTGTAGCCTGCGAGCGCCAGCTCCACGTTGCCCTCGAAGCCGTCCAGCACCTCCCGGAAGTAGGCGCTGCCCAGCCGGATGCTCACCTCGGGCGTGTAGAGACGGTCCGGCTGGTAGGGGATGCCCACCTTGCCCGACACCTCCCGGGCCGTGGCCGGCATGAGCTGCATCAGGCCGCGCGCGCCCACCGGGCTCGTGGCCCTGGCGTCGAAGGCGCTCTCCTGGCGGATGATGCCGGCGATGAGCGAGGCGGGAAGGCCCGTCCGCTCCGCCTGGGCGAGGATCTCGTCCGCGTAGTCGAGCGGGTAGTAGGCGTGCAGGACGTCCAGGGGGACCGACGCCTGGTAGGGCCCGCCCAGAGCCGGGTAGGCCTCCCGCAGCAGGATCAGGCCCGACCGCTGCTCGCCCTGGCGGCAGAGGACGATCGCCTTGAGCGCCAGGAGCTCCCGCGGGTTGGCGCGGTCGGAGACGAGCTCCGTCTCCTCGGCCGCGAGGGCGTCCAGCCCCAGGTCGGTCAGCCGCTTGGTCCTCAGGAGCGCCGGGTCGGACGGCCACGGGGCCGTGGCCGCCTGGGTAAGGAGGGTCGTGCTCTCCCGAACGGCCGGGGTCGGCTCGCCCAGCCGGGCGAGGGCCTGGCGGAAGTAGAAGTCCGAGGTGTCCGACGAGGCCGCGAGCTCGGCGTAGATCGCCCGCGCCCGGTCCGGCTGCCCCAATTCCTCCAGAGCCCGGCCATTCCAGTAGCGCGCCCGCTGGGTCTCCCGGTGGTCGGGGTAGATCCCCTCCATCTCGCTCCACACCCCCACGGCGCCGGAGGCGTTGCCGCTCTGGTACAGGTTCCAGCCCTGCTCCCAGAGGTCCGAGGTGCCGGTGCCGTCCGCGGGATCGATCCGCCGCAGGATGCGCAGGGCGGCGAGGGCAGGCTCGAACAGGCCGGCCTCCTTGAAGTCGTCGTAGATCCTCCGCAGCGCCTTGGCCTCGAGGTCGAGGCTCGCGTGGGAGCGGATCACGTTGATCAGATACCGGTGCGAGGCTTCGAGCATCCGCGCCCGCTCGGCCGCGGGCAGGCTCCCGCCGCTCCCCTTGACGGTCGCCGCGTCGGCCGCGGCCAGGGCCCGCTCCCATTCGAGGCCGGCCCGCTCGTCGATCGCGGAAGGGATCACCAGGTTCAGGACCGAAAGCGCCTCGACGCCCCGCCGCGAGCTCGTGAGCGCCCGGGCCTTCAGGAGGTGCCAGCGGAAATCCCGCTCCGTCTCGGGCACGCTTTCGAGGGTGGTCAGGGCCGCGGGGAGGCTGTCGTCGGAAAGGAACGACTGCGCGCGGCGGACCACGTCCGCGGTCGAGAGGAGCGGGCTCCAGTCCACCCGGTCGTCGAAGGCGCGGAAGGTGCGCACGGCCTCGAGGGCGTCGGAGGAGAGCGGCGCCTCGGTCAGAAGCCGCCGGCCCGCGTCGCGCTGCGCTTCGAGGTCGTCGAGCTCCCGGCTGATCGACCAGGCCAGGCTGTCGAGCCGGCCGGCCATCTCCCCGTCCACTCCGGCCTTGCGGGCCGCCGCGATGAGATCGAGGGCGGCCCGCTCCTCTCCCAGGTCGTCCGCCAGCTCGGCGGACTCGAAATAGGCGAGCGGCAGGAGGGTCGACTCCGGGCAGTCGGAGATCAGGCGGGCGTAGGTCGCGCGGGCGGTCTCCCGGTCGCCCTGCTTCGCGGCGTCGCGGGCGAGGACCAGGAGGCGCCAGTCCTCGAGCTCGGCGCCCGGGGCCGAGGCCGCCTGGAGCAACTCGCGGGCGAGCTTCGCGTCCCCGGCCTCATGGGCGTAGAGGCCCGCGATCACCCGCGCCTCGGCCGCCTGGTCCGGGTGCTCCCGGGAGACCTGGTCGAGAAGCTGGCGCGCTTGTTGCAAATTTTTGTTTCTTAGAGCCCGAGCGGCTTCCGCGTAGAGATTGGGCGGGAGAGTGGGACGCGCGGAGGTCCGGTCGGGCTCAACCACCAACCCCGCCTTGGACGGCGGCGCGCTCCGCAGAACGGAGACCGTAAGGAGAGAAGAGGCAGCCAGGGCTGCGGCAATCACAATACGTGCTGTGGGAGTCTTCATGGGCTCGCGCACCACCTCCGGAACCGACCAGGGTTGCCAATGCAAGTTGTATGGACATCCCGCGGCTTCCCACGGCCCCGGGTCTTCACGTCGTCGGGTCTTCGCCCATCCCACCCAACCCCAGGATACGGGCGAGCATTCCCGGTCTGTCACTTTTTCCAGAAGAAATCCGCTTCTTCGTCCGGTTCTCGCCTCCGCAGAGTGTCCGCTGTACGTTTTTTGTAAACCTTGCCGGGTTTGCGCCGCGACGCGCGCCGCGTGCTACGATCTGCGGCATGTCGATCCTCGACCTCCTCGGATTCCGGCGGGCCGCGGCCCGGGAGGAGACCGGCGACACGGAAACGGTCCGCAAGATCATCCGTGAGCTCGAGTCGATCCCGCCCGAGAAAGCCCGCTACGTCGCCGCCTTCGCCTTCATCCTCGCCCGCGTGGCCCACGCCGATCTCGACATCTCCCTTGAGGAGACGCGCCGCATGGAGCAGATCCTTGAGGATCTGGGACACCTGCCGGTGGAGCAGGCGGTGCTCGCGGTGCAGATCGCCAAGGCCCAGCACCGCCTGGCCGGAGGCACCGAGAGCTTTCTCGTGACCCGCGAATTCAAGGAGGTCGCCACGCGCGAGCAGTGCCGGGAGCTGCTCGACTGCCTCTTCGCCGTCTCCGCGGCGGACGACTCGATCTCTGCGCCCGAGGAGGCGCAGATCCGCCAGATCGCGAGCGAGCTCGGCTTTTCGCTCGGGGAGATGGTCGAGATCCGCTCCGCCTGGTCCCACAAGCGCGACGTTCTGAAAGGTTTTGGAAAGAAGTAGGGTTATCATTCCCCCCGCCGTGCGGCGTCTCCCGCCGTGGTTAGAAAACTCCAGAGAAGAGGTCGTCGATGGTTCGTGATCGTGATGGTGGTCGGAGAGCCGCGGGTTGCTTCCTGCGGACGCTTCTGGTGCTCGCCGTTGTCCTGCTCGCCGTCGGGGCGTTCGCCACGTTCTACACGGGAGCCACCCCGCAAGTCGAGGTCAAGCCCGCCAAGCCCGGCATCGGCCGGCGGACGCCGGTGGCGATCCGCATCGTGGACCCGCAGCGGGTCGAGAAGGTCACGGTCGAGGTCGTCCAGGGATCGGACGCCAAGCCCGTCGAGGAGAAGGCCTTCGAGCCGCGCCCCGCGTGGAAATTCTGGGGCGCGCCGCCGCCCGCCGAGATGACGGTCGACATCGGCCGCGACACGGTCAAAGGTCTGCGGGCCGGCGATGCCACGATCCGCGTCACCGCCTTCCGCGCGGGGAGCCTCCTGCGGCAGCCGGACCCGGTCGTGGCCGAGGTGAAGCTCCCGGTGCGCCTGGCGCCCCCGTCGCTCGGGGTCGTGTCGACCTTCCACTACGTGCGGCAGGGGGGCTCGGAGGCGGTCGTCTACCGCGTGGGGGACGGGACGATCCGGGACGGTGTCCAGTCCGGCGACTGGTGGTTCCCCGGCTTCCCCATGCCGGGCGGCGACAAGCAGCTCCGCTTCGCCCTCTTCGCCATCCCCTACGACATGGGGGACGCCTCCCGCATCCGCCTGGTCGCCGAGGACGAGGTGGGCAACCGCGCCGAGGCCGGCTTCGTCGACAAGTTCACCCCCCGGCCGCTCCGGACCGACACGATCGACGTCAACGACGCCTTCCTGAACCGCGTCGTGCCCGCGATCCTCTCCCAATCGCCCGAGGTGGAAGACAAGGGAGACCTCCTCCAGAACTACCTCCAGATCAACCGCGACCTCCGGAAGAAGAACGCTCAGACCCTGAAGGAGCTGGGAGCGAAATCCGAAAAACAGTTCCTCTGGAGCCAGACCTTCTTCCCCATGTCGAACGCCGCCATCACCGCCGCGTTCGCGGACCGCCGGACCTACGTCTACAACAGCAAGGAGATCGACCAGCAGGATCACCTGGGCTTCGACATGGCGAGCGTCGAGCGCGACGCGATCCGCGCTTCGAACCGCGGCAAGGTGGTGCTCGCGCGCTACTTCGGGATCTACGGCAACGCCGTGGTGATCGACCACGGCTACGGGCTCCAGAGCCTCTACGGCCACCTCTCGTCGATCGCCGTCCAGGAGGGGCAGCGGGTCGAGCGCGGCCACGAGATCGGCCGCTCGGGGCAGACCGGCCTCGCCGGCGGCGATCACCTCCACTTCACGATGCTGCTCCAGGGACTGGCGGTCAATCCCGTCGAGTGGTGGGACCCGCACTGGATAGAGGACCGGGTGGCGCGGAAGCTGGGGCCGGCGTTGCCGTTCAAAGAGTAGGGCTACATCACCAGCGCGTACCCGACCTTGAAGAACAGCGTCCGGTCCGTCCGGGTCAACCGGATCGTATCCCCCTCGACCGTGCCGCCGAGCTGGTTGTCTGAGTAGCCGAGGAAGAGCACGGTCTGGGGGTTCAGCTTGTAGGAGAAGAGGAGCTGGGTGAAGAGCTCCTCGTCCTCCGGCTCCACCTCCCGGGCGGTGTAGAGGACCGTGTCCCGCGAGAGGTCCGAGTACTGGAAGATCGCCCGCACGAAGGTACGGATGTTGATCTGGTAGACCGCCCCGAGCTGCGAGAGGTTGGCCTCCAGGAGCTCGCCTTCGTCGATGTCGACCCGCTGCAGATGGTGATCGAGCGTCAGCTTGAGCCTCTTCCCCACGTTCCACGCGATCGACGGATCGAGCCGCAGGAGCTTGCCGGCCCGGGTATGGTCGAAGTCGATGGTGTCGGCCACCGTGCCGCCCAGGCCGAGGAAGAGCGCGCCGGTGGGGCGCATCTCGAACCAGACGTTCACGAATTTCTGGTCGAAGGTCACGCCGTTCCAGAAGCGGTCCCGCTGCCCCACGTCGATCATGGAGTAGGACTGGTAGGAGCCCGAGAGGTTCACCCAGAATTCGAGCTCACGCTCCAGGACCGTGCCGTCCGCCCCCTCGGTCTGGTCCCAGTCGCCGCCCACGCCGAACCGGGTGTACCAGCTTTTCGAGTCTTCCGCCCACCAGTTGTGCTCGAGGCCGCCGAGGTACACGGTCGTCCCCACCCGGGGGAGGAACCCGAGATCCGCCCGGAAGTCGGGGCTGATATCCTCATACCGCGCGTACCACTCCCAGTTCCGGTCGCCGTGGGTGTAGCCCACCCGCACGGCCGAGCCGTCGAAGCTCCCTTCGGGCTGGGCGAAGCCCGCGGCCACGGCTCCCGGGTACTCCGAGCGCGAGCCGAGCGCCTGCACGGTGATCCGGTCCGAGTCCGTGGGACGGAACTGGCCGTCCAGCCCGAACACGCTGTTCGCGTAATCGTCCCCCTCCCGGTGGGTGACGAGCGCGCCCAGCGTGGAAGAGCTCCCCAGGTCCCGGCGGTAGCGCAGGGCCGCGTCCGTGCTCTCCTGGCGGAGGGTCGTCGCCTGGGAGAACTGGTCGCCGGGGATCAGGAAGCTCGTCACGTCGTCCTGCGCCACGAACACGCCCAGGCCGTTCTGCCCCTCCTTGCCCGTGAGCTTCACGCCCCAGGAGGGATCGGACACCGTGCGGGTGTGGACGATGTTGAGCGGCGTCGAGAAAAAGTCGCCCCCTTCGAGGAAGAACGGGCGCTTCTCGGGGAAGAAGAGGGCGAACTGGCTCGTGACGTCCAACTGGGCCACGTCCGCCTCCACCTGCGAGAAGTCCGGGTTCACCGTCCCCGACAGCACCAGGTTGGGGGTGATGCCCCAGCGGGCCGTGACCCCCAGGTCCGTGTCCACGCTCCCTTCCTCCAGATCGCCCTCGGGGAAGCTCCGCTGGGCGTCCGTGCGGGCCGCCGTCACCGTGGGATCGATCTCCAGGTTCCGGCCCGGGGTCGCGCCGTCGAAGCCCGTCATCTTGGGGAGCTGGCAGAGCAGGCACGAGTTGTCCGGATCGATGGGGATGGGGGCGATCTGGTGCCGCCGGCTCCGGGGATAGGAGCGGAAGGGCATGACGCCCCAGGTCTGCGCGCCCGCCGAGCGCTGGAAGCGCAGCGACGTGTAGGGGATGGCGATCTCGACCGTGTAGCCCGTCTCGTCGATCCGCCCCGCCGACCGCCAGATGGCGTCCCAGGCCGCGTCCTCCTCCTCTTCGGCCGCCGTCTCGTCCATCGCGAGGTCCATCTGCACGCCCAGGGGGTTCACGAAGAACTCGTACCCCCGGCGCTCGTCGTTGTAGGTGTCGAGCATCAGCCCCACGAAGTCGTCGCGGAAGGTCGTGTCGCGGTCCGCCAGATGGGCGCGGATCGCCCTGGGGTCCGGGTCCTCGGCCCGGAAGGCCGCGTAGAGATGACCTTCGTCGTACATCAGCCAGGCCGTGGTCTTGACCGGCGCGGGCACGTTCTTGCCGGGATCGATCTCGGTCGCGAGGTCGAAAGTGATGGCCCCTTGCCACGCGGCCTCGTCGATCCGGCCGTCGATCGTGACCTCCGAAGAGGCCCGGGGGATGTCGAAACGGGGGTTCCCGGCAGGTTTCTCGGCGGCGGGGGCGGAGCCCGCAAAGCCGAGGATCAGGGCGGCGTTGAGAAAGAAGCGAACGGTGCGGTCCAAGGCGAGTCCCTCCGGAGCAGATCCGACTTCATGTTCGGGATCTACTACGGAGGTCGTTGTGAGTTTGTTGCAGGGGCGGCGGGCTACCGCTTGCGCGCCTTCGTCCCCTGCCTCGCCTTGAGCAGCTCCGGCAGGTGCTCCTTGATCCAGGCGTCCGCCCTGCCCAGGTTGCGGTAGAGGCGCTCCCGCTTGCGGAACTCGGGAGTGTGGAAGTAGCGCCGGCCGTTGGCGACCACGGGGGGCATGTCGGCGTGGAGGAGCTCGTGGTAGACCACGGCCTCGACCACGTAGCGCGGGACCGACGGGTCGTCCAGCACGCGGTGGACGCGGATGAGGCGGTCCTCATAGGAGTAGCTGCCGAGCTGGAGGGTCGAGGTGCGGGCGCGCCGCCGGCAGGCCGAGGCGCCGCCCAGGGACTTTCCCCAGGTGATCTCGAACCCGATCCGGCCCTCGAAGTAGCGCAGGTTCAGGTCGTCCGCGATCTCCCGGAGGTCCAGGGCCACGCCCTGGGGGCGTAGCACGGGCTTTCGGGCGCGGGCCTCGGCCCGGTGGCGGGAGAAGTGCTCGCGGATGACCGTGAGCGCCTCGCGGGCGCGGTCGCTCCCCCGCTTGCTCTCGACGAAGGTGGCCACGGCGCGCAGCACCTCTTCAGGCGCCACCACGAACGAGTGGTGGATGCGCAGGGCGAGTTGGGCCCGCTCGCCCGCCCGGGGGGCGCGGACGGAGAGGATGGTCCGCCGGTTGTCCGTCAGGTCGAGCGACCGGAGCCGGCCGCCGGTGATGCGGTTCAGCCGGCGCAGCAGCTCGAAGCGGAGGGCCTCCGGATTTTCCGGCCGGGGGAGGAGCGCCGGGACCGGCGGGGAGGACGCGGGCCGGGAGGAGTGGGCGGGGTGCTGGGGGCCGAAGAGGTCGAGCTGGAGAGGGTTGGGGCGGCGGGCGGAGCGTCCGGATCCTGGGCCGGAGCCCGGGCGCGCTCCGGGCATTCCCCGCTCGGGGGCGCGCGAAACCTCCTGCGCCGAGGACCTCATCCTGCCCATTCTTCTCCTCAGTACCCTGCGGCCAGGCCGTTCCCCCTGGGGTCCGCGGCTCCGGTGAAGCGGATCGGCCGGCCGGATGAATCGTACTCCAAGGTCAGCCCGTGGGCGTTGCCGAGCCGCTTGTAGGTCTTGATGTTGTGCCCGCGGGCGGCGAGGTCGTTCCGGATCTCCTCGGGAATCCGGTCCTCCACCCCCAGCACGTCCGGCTCGATGAAGCTCACCCGCGGCGCGGCGATCGCGGCGCGGACGTCCATCCCGAAGTCCAGAAGGTTCATCACCATCTGGGGCACGGTCTGGTCGATCGTGTGGCCGCCGGGGGTGCCCAGGGCGATCCACGGCCGGCCGTCGCGCATCACCATCGTCGGGGCGTCGCCCGAGAGCTTGCGCCGGCCCGCGTGGGCGTCCATGGGGTTCCCCTTGGGCTCGAAGGTGCAGTAGGCGAGCGAGTTGTTGAGCCAGATCCCGGTGCCGGGCACCAGGATGCGGCTGCCGAAGAGGTTGCCCAGCGTCTGCGTGGCCGAGACCACGTTGCCGTGCCGGTCGGCCACCACGAAGTGGGTCGTGTTCATCCCCTGGGCCCCGGCCTCGATCCCGGGCGGGACGAACGCCCGCGCGCGCTGCCGGTCGACCGCCCGGGCCTCCTCGTCCCAGTATGCCACCGAGAGCAGGCGCGAGAGCGGCGGTGGATCGATCTCCGGGTCTCCGGCGTGGGCGAGGCGGTTCCAGAAGCCCCGCTTCGTCACCTCGGCAAAGAGGTGGAGGTAGTCCGCGCTGTTGTGTCCCAGGGCCTTGACGTCGAAGCGGGAGAGGATCCCCAGCCGGATGAGCGACGGGAACGCGTTCGAGGGCGGCGGGGTGGTGACCACCTCGTACCCCCGGTAGCCGACATGGATCGGCTCCCACCACTCGGCCTTGTCGGAGGTCAGGTCCACGAGGGCGAGGAATCCGCCCCGGGACTTCATCTCGGCGTCGACCGCCTTGCCGATCTCCCCGCCGTAGAAGGCCCCGGCCCCCTGGGCGGCGATCGTCCGGAACGAGCGGCCGAGGTCCTTCTGGACCAGCGCCTCCCCGGCCGCGAGCGGCTTTCCATCCTTCCCGAAGAACGCCTGGGCCTCCTCGGAAAATTCGGGCCAGGCGTCCTCCAGGGCGTCGGCGGTCCGCTCGCTCAAGGGGAAGCCCTCCTCGGCGGCGCGGATGGCGGGGGCGAGAAGCTCCGGGAGCTTGCGGGAGCCGTAGCGCTCGAGCATCGCCTCCCAGGCGTGGAGGTTCCCGGGCGTGGACACGGCCTTGGCGCCGCGCCGGTTCTCCTCATAGCCCGGGGTGGGGGCGCGGTAGGCGTCCGAGTCCACCCCGGCGGGAATGCGGCCGGAGGAGTTCAGGAACCACGCTTTCCGGGTCTTCGCGTCGTAGAGGAGGATGGTGCCGTAGCCCCCGATGCCGGAGTTCTCCGGCTCCACCACATTCAGGGTGGAGGCCACGGCCACGGCGGCGTCGAAGGCGTTTCCTCCGGCCTCGAGGATCGCGAGACCGGCTTCGGTCGCTTGTGGATGGGCGCTGCTCACCATCCCCCGGGTCCCCACGGCCGGCCCGGAATTCGGGGTGGAGGGGGGAGCGGGGGGCGGCGTCATGGTCGTCGGAGCGTTCGAATGGCAGGACAGGAAGAAGAGCAGAACCAGGGGACCGCAGGACGACGGCTTCCGGAACACGGGCACCTCCGACAGGGAGCCAAACTCTAGCACAGGGACCTCAACCGTCCGGGAGGAGCCGCCGCTCGCCCACGGCCATCGTCCAGACGCGGCTCCGGTCCGCCCCTTCGCGGACGAGGATCCGGTCGAGCACCTTGGGCGCCAAGTCGACCGGCTCGTCGGTCAGGTCGAAGCACCCCCAGTGCATGGAGACCATGAGGCGCGCCCGGAGGTCGAGGAACGAGCGGTACGCCTCCTCCGGATCCATGTGCTGCGTCTTCATGAACCACCGCGGCTCGTACGCGCCGATCGGGAGGAACGCCACGTCGATCGGGGCGAGCTTCCGCCCGAATTCAGCAAATCCATGGAAGTACCCCGAATCGGCCGCGAAGTAATACCGGCGCTCCCCGGAGTCGACCAGGAACGAGCACCACAGGGTCGAGTTCCGGGGCATGCCGAGCCGGTTCGACCAGTGCTGGGCCGGCAGGCAGGTGACCGTCCACCGCCCCAGCCGGGCGCTCTGCCACCAGTCGAGCTCCACCACTCCCTTATATCCGTGCTTCCGGACCCACGCCCCGAGCCCCAGGGGCACGAACCACCGGACCGTCTTCGGAAGCCGCCGGACCGTCCACGAGTCCATATGGTCGTAGTGGTTGTGGGAGAGGAGGGCGAACGCGTCCTCCGGAACCGCCTCCAGGGGAATGCCCGGCGGGGTCAGCCGGGGAGGCACCAGCGCCCGGGCCCCCCAGTGGGGATCGGTCACGAACACGTCCCCGCCATCCTGTACCGCGAACGTCGAATGCCCCACCCAGGTGACCGAAGGGGGCTCGTCCCCATTCCTTAGATAAGCTCCGTTGTTTTCGACGACCGGAACGCGGGGAGGGGTCTTCTTGTCTTGCGCGTACGGGTTCTTCCCGAGCTGCCACCGGAGGAGGTCGGTGAAACGGGTGGTCCACGGCTTCCACGGGGAGAAGAAGCGTCCGGGCTCGCCGTGGGGGGCGTAGCGGAGGTCGGGGGAGTCCAAAGCCGGGGTCAGGCGGCGTACCGGACGATCTCCAACTCCGCCCGCCGGTCGGCGTTCTCCAGGATCTCGTCCACCCGCTCCATGACGGAGTCTTCCAGGGAGTACTCACTGCACCCCTTGCACTGGAGGACCGGGAGCGCCTTGACGACGATGATGGTCGTGTCGCTGACCTTGAAGGGCAGGTCGGTGAGGGTCGGGATCATCTCCGAGCCGCAGACGTGGCATTTCACCGGGTCATCTCCTTTTCCGGAAATCCTCGGCCCATTCCTCCGGATTGGGCCGGTAGGCGGTCACGATCCGGACGTTTCCGCCGGGGACATCCGCCGCGAACAGTATATGGAAGGTTGTCTCCTCGTGCTCTGCCAGGACCAGATAGCTGGGAAGATACTTGTCGTCGGGGTAGCTCTCGATGAGCTCATAACTTTCCACCGAGTCCAGGATCGCCGCTCTCGGAATGAACCGGTTCCTCAGGCGCATGTTGACGTGATGGGTCCAGAGGATCTGCCGTCGCCGTACGCACCCGCGGATGAAATTTATGGGGTCTCCGGGGATTTCGCGCTCGAGGTTCGTCACCTTTCTGGGCTCCTTTGTCCTGTACTGACGTTACGCATAGAAGAGCCTATCGCGATCCACGCCTCCCGTCATGACCTCGGACGAGATAGGATGGCCGGGCGAGGACGGTCCTCCCCCGGACGGCTCGTGGAAGGAGAACCAGAGCCATGTCAGATCCGAAGCCCGGAGTGGTGCTCGACATCCTGCGCCGGCTGTTGCGCGACGAGCGGGTGCGGGAGGCCGAGCCCTATACCGTCCTCGAACGGGCGCTCGTCCAGACCGGACAGATCTCGGAGGAGGGGGCGGCCGAGGAGTTGGAGACCTGGTTTCTGGGACAGCTCCGGCAGGAGGTGCTGCGCACCACGATCCCCCGGGAGACCCGGGAGGTCATTGCCCGTTGCGGCGAGATGGAGGAGGGGGACGTCTTCGCCGTTCTGGAGGAGGAGCTCGTGCGTTTCGACGAGGAGCTCGCGGATTCGATGGCGCAGGACATCCCGACGGTGCGTCCGGCCGAGGGGTGGCTGCGGTCGGGCATCCAGAGCGGGGCGATCGGGGTGGTCGCCGACCGCGAGGGGTATGCCCAGGAGGCGCTCCTGCTCTACCGCCGGGCGGTCCTCTCCTTCGGGTCCGCCCTCGGAGTCGACCTCCGGTCGCTCGTCCATCCTCCAGCTCCCACCAACGAAGGAAAGGGCGGAGAGGTCATCCCCTTCCGGCGGCCCGACCGGGGTTGATCTCACGAACCCTGAGGCGGACCACCGCCCAGGATCTCCAACAGCCTCTCCTGCCGATACTTGAAGATCGCTTTCAGATCCCGGTCCACCAAGAGCCGGTTGGCGAGGGCTCCGAAGGGGGGCGCGTAGAGGACTTCGTCGGTGACCAGGGTCCCTCCGGGGATCTCGTGGAAGTGGTGCTCGTGAATCCACAGGCGGAAGGGGCCGCTCATCTGTTGGTCGACGAAGCGTTTGGGCGGCTCCCAGGCGGTGATCTCCGATTTCCAGCGCAGAGGGATGCCGTGGAGCCGCAGACGGTAGTCGATCGAGGCATCGCGCCGCAGGCCCATCAGCATGGGGGTCATGATCTCGAAGTGGAGCCAGGGGGGCGTGATCTTCTCGAGATTGTGCGGGTCCGAGAAGAAGTCGAAGACCTCGGCCCGGGGCCGGGGGAGCTCCAGGCGGTACTTGAGCTCGTAGACCTTCATGCCCCCGCCGCCTCGAAGGCCCGGCGGATCTCTTCCATCCGCTTGCGGTTGACGCCGAAGTCCTTCCGGCCCAGCCGGGAGGCGGAGCGGAAGTGGATCCACTTGCCGGCGTCATCGAAGACGAATTCGACGTCGTCCACGAACCGGAAGAGGGCCGAGCGGCATTCCGCTTTGAGATAACCGGGCTCCTCGCGCACGAGGGTGGTCCGGGGGTGCTCCCGGAGGACGCGGAGAAGACGCTCGCGGGCCTCCTCGAGCGAGCCGGTGTAGCGGATGGGCTCGATGTGCTGCGGACCCAGCGGGGCCTGGGTGGAGACGCAGTTGGGCGTGCGCGGGCAGGGGGCGAGGCGCGAGAGACCTTGAGGGGAGTTGGCCATGGCGGGCGTCATTGTACCGGACCACCCGGAACCCGCCCTGATCTATGATGAGCGACCCATGCCGCTGACGATCGACGAGATCCCCACCCCCGCCCTGTTGCTGGACCTGGACGTCCTGGAGCAGAACCTCGCCCGGATGAGCGCGCGGGCGGCGGCGCTCGGGGTGGCGCTCCGGCCCCATGTCAAGACCCACAAGTGTGTCGAGGTGGCCGAGCGGCAGCGGGCCCTCGGGATCTCCGGGATCACGGTGTCGACGCTCTACGAGGCGCGGGTGTTCGCGGACCACGGCTTCGACGACCTGACCTGGGCCTTCCCCGTGATCCTCTCGCGGCTCGCCGAGGTGCGGGAGCTCGCCTCCCGCGCGACGCTCCGGCTGGTGGTTGATTCGGCCGAGGCGGTCGTCGCTCTCGAAGGGCTGGGGATGCCCCTTCACGTGTGGCTCAAGGTCGACTGCGGCTATCACCGGGCCGGGGTGGACCCGGAGTCGCCGCTCGCGATGGACCTCGCGCGGCGGATCGCCGGGTCGCGGCACCTCGCGTTCGACGGCATCCTCACCCACTCCGGGCACGCCTACAAAGGCGAGAGCCGGGAGGAGATCGTGGGGATCGCGGAGCAGGAGCGGCGGGTGATGGCGGACTTCGCCGCGCGGCTTCGGGAGGAGGGCGTCGCGGTGCCGGGGGTCAGCGTGGGCTCGACGCCCGCGATGTCCGTGGTCCGAGGCCTCGCCGGCGTGACCGAGGCGCGGCCGGGCAACTACGCGTTCTACGACTTCATGCAGGTGGGGCTCGGCTCGTGCGCCGTCTCCGACTGCGCGGTCACGGTGCTCGCGAGCGTCGTCTCCCACCGGCCGGGCGAGGACCAGTCCGTGGTGGACGCCGGGGCCCTGGCGCTCTCGAAGGACGCGGGGCTGGGACGGATCGAGACGTTGGGGGAGATGTTCGCGGATTATCAGGCCGGTATCCTCTCTAAAGGGACGCGGCTGGTGTCGCTCTCGCAGGAGCACGGCATCCTTTCAGCGGGCGAACCCGTGGGCTCCCGGGTCCGTATACTCCCCAACCACTCCTGCCTCACGGCGGCGCAGTTCGACGAGTATCACGCCGTCCGCGGGGACGAGGTCGTCGACCGTTTCAAGATCTGGCGGGGGCGGTAGAGCTGCATGGTAAGCTTTTGGGTCTCGGTGTCCCGGATTTCGGTCCGGTGGCACTTAAGAGGGAGAACGCTTCCATCCGGCGGGGGATCCCCCTGCGCCGGCTGGTGACATCAAGCCGAGAAGGAGAACGCCCATGAGCTGGGAAGACAGAGAAGACAACACCATCTACAAGGTGGTGGTGAATCACGAAGAGCAGTACTCGATCTGGCCGGCCCATCGCGAGAACCCCCTGGGTTGGAACGATGTCGGCAAGAGCGGCCCCAAGGACGAGTGCCTGGCCTACATCAAGGAAGTCTGGACCGACATGCGTCCGCTGTCCCTCCGCAAGAAGATGGAAGAGATGGAGAGGGCCAAGGAGTCGGGCCAGGAGACCAACTAGTCCGGCCGAGCTCTCCTCGGGCCAGCAGGGCGCCCGTCAGGGCGCCCGAGGAATCCCTTTTGGAGTCGACCTAAGCCGTGAGACCTAGCAGTCCCCCTTCCGAGCGGTGGCTCGCCTACCGCGAGGTCAATCCTCGCGCGCGCCTGCGCATGTTCTGCTTCCCGTACGCCGGAGGCGGCGCCTCCATCTACCGGGGCTGGTCGTCTCTTCTCCCGGGAGACCTGGAAGTCTGCCCGGTGCAGCTCCCGGGCCGGGAGAGCCGCCTCCGCGATCAGCCCTTCGACCGTCCCGAGCCCATGATCAAGGCGGTGGCGGACGTGCTCCTCCCGTACATGGACATGCCCTTCGTATTCTTCGGGCACAGCATGGGCGCCATGATCGGCTTCGAGCTCTCCCGGGAGCTAAGGCGCCGCGGCAAGACCCTGCCGCTCCACCTCTTCGTCTCCGGCCGGAGGGCTCCGCACCTGACGCCGCGGGAAGAGCCGATCCACGATCTCCCCGAGGAGGAGTTCCTGGAGAAGCTCCGGGAATTGAACGGCACGCCGGAGGAGGTCCTCCAGCACTCCGAGCTGATGAAGCTCCTGGGACCGATCCTCCGGGCCGACTTCGCGGTCAACGAGACCTACGTCTATACCGAGGAGGAGCCTTTGGAGCCCGGGATCTCCGCCTTCGGCGGGCTGGGCGACGAGGAAGTCACCCGGGATGACGTGGCGGGCTGGAAGGATCACACGTTGGGCCGTTTCCGCGTCCGCATGCTGCCCGGCGACCACTTCTTCATCAACGCCAACGGCTCCCGGGACATGGTGCTCGAGGCGGTCGCCCGCGACCTGGCCGAGATCCACACGGCCGCTCCCAAGGCCTGGTGAACGATTTTCCTCCCCGCCCGGTGACCCCGGGCCTGACGCTCGGCCCCGGGGAGATCGACGTCTGGCGGGTCCGCCTCGACCTCGAAGAGGACCGGGTGGAGCGGCTCGGGCGTCTCCTGACGCCCGACGAGTGGGAGCGGGCGAACCGGTTCCGCTTCGACAAGCACCGGCGGCAGTACGTGGTAGGCCGGGGAGCCCTGCGGACTCTCCTGGGCGCCTACCTGGGGACCCGTCCCGAGCTCGTCCGCTTCACCTACGGCCCGCGCGGCAAGCCGTTCCTCGCTGCGCCGCACGACGCCTCGGGCCTCCAGTTCAACCTCTCGAACTCGGACGAGATGGCGCTCGCCGGCTTCATCCGCGGGGTCGAGATCGGGGTCGACGTGGAATACCTGAAGCCGATGCCCGACTGCGAGCAGATCTCCGAGCGGTTCTTTTCAGACAGCGAGCGGAAGGTGCTGCGGAGCATCCCCTTCCCGGAAAAGGAAGAGACGTTCTTCAACTGCTGGACGCGCAAGGAGGCCTACCTGAAAGCGGTGGGCGAGGGGCTCGCCGCGCCGCTCGACTCCTTCGACGTGACGCTCGCCCCCGGCGATCCCCCGCGCATGCTCACCTTGAAAGGCGACCCCGGCCGCGCCGCCCGGTGGTTCTTCCACCACCTCCGCCCCGCCCCGGACTACATCGGAGCCGTGGCGGTGGAGGGCGGGGAGTGGGCGGTGCGGACGTGGGGTTTCGAGTAACCCGTCCCTACGGCAAAACCGCCGCCGCCTCGGCCGCCTTCTTCCCCTTCCCCGCCGGAACTTTCTCCCCGGAGAGCCAGGCCGTGAGCCGGGCCTGCTGCTCGGGGGTGGCGGTGGGGAGGGGCTCCAGCTTCCAGAGGCTCTTGGGCTTCTCGCCGAAGGTGACGGGGAGGTGGACGAGGCGATCGCGCCGGGCCACGAGGAGCGTGGCCTTCTCGCCCGGCCGGTACGCCTTCAGGCGATCGTCCAGACCCTCGGGGGGGACCCGGTAGTCGCCGATCGCGAGGATCTCGTCCCCCACGTTCAGGCCGGCTTCCGCGGCGGGCGTGCCGCGCTTGACCACGGTCACCGTGAGGCGGCCCTCTTGGACCTCGGTGTCGGCGCCGAGCCAGGCGGCCGGGAGCTCCTCGGGCTCCAGCTCCTTTTCGGCCTTGCTCTTCTCGTCCTCGCCGAAGCGGAGGCCGTACCACTCCAGGGCCTCGCCATAGTCGAGCTCCGCGGTGGAGGAGACGGCGCGGTCGAGCCAGGGGACGAGGTCGGTCCCGGAGACCTCCTCGAACACCCGGTAGAGATCCTCGGCCGTGTAGCCGCGCTCGCCCGAGAAGCGCTCGAAGGCGAGGCGCAGGGCGTCGTCCAGACCGCGTGCGCCGGCCGTGGCGCGGCGGATCTTCGCGTCGAGCAGGAAGGCCACGAGGGCGCCCTTCGAGTAGTAGCTGGTCGCGGTGTTGACCGAGTTCTCGTCCCGCCGGTAGTACTTGATCCAGGCGTCGAAAGAGGCGTCGTCCAGGGGCTGGACGAGGCGGTTGGGCGCGGTCTGGACCCCTTCGATCGTCTTCGAGAGCCGCTTCAGGTACTCCTTGCGGGTGAGGAGGCCGGCCCGGTGGACCAGGAGGTCGTCGTAGTAGGAGGTGAAGCCTTCGACCACCCAGAGGCTCCGGGTGTAGACCTCCCGTTCGTAATTGAAAGGGCCGAGCTCCACGGGGCGCAGGCGCTTGCCGTTCCAGGCGTGGAACAGCTCGTGGGAGACGAGCCCGAGCCAGTCGAGGTATCCCTCGTGGGTGCGGGTGCGCCAGCGGTTCGTCATCAGCACGGAGGAGTCCCGGTGCTCGAGGCCCCCGCCCGCCTCGGTGATCAGGTTGAAGAAGACGTAGCGCGGATAGGGGGCCACCCCCCAGAAGTCCACCTGCTCGCGGACGATCTTCTCCGCGTCCGCGGCCGAGCGGGGGCCGTCCCACACCCCGCCCTCTCCCTCGTTCACCAGGAAGCACGGCTTGCCCGCCACCTCGAAGCGGTAGACCCGGGCGTTGCCGGCGTAGAGGGGGGAGTCGACCAGGGCGTCGAAGCTCGCGGCCCGGAAGGCGGTCTCGCTTCCGCCGGGCACCGTCTGGAGAGGGGAGACCGCCACCTTCCATTCCGGAGGCAGCTCCACCCTCACGTCGTGGGGGCGCTCCGGCTCGTCCGCGAGGGTCAGGAAGGTGGGGGCGCCGTTGACCAGGGCGAAGCTCGAATCGACGAAGTTGGTCCGCACCGACATCTCGCGGGAGTAGACCTTGTAGCGCACCGTCACCCGGGAGGCGCCCCGGGTCACGATCCGCCAGCGGTTCTTGACGGTCTTCTCCGTTGGGAGGGGCTTCCCGGCCTCGTCCGACGCCGCGAGGGCCTCGACGTTCCGGGCGAACTCGCGCACGAGGTAGGACCCGGGCGCCCAGACCGCCATCATCAGCTCGATCTCCGGGCGCCCCTCGGTGGGGACGAGCGCCTCGACTTCGAAGTAGTGGGTCTGGGGAGCGGGAAAGCGGACGGTGTAGGAGATGGGCTCGGGCATCGCGGCTCCGTGGAGGCCGGCGGCGCTGAGAGTCAGGGCGAGTGACGCGGCCAGCGTGTTTCGATTCATCCGGGGAGGTCGTCCTTTTTGAAGAGAGAACTATACTCTGCCGCCATGCACGATCGGATGAAAGAGATGGAGGCCGCCCTCGGGAGGGAGGCTCCCGCGCTGCTCCGGGCCCTCTCCCCCCTGGGGCGCCGGGCCTTCTTCGCGGGGGACATCCCGGCGCAGTCGGCCGAGGCCCGGGGCAAGGAGATCAACGGGACCATCGGCCAGATCACCGACGGCCGGGGCGGGGCCGTGCGCCTGCCGGAGCTCGCCGCCGCGTTCTCTCTCGCGGAGCCGGATCTGAGCCAGGCGCTCCTCTACTCGCCCATCGAGGGGCTGCCCGAGGTCCGGCGGCGCTGGCGCGAGTGGCAGCGGCGGGAGATCGCCGCCGGGATCCCGTCGAGTCTCCCGGTGGTGACGGTGGGCCTCTCCCACGGCCTTTCCCTTCTCGCCGACCTCTTCGGAGGGGAGGGGAAGGCGGTGGCGATCCCCGACCCTTACTGGGGTAACTACCGCCAGGCCTTCGCCACGCGGACCGGATCGCGGGTTTTGACCGCGCCCGCCTACCGGGAGGGCCGCTTCAACCCGTTCGCGATCACCGAGGCGCTCTCGGGCGTCCCCGCGGGCGAGCCGGCCGTGGCGTTCCTGAACATCCCTTCGAACCCGGGCGGCTACTCGCCGACGGTCGAAGAGCGGCGGCAGATCAAGGATTCGCTCGTCGAAGCCGCGGGGAAGCGCCCTCTGGTCGTGATCTGCGACGACGCCTACGCGGGGCTCGTCTACGAGCCGGACATCCCCCGGGAGTCGCTCTTCTGGGATCTGGCCGGCGCGCACCCCGACCTGATCCCGGTCAAGGTGGACGGCGCCACCAAGGAGTTCTCCTTCTTCGGCGGCCGGGTGGGCTTCCTCACCTTCGCGCTGGACCCGGAGTCGGAAACCGCGCGCATCCTCGAGAACAAGCTCAAGATGCTCGTCCGGGCGACGATCGGCTCGCCGGTCGCCGCGAGCCAGGTGGTCCTTCTCCAGGCGCTGCGCAAGCCGGGGATCGAGCGGGAGGTGGAGGAGGTGAGGCAGTTGTTGGACGGCCGCTACCGGGCCCTGAAGCAGGCGCTGGCCGAGGCGGACCCCGGCCTCGTGCCGGCGCTCCCTTTCAATTCCGGCTGCTTCGCCCTGGTCGAGCTGCCCGAATGCCTGGGCCTCGACTCCGAGACCGTCCGCCGCCACCTCCTCGCCCACTACGACACGGGGCTGATCTCGATCGCCCCGCGGTACCTCCGCATCGCCCACTGCTCGGTGGATCAGGCGGCGCTGCCGGAGCTCGTGCGGCGGATGGAGGCGGCGGTGAAAGAGTTGGCGAAGTAAGCAGGGCGGCCACATAGGGCCGCCCCTACAACAGGGGATCCCGTAGGGGCGGCCCTGCGTGGCCGCCCTGACTAACCGATCTTCTTCCCGCTCTCGTCGTACGCGTAGACCCCCCGGCCGGTCTTTCTTCCCAGGCGGCCGGCGCGGACGTGCTGGATGAGGATCTGGTTCGGACGGAAGGCCTCGCCCAGGCTCTTGTGGAGGAACTCCAGGATCGACAGGCGGACGTCCAGTCCCACGAGGTCCACCATCTCGAACGGGCCCATGGGGTGGTTCAGGCCCAGCTTCAGGGCCTTGTCGATGTCCTCGGCGCTCGCGACCCCCTCCTGGAGCATGCGGAAGGCCTCGTTGCCGATGAGCGCGTTGATGCGCGAGGTCACGAAGCCGGGGGCTTCGTTCACGAGGACGACCTCCTTGCCCATCCGCTCGCTCACCTGCCGGAGCGCGTCCAGGGTCTCGTCCGACGTCTGAAGCCCGCGCACCAGCTCGATCAGCTTCATCACGTGCACCGGGTTGAAGAAGTGCATGCCGGCGAAGCGCTCGGGCCGTTCGGTGCCGGCGGCCATCTCGGTGATCGAGAGGGCGGAGGTGTTCGAGGCGAAGAGGGCCGAGCCCGGGCAGTGGAGGGCCACGGCGCGGAAGGTCTCGATTTTGAGCGCCACGTCCTCGGGCACGGCCTCGATGATCAGGTCGGCCTGGCCGACGGCGTCCGCCAGGTTGTTCTGGACGTGGAGGTCCTGGCGGGCCTTCTCGGCGGCAGATGCATCCACCTTGCCGAGCTCGACGCCCTTGGCGAGGTTCTTGTGGATGGACGCCGTGGCCTTCTCGAGGGCGCCGGGGTAGGAGTCGTAGAGGTGGGTGGTGAAGCCGGCCAGGGCGGCGACATGCGCGATGCCGCGCCCCATGGTGCCGGCGCCGAGCACGGCGACGGTCGAGATCTGGGTCATGGTTCCTCGGGTCTTTTTACGAAACAGGGATGCTGTGGATGCCGGTCGTCCGGGCCGCCAGGTCGCGCAGCTCGTCGGCGATGGCCAGCGTGTTGCGCATGGCGGCGGCGGCCAGGTCCTGAAGCTCGGGGGTGGTGCAGTACTTCTCCAGGATCTCCCGCCCGAGCTGGTGGTGGTGGGCCTCCTCGGGCTGGATCGTCACCTCGTAGAGCTGTGCCGTCTGCTCGTCGCCCACCGACCGGCAGAAGTTCACGAACTGGGTGTTGCGCACCTGGGCGATGGCCTCGCTGGTGAAGGGGCCGGCGGCGATCCGCTCGACCGTGGTGCGCAGGCCGCGCAGATACTGGTAGAGAGGGCTGTGCCCGTCCGCCAGGGGATCGAAGGAGGAGAGGTCCTCGCCGAGCTCGGCGAGGCGCCGGGCGATCATCCCGTAGTGCTTCATCTCGTCCCCGCACTGGAGGGCGAGCGCCATCTTGGCGTCCACCTCGGGGGTGGTGGGGAGCCAGAACCCGGCGAGCTCGCTCGCTTCGAGCTCGCTCTTGAGCGCCAGCCGGAGCAGGTTCACCACGTCCACCTGCCCCTCCGCCTCCGACTCCAACGTATCGGTCTCTCCCAGCCGCGCAAAGAGCCGGTCCATCTCCTCGACCAGTTGCGCGACGAAGTCCTTGCTGTTCACTACGGTGCCCTCCTCCCTCGAAGCGTTCATCGAATGATCCGAGCCTATTGTATCCACACTTGGGCGTCCGGTGGGGGCGCGCAGAGAGGTGATTTGTTGTGTCTCTACGCCTCCAGGCTGCGCAGCACCGCCCGCACCGGCGAGGCGTCGAGCCCCGCCATCTTCAAGGGGAGGGCGATCAGCTCGTAGACCCCTTCGGGGACGCCGTCCAGGACCAGCCCTTCCAGGATGGCGATGCCGCCGCGGAAGAGGGCGTGGTGGGCGTCGAGCGTCTTGCTGTCGAACGGATCGACCGACGGGGTGTCCATCCCCACGAGGAGAACGCCCTTCTCCCCCAGGAGCGCGGCGAGCTCGGGCGAGATCGCCGTGAAGCGCTCGGGGAACGTCCGGCGGTCGCGCACGCTTTCGGTCTTGAACAGGATGCGCCCCGGGTTCTGAAGGTCGATCCCGTCCACGTGCCGCGGCTCGATGAGCGGCTGGGGCGGCACCCGGACCACCCGGCAGGGGCCGAGGTAGCGGTCGAGCGGCATGTCGGCGATCCCTTCGCCTCGCGGCTCGGTGTGGAACGGGGCGTCCGCGTGCGAGCCGAGGTGAGGGGTGGTGGTGATGGCGGAAAGATTCACGCTGGCGCCCTGGGCGATCGACCAGGAGAGCCTGGAGGAAAACGCCGTGTCGCCGGGCCAGACGGGAAGCTCGGGACGGATCGTAGGGGAGAGGTCGTAGAGCATGGGAGGGCCCTCCTCCCCCGGATCATACCCTGTAGGGGCGGCCCTATGTGGCCGCCCTGAGGCCGAGCGGACAGGGCG
>DATHUD010000047.1:0-25646 GCA_035462575.1 Thermoanaerobaculia bacterium | reverse complement strand
CCCCAGGCGATGGCCTGGTTCGACGCCTCCGGCGCGGGCGCCTGGCCTGCGCGCCGGGTGCCGGTCGGGCGCGGGATCGACGGGGTCCAGCTCCTGGTGCTGAACGCGGCCGGCGGCCTCGCCGCGCCGGGGGAGCTGGGGGAGATCTCGGTCCGCACTCCCCATCTCTCCCTCGGCTATCTCGGGGACGGCCGCCTGACGGCCGAGCGGTACGTCGCCAATCCGCTGACCGGCGATCCCGCCGACCGGGTCTATCGGACGGGCGACCTGGGCCGCTACCGGACCGACGGCGCCGTGGACCTGGCCGGCCGCCGCGACGGGCAGGTCCAGGTGAGAGGCTTCCGCGTGGAGCCGGCCGAGGTCGAGGCGGCGCTCGGCCGGCATCCGGCGGTGCGTGAGGCCGCGGTGCTGCTGCGAGGACGCCTCACGGCCTGGCTCGCGGGCGGGGACACGCCCCGCCCCCGGGCCGGCGAGCTGCGGGATTTCCTGCGGACGCTCCTGCCCGACCCCATGGTGCCGGAGGCGTTCGTCTGGCTGGAGAGACTGCCGCTCACCCCCAACGGCAAGCTGGACCGCCGGGCGCTCCCCGATCCCGCCGGGGAGGAGCTCCGGGAGGACCGCGGCTTCGAAGCGCCGGCCACGCCGGTCGAAGAGGGGGTGGCCGCGATCTGGTGCGAGCTCCTGGCGCTCGAGCGGATCGGCCGGCACGACAATTTCTTCGAGATGGGCGGCCACTCGCTGCTCGGCGCCCGGGCCGTCGCGCGGCTCACCGAGACGTTCGGCGTCGAGATCCCGCTGCGCGTCCTCTTCGAGACGCCCACCGTGGCCGGCCTCGCCCGGCAGATCGAGGCGGCCCGGGACGGCGTGGAGGTTCTGGCCGGGCCTCTCCGGGAGGCCCTGGGGCGCAAGGAGGTGGAGCTGGCCCCCGCCTCCCTGGCCCAGCGCCGTCTCTGGTTCCTCCATCGTCTCGATCCGGGCTCGGCGGCCTACAACCTGCCCTTCGCCGTGCGGCTCTCGGGGTCGCTCGATCCCGGAGCCCTCGCCCGTGTTCTGACGGAGATCGTCCGGCGCCACGAGCCGCTCCGGACCACGTTCGCGGAGGCGGGCGGCGAGCCGGTCCAGGCGATCGCCCCGCCCGCTCCCCGGTCCTTGACGAACCCGCTGCCGGCCGTCGATCTGTCCGCGCTCCCACCGGAGCGCCGCCGGCCCGAAGCCCTGCGCCTCGCCTCCGCAGAGGCGGCACGGCCGTTCGACCTCGCGCGCGGCCCCCTGTTCCGGCCCCTGCTGGTGCGCGAGTCGGCGGCCGGGCACCTGGTCTGCCTCACCTTGCACCACGTCGTCACCGACGGCTGGTCCACGGGCGTGCTCCTCCGGGAGATCGCGGCCCTCTACCCCGCGTTCGCGGCGGGTCTCCCGTCGCCCCTGTCCCCTCCGCGGGCCCGCTACGCGGACTTCGCCGCCCGCCAGCGCCAGTGGCTGGAAGGTCCCGAGCCCACGGCCCTCCTCGCCTGGTGGAAGGAGCGGCTCGCCGGAGCGCCCGTCCTCGAGCTGCCCACGGACCGGCCGCGGCCGGCCACCCGGCGGGGCCGGGGCGCGATGGAGCTGTTCACCTTCCCCCCGGGAGAGGTCGTCCCCCTGCGGGAGCTGGCCCGCGCCCGCGGAGCGACCCTCTACATGGGCCTCTTCGCCGCGTTCCAGGTCCTCCTCCACCGGTACACCCGCCAGGAGGATCTGGTGGTCGGCTCCCCGGTGTCCGGCCGGGGCAGCCCTCAGGTCCAGGACCTGATCGGCTTCTTCATCAACGCCGTGGCTCTGCGCGGACGGGTGGACGGCCCGGAGAGGTTCCACGATCTGCTGGAGCGGACGCGCGGCCTCTGCCTGGAGGCCTGGGCCCACCAGGACCTCCCGTTCGAGAAGCTGGTCGAGGAGATCCAGCCGGAGCGCAGCCTCGGCCGCTCTCCCCTGTTCCAGGTCGTGCTCTCCCTGGAGGAGCGGCCCGCCCCGACCCGCCTTCACGGCCTCGAAGCCGAGCCGCTCGCCGTTCCCACGGGCGCCTCGAAGTTCGACCTCACCCTGATGCTGGCGGAGAGGGAGGGGAGGATCGACGGCTTCGCGGAGCTCGATACCGATCTCTTCGACGCGACGACCGTAAGGCGCCTCCTGGGACACTTCCGCAACCTGATCGCCGCCGCCGCGGCCGATCCGTCGCGTCCGGTGGCCGAGCTGCCCATGCTCGACGAGGCCGAGCGCCACCAGCTCGCCGTCGAGCCCGGAGCCCGCGAGGAGGCTCAGGGTGAGCCCCGCCTGCACGACCTCTTCTTCGCCCAGGCGGAGCGGCGTCCCGGCGCCGCAGCCCTCTCGTTCGCGGACGGGACCCTGACCTATGGGGAGCTCGCCCGGCGGGCCGAAGCGCTGGCCGCCCGCCTGCGCGCTCTCGGAGTCGGCCCCGAGGTCCCGGTGGCGCTCCGGTTCGAGCGCGAGCCCGGACTGATCGTGGCCATCCTGGGGGTTCTGGCCGCCGGCGGCACCTACGTCCCTCTCGATCCCGCGTGGCCCGCGGAGCGGATCGAATACGTCCTGGAAGACAGCGGCGCCCGGATCCTCTTGCGAGGATCGGAAGACGTGGAGATTGCGGGCTCCCCTCTCCCGGAGGAGGGGGGGGCGATGGGAGAGGGGCCGGGGGTGAGGGGCGACAACGCCGCCTATGTGATCTACACCTCCGGCTCGACCGGCCAGCCCAAGGGAGTCGTCGTCACCCACCGCAATGTGACGCGGCTGCTCGCGGCGACAGACCCCTGGTTCGGCTTCGGCGAGGGGGACGTCTGGACCCTCTTCCACTCCTCTGCCTTCGACTTCTCGGTCTGGGAGATCTGGGGGGCGCTCGCTTTCGGCGGGCGGCTGGTGATCGTGCCGTGGGAGACGAGCCGCTCGCCCGAAGCCTTCGCGGACCTCCTGGAGCGCGAAGGGGTCACCGTGCTCAACCAGACCCCTTCGGCCTTCTACGGCCTGGTGGACCTGGAGCGCAGGACGGACCGGCCCGTGGGGCCGTCCCTCGCCTGGGTCCTCTTCGGCGGCGAGGCCTTGGACGCCGGCCGCCTGGCCCCCTGGTGGGAGCGCCACGCTCCGGACCGGCCGCGGCTGATCAATCTGTACGGCATCACGGAGACGACCGTGCACGTCACCTTCCGTCCCGTCGGACCGGAGGACGCCTGGAGCGGCGCGGGGAGCGCCGTGGGCCGGCCGATCCCCGACCTCTCGGCGCGCGTCCTCGGTCCAGGTTACGAGCCCGTGCCCCTGGGCGTTCCGGGCGAGCTGCACGTGGGGGGCGCGGGCCTGGCCCGGGGCTATCTCGGACGGCCGGACCTGACCGCCGGGCGCTTCGTACCCGACCCGTTCGCGGCCGAGCCCGGGGAGCGCCTCTACCGGACGGGGGACCTCGCCCGGGTCCGCCCGTCCGGCGAGCTGGAGTCCCTGGGCCGGGTGGACCGGCAGGTCAAGGTGCGCGGCTTCCGCATCGAGCCCGGGGAGATCGAGGCCGTCCTCGCCCGGCATCCGGCCGTCGCGGAGGCCGCCGTCGTGATCCGCGAAGACCTGCCCGGCGGACGGGGGCTCGCGGCCTTTTGGGTGTCTGGCTGGGTGGCTGGCGGGGTGGCTGGCGGGCCGGGGCCGGGCACGCCGGAGCTGCGGGCCTTCCTCAAGGAGCGGCTGCCCGAGCCGCTCGTGCCCGCGGCCTTCGTTCTCCTCGACCGCCTGCCCGTGACACCCAACGGCAAGGTGGACCGCCGCGCCCTCGAGTCCACGCCGCTCCCCGGGGAGGGCTCTCCGGGAGCGCCTTCCGAGCCGCCCCGCACGCCCGCCGAGGAGCTGCTGGCGGGTCTTTGGAGCGAGCTGCTCGGCCGCGAGCGGGTCGGAAGGAGCGACGACTTCTTCGAGCTGGGCGGCCATTCGCTGCTCGCCACCCAGCTCGTCTCACGGGTGCGGGAGACCCTGGGCGTCGAGCTCCCCCTGCGGACCGTCTTCGAGAAACCGACCCTGGGCGCCCTCGCGGCGGCGATCCCCGGCCGCGGAGCGGAGGGTCCGGCGCCGCCCATCGTGCCCGTCCCGCGGCAGGGCGGGCTTCCGCTGTCCTTCGCCCAGCAGAGGCTCTGGTTCCTCGACCGGCTGGTGCCGGGCAACCCCTTCTACGTCATGGCCTTCGGCCTGCGCCTCGAGGGACCGCTCGACGTCGGCGCCCTGCGCCGCACCCTGCGCGAGGTGGTGCGCCGCCACGAGTCGCTGCGCACCACCTTCCATACGGTGGAGGGTGAGCCGCGCCAGAGGGTCAGGGAGCGGATGGACCCCGAGCTGCCGGAGATCGACCTGTCCGGCCTCGCCCCGGAACGGCGGCAGGCCGGGCTGCGCGCCCTGGGCCGGACCGAGGCGCGCCGGCCGTTCGACCTCGAGCGCGGACCGCTCCTGCGCGCCTTCCTCGCCCGGCTCCAGCCGGGGGATCACGCCCTCTTCCTGCACCTGCACCACATCGTGGCCGACGGCTGGTCCATGGGCGTGCTGCGCCGCGAGCTGTCCGTCCTCTACGAGGCGTTCACCGGGGGCCGGCCGTCTCCCCTGCCGGAGCTGTCCGTGCAATACCCCGACTTCGCCGTCTGGCAGCGCGACTGGCTGGCCGGCGAGGCCCTGGAGAGGCAGCTCGCCTACTGGCGCCGGCAGCTCGACAACGCCCCGCTGGTCCTCGACCTTCCGTTCGATCGGCCGCGCCCGGCCCTGGAGACCTTCCGTGGCGGCTCTGCCGCCTTTCACGTCGGCGCGGGTCTCGGCCGGCGGCTGCGCGGGTTGGGCCGCAGACTGGGGGCGACCCTCTCCATGACCGTCCTGGCGGCTTACGATCTCCTGCTTGCGCGCTACTCCGGGAGGGACGACGTCGTCGTGGGCTCCGCCGTGGCGGGCCGCAACCGCCGCGAGATCGAAGACCTGATCGGCTTTTTCGTCAATGTCCTGGTGCTGCGGACCCGCCTGTCCGGAGAGCCGGCCTTCGCGGAGCTGGCGGGACGGGTGCGGGAAATGTCCCTCGACGCCTACGCGCACCAGGATCTCCCGTTCGAAAAGCTCGTCGAGGAGCTTGAGCTCCCCCGCAACCTCGCTCATCACCCCCTCTGCCAGGCGATGTACGGCTTCCAGAACTTTCCCCGGCACGAGACGCGGGTCCGAGACCTCGCCTTCACCCCGCTCGCCGGGGAGGCTACGGACACGGGCACCGCCAAGGCGGACCTCACCCTCTTCCTCGCCGAGGACGGCGACGGCCTGCGCGGTTCCCTCGAGTACAACGCCGACCTTTTCGAGCCCACGACGATTCTGCGGCTGGGGCAGCACCTCACCGCCCTGTTCGAAGCCGCCGCTACGGACCCTCATCAGCCCGCCCGCGAGCTGTCCCTGCTGGCTCCGGCCGAGCGCCACCAGCTCCTCCGGGAATGGAGCCTCGCCGGTCCGGAGCCCGAGCCCGTCCCCCTGTTTCCCGAGCGGATCGCGGCGCAGGCGCGGGAAACGCCGGACGCGCCGGCCCTGGTCTTTGAAGACCGGGTCCTCTCCTACGCGGACCTCCACCGCCGGGCAGGCCGGCTCGCCCGCCGGCTGCGGCAAGAAGGCGTGGCCCCGGAGGTCCGGGTCGGGATCTGCCTCGACGATCCCGGAGCCGTGGTGGAAGCCCTCCTGGGCGTCGTCTTCGCGGGGGGGGCCTGGGTGCCGCTCGACCCCGCCTATCCGGCGGAGCGCCTGGCGTTCCTCCTCGCCGATGCCGGCTGTGAGCTCCTGATCACCGAAGAAGCGCTGCTGCCGCGCCTGTCCGCGGGCTCCCCGGCGAAAATCCTGCTCTTCGATCGAGACACCGCCGAGAGCGGAGAGACGCCGGAAGCTCCCGGGTTGCTCCCGGAGCACCTCGCCTATGTCATCCATACCTCGGGCTCCACCGGTCT
This sequence comes from Thermoanaerobaculia bacterium, assembly GCA_035462575.1. Classification (GTDB taxonomy): domain Bacteria; phylum Acidobacteriota; class Thermoanaerobaculia; order Multivoradales; family UBA5704; genus DATARR01. The sequence goes on along the minus strand of DATHUD010000047.1, from coordinate 19,680 downwards.
TCCCAAAGGGGTTGCCGTGTCCCACGGCTCGCTCGCCCGGATTGCCGGCGCCCTGATCCGGGCCTACGGCGTGGGACCCGGCGAGCGCGTCCTCCAGATGATGTCGCCGAGCTTCGATGTCTTCGTCTCGGAGGTCGCGATGGCCCTGGGCTCCGGGGCGGCCCTCCATGTGGCGAGCCGCGACGAGCGCCTGCCCGGGCCTCCCCTGTCCGGTCTGCTCCGGAGACGGGGAATCACGGTCCTCAGCCTGATCCCCTCCATGCTGGCGGCTCTCGAGCCGTCCGAGGTCCCGACGGTCCGCAGGTTGATCCTCGGCGGCGAGACCTGCCCGCCCGATCTCGCCGAACGCTGGGCCCCGGGCCGCCGCGTCTTCGCCGCCTACGGCCCGACCGAGGCCACCATCACCTGCACCCTGGGGAGGATCGAGCCCGGCGGGCCCCGGCCTGACCTCGGACGGCCTCTGGAAGGCGCGCGCATCGACCTGCTCGATGGGTGGCTGGAGCCGGTTCCCGCCGGCCTCGCCGGCGAGCTCTGCGTGGCCGGGGAAAGACTCGCCCGTGGCTATCTCGACCGGCCGGACCTCACCGCCGAAAGGTTCATCCCGGACCCGTTCGGCATGCCGGGCTCCCGCCTCTACCGGACGGGAGACCTCGCCCGCCGCCTCCCGGACGGCCGCCTGGAGTTCCTGCGCCGCCTGGACGATCAGGTGAAGCTCCGGGGCTTCCGCATCGAGCCCGGAGAGGTGGAGGCCAGACTGGCCGCCCATCCCGAGGTCGAGTCGGCCGTCGTCGTGCCCCGGGGACAGAGCCTTGTGGCCTATGTGGTCCCGAAACGCCTGGATTCCTGGGAGGAAGGGGACGAGCAGGTCGCGGCCTGGCGCGGTCTCTACGACGAGATCTACGGCAGCGGGCGCGATGGCGAGGACGCCGACCTCGTGGGCTGGAACAGCAGCTTCACCGGCGCGCCCATCCCCGCCTCGGAGATGCGGGAGTGGGTGGAAGTCACGGCGGAGGAGATCCTGGCCCTGGGGCCAAACCGCGTCCTGGAGATCGGCTGCGGCACGGGCCTGATCCTCCGGCGGGTCGCGCCCGCCTGCTCCCTCTACGTCGGCACCGACTTCTCCGCGGCCGTTCTGGAAGAGCTCGGGGAACAGGTCTCCTCCCTCCCTCAGATCCTCCTCGAGCAACGGACCGCGGACGACTTCGCCGGGTTGCCGGAGCGGGGCTTCGACACCGTGGTCCTCAATTCCGTCGTCCAGTACTTCCCCGGCGTGGACTACCTCGTGGAGGTCCTGGAGAAGGCCGTGGCCGCCACGGCCGACGGCGGCGCGGTCTACGTGGGCGACGTGCGGAGCCTCCCCCTGGCCGAGGCTTTTTACATGGCGGTGGAGCGCCACGGGGCGGACCCGTCGCTGCCTCCGGACACCTTGCGGGCACGGGCCGCGGTCCGCAGGCTGGAGGAGCCCGAGCTGCTCCTCGATCCCGCCCTGTTCCACGCTCTGGCCCTTGCCCTTCCCCGCATCCACGGGGTCGAGGTCCGGCCGAAGCGAGGCCAGGCCGACAATGAGCTCACCCGCTACCGCTATCAGGTCGTCCTGCGCGTGGGCGAGGGGGAGCGCGCCCCGGTGCCTCCCGGATCCTGGGGCCGCTGGGCCAACAACCCGCTGCTCGGCCGGCTCACCCGCCGCCTCGCCCCCGAGCTGCGCGCCTGGGCCCGGGAGGCGCTGCCGGAGCCTCTGGTCCCCTCGGTCGTGGTCGTGCTCGACGCCCTGCCCCGTACGCCCAGCGGCAAGGTGGACCGCCGCGCGCTGCCCGATCCCGAGCTGGCGACCGCGGCGCCTGGCGGCGAGACCGCGCCCCGCACCCCCGCGGAGACCGTGGTGGCCGAGATCTTCCGCTCTCTGCTCGGCCGGGAGCGCCTGGGGATCGAGACCGATTTTTTCGAGGCGGGCGGCCACTCCCTCCTCGCGACCCAGGTGGTTTCCCGCCTGCGCGACCGGCTCGGCGTCGAGATCCCTCTGCGCGACCTCTTCGAGACGCCGACCGTGGCCGGCCTCGCCCGGCGGATCGAGACAGCCCTGGCTCCGGAGGCGCCGCCCATCCAGCCGGTCCCTCGCGAGGAACCGCCGCCCCTCTCCTTCGCCCAGGAGCGGCTCTGGTTCCTCGACCAACTCGACGCCGGCCGCTCGCCCTGGAACCTCTCCGCCGCCGTGCGCTTCGAGGGGCGGCTCGATCTCGCCCTCCTGGAGGCGGCCCTGGGCGAGGTGGTCCGGCGGCACGAGGCCCTGCGGACCACCTTTGCCGTGGCGGGCGGCCGGCCCGTGCAGGTGATCGCTCCGGCCCTCGACGTGGGTTTCCCTCAGGCCGATCTCTCCGCCCTCCCGGAGGAGCGGCGCGAAATCGAGCTGGCGCGCTCGATCGAGGAGGATTTTGAGCGGCCCTTCGACATGGCCGCGGGTCCTCTGATCCGGGCCCTGGCCCTGCGCCTGGGACCGGAGGACCACGCCGTCGCCTTGACTCTGCATCACATCGTCTCCGACGGATGGTCCATGGGCTTGCTGATCCGCGAGCTGGGCGCCCTCTACACGGCCTTCGCCCGTCAGGACGGCCGCTCGCCCTTGCCAGAGCTGCCCATCCAGTACGCCGACTTCGCCGTCTGGCAGCGGGCATGGCTTCAAGGAGAGGTGCTGGAGCGCCAACTCGGCTGGTGGCGGGAGCGCCTGGCCGGAGCCCCGCCGGTGCTCGCCCTCCCCCTGGACCTGCCGCGTCCGGCCGTCCATACCTTCCGCGGCAGGCGCCGGCGCGCCGAGCTGCACGCGGAGACCGTGGAGGCCCTTTCGGCTCTGGCGCGCCGCGCAGGCGCCACCCTCTTCATGACCCTGCTCGCCGCCTGGAAGGCCCTCCTCTTCCGGATCACGGGCGAGCCCGACCTGCTGGTGGGCACGCCGGTCGCCAGCCGCAACCGCGCCGAGATCGAGGGGCTGATCGGGTTCTTCGTCAATACCCTGGTGATGCGGACGGACCTCTCGGACAACCCCGGCTTCGTGGCTCTCCTCGAAAGGGTGCGCGAGGGGGCTCTGGGGGCCTACACCCATCAGGATCTCCCCTTCGAGAAGCTGGTCGGGGAGCTGGCGCCCGAGCGCAATCCGCGGCACACGCCTGTTTTCCAGGTGCTCTTCGCCTTCGAGGAGGAGCCCCCCCTTCCGCCGGACCTGCCCGGGCTCCGCCTGACTCCGCTCGGGGCCGAGAGCCGGACCGTCAAGTTCGACCTCACCTTTCTCGCCCGGCGCCAGGACGGCGGCGGCGCCGAGCTGGTCCTGGGCTACAACTCCGACCTGTTCCATCCCACCACGGCCGAGCGCCTCCTCGGGCATTTACGGGTCCTGATCGAGGGCATCGCAACAGACCCCGGCCGGGCTGTCTCCGAGTTGCCGATCCTTTCAGCCGCCCAGCTCCATCAGCTCCTGCTCGGCTGGAACGACACGGCGGCGGAGATCGAGCCGGTTCCCCTCCACCGGATCTTCGAGGAGCGGGCGGCCCGCCAGCCGGAGCGGACGGCCCTCGCCACTCCGGGCGAGACGATCTCCTATGGGGCGCTCGACCGGCGGGCCAACCGCCTCGCCCGGCGGCTCCAGCGAGAGGGAGCAGGGCCGGAGGTCCGCGTCGGGCTTCTCCTGGACCGGTCTCCGGAGCTGGTGACCGCCATCCTCGCCGTCCTCAAGGCCGGCGGAGCCTGGGTGCCCCTCGACCCGGCCCTGCCCCGGGAGCGCCTCTCCTTTCTGCTGGCCGACTCAGGCACGGCCCTGGTGGTCAGCGAAGAGCGGCTCGCAGGGCTCCTGCCGGGCGGATCTTCCATTCTGCTCCTCGATGCCCAAGAGGCGCTGCAACGGGAAGAGGACACGCCGCCGGCCGTGGATTCCTCCACGGACCACCTCGCCTACGTCATCTACACCTCGGGCTCCACGGGAGTCCCCAAGGGCGTGGCCGTCACCCATCGCGGCCTCTCGAGCCTCGCCCGGGCTCAGAGGGACCTCTTCGGCCTCGGCCCGGACGACCGCATTCTGCAATTCTCCTCGCCGGGCTTCGACGCCTCCGTCTCCGAGATGGCGGTCGCCTGGCAGTCCGGGGCGGAGCTCCACCTGGCCCCCCGGGAAGACCTCCTGCCCGGCGCGTCCCTGGCGGCTCTCCTGGGCGGCCGCGGCATCACCAACGTCACCCTGCCGCCCTCGTCGCTTTCGGTGATGCCCGCGGGAGACCTCCCCGAGCTCCGCTCCCTGGTCGTGGCCGGCGAGCCCTGCCCTCCCGAGTTGGCCGAGCGCTGGTCCGCGGGCCGTCGCTTCACCAACGCCTATGGGCCTACCGAGGCCACGGTTTGCGCCACGGCCGAGCCCTATGAGCCGGGGAGCCTGCGCCTCACCCTGGGCCGGCCCATCGCCAATGCCCGTGTGCTCCTGCTCGATCCGCGAGGAATGGAGCCCGTGCCGCCCGGCGTGGCCGGGGAGGTCTGCCTTGCCGGACCGGGCCTCGCCCGCGGCTACCTCGGCCGGCCGGATCTCACGGCCGAGCGCTTCGTGCCTGACCCCTGGGGTCCGCCAGGCGCTCGCCTTTACCGGACGGGCGACCTCGCCCGCGGGCTCGGCGATGGCCGCATCGATTCCCTGGGCCGTCTCGACGAGCAGGTCAAGGTGCGCGGCTTCCGCATCGAGCCGGGAGAGGTTCGGACGGCCTTGCTGGCCCACCCGGCGGTGCGCGAGGCCGAGGTGATGGCGCCCGCCGGCGCGGCCGGCGAGCGGCGGCTCGTCGCCTGGGTCGCCACAGACCCGGAGGCCCCGTTCTCCGACGTGGAGCTGCGCCGGTTCCTGGAAGACCGCCTTCCCCACTGGCTCGTGCCGTCGCAGATCGTCCTCCTCGGCTCGCTGCCGAAGACCGCCAGCGGGAAGGTGGACCGCCGTGCCCTGCCGTCCCCGGACGAGACCGGGAAGAGGATCGCCGCCGGCCGCCGCGAGCCGGCCGATCCCTTGGAGAGCTTCCTCCTGGAGGTCTGGCGGGAAGTCCTGGGCCAGCGGTCCATCGGAATGGAAGAGAGTTTCTTCGACCTGGGCGGAACCTCCCTTCAGGCCGCGATCCTGACCAACCTGCTCCAGGAGCGGCTGGGCGACTACGTCTATGCCGTGGCCCTCTTCGACGCCCCCACCATCGCCGAGCTGGCCCGCTATCTCGAGCGGCACTACCCCGCGGCCGTGGCGCGTTTCACCGGAGGGTCTGCCGCGGAGGCCGAAGCCGGCGCGAGGGTGGACGCGGACCGTGTGTCCGAGATCCGCCGCCTGATCGGGATTCGGCCGCGGAGGACGGCGGCACCGGAACCGAAAAACCCGCGGGCCGTCTTCGTGCTCTCGCCACCCCGCTCGGGCTCGACGCTCCTGCGCGTGATGCTGGCGGGCAACCGCCATCTCTTCGCCCCTCCGGAGCTGGAGCTGCTGGGCTTCGACACGCTCGGCGAGAGGGCGGCGGAGCTCTCCGGCCGCTTCTCCCTCTGGAAGGAGGGGACGGTGCGCGCCTTCATGGAAGCCCTCGGGTTGGATCTCGACGAGGCCGGCGCTCTCCTCAGCCAGATGGAGGAGGAGGATCTCCCCGTCAGCGATCTCTACCGCCGTCTTCAGGAATCGATTGCCGGCCGGACCTTGGTGGACAAGACCCCCTCCTACGCCCTCGACCGGAGCGTGCTCGAGCGGGCTGAGGAAACCTTCGAGGAGCCTCTCTACATCCACCTGCTGCGCCACCCCTACGCGATGATCGCCTCCTTCGAGGAGGCGAAGCTCGAGCAGGTCTTCTTCCGTCCCCGTCACGGCTTCGACCGGCGCCAGCTCGCGGAGCTGATCTGGCAGGTGAGTCACGAAAACGTCCTGGCCTTCCTGGCGGGCCTACCGGCCGGGCGGCAGCTCCGGGTGCGCTTCGAGGACCTGGTGCGGCGACCCCGGGCCGAGGTCGAAAGGATCTGCGCCTTCCTGGGAGTGCCCTTCGAGGAGGGGATGCTCGATCCCTACACCGACAACCGCGGGAAGATGACGGACGGCATCCACACCCTTTCCCGGATGCTGGGAGACGTCAAGTTCCATTCCCACGCGAGCGTGACCCCTTCGGTGGCAGACCGCTGGAAGACGGTCTACAGCGAGGATTTCCTGGGGGATGGAGCCTCCGGCCTGGCTCGGGAGCTGGGCTATGCGGAGCGGGCGCGGAATCGCTTCTCGCCGCTCGTGCGGCTGCGCGAGGGAGGCCCCAACCCGCCGCTCTTCCTCATCCACCCGATGGGGGGCGGCGTGCTCTGCTACCGCGAGCTGGCGTCCCAGTTGGGAGACGAGCAGCCGGTCTATGGCCTCCAGGCCCGAGGCCTGGGGGTGGACGAGGAGATCGACGAGACCGTCGAGGCCATGGCCGCCACCTATCTCGAGGAGGTGCGGAGGGTGCAGCCTTCAGGCCCTTACCACCTGGGAGGCTGGTCGCTGGGGGGCATCGTCGCCTTCGAGATGGCCCGGCGCCTCGCGGAGCAGGGCGAGCTCGTGGACCTTCTGGCGCTGCTCGACGCGGTGGCCCCCGGCGTTCTCCCCCCGGCCGAGCTCAACGACGAGAGGGCCCTGCGGGGTTTCACCTGGGAGATGGGGAATCAGGCGGGCCGGGACCTTGGCGTTCGCGAGGAGGATCTGCGGGGCCTCGCCGGAGAGGAGGGGGTGCGGTTCGTCCTCCGGCAGGGCAAGGAGACCGGAGCGCTGCCGGCCGACTTCGGAATCGACCAGGCGGTACGGCTCTGGCGGGTGGTGCGCGTCGGCCTGGGCTCCGTCCAGCTCTTCCGGCCGGGGACCTATGCCGGCTCCGCGACCCTTTTCGTGGCGGAAGGCACCTCGCGCCCTGACACCGGCCCGGACCTCGGCTGGCGCCGCTTCATCCAAGGCGGCATCGAGCGCGTCACGATCGACGCTCGCCACTCGACCGTGTTGCGTGGCTCGGCCCTTCAGAAGGTCGTGGAAGGCCTGAGACGCAGGCTGCCAGGGTGCGCACCGTCGGAGCCTCGAAGACCGCCAGTGGAGAGAGCTCTACACCCAACCCGTTCCTGATCTCGCGGACGATCTGCAGGCCGAGAAGCGACGTGCCCCCCAGGTCGAAGAAGTTGTCGTCGATCCCGATCTCCTCCACCTTGAGCACCCGCTGCCAGACCTCGGCCAAGCGGCGCTCGGGCTCGCTGCCGGGGGCGGCGTACCGGGTGCCGAAGACCGGGCCCGAACGGCCGGTGCCCGGATCGTCCGCGCGCCCGAGGGCCTGCAGGAAGGCCCGCCTCTGGCGCTCGCGGGCGCCCTCCGCGGGGCCGGCCCCCTCGCGCACCGCGAAAAGGTTGTAGAGCACCGAGCCCTCCAGAAGCTCGTCCTGCTCGACCGTCACCCGGAAGCCGCGCTCCTTGAGCCGCCGCACGATCCGCTCCAGGCGGCCGTCCAGATCGTGGACTTCCATCACGATCTGCCCGATGCCGGGCCAGTGCTCCTCGCGGATGCCGTCGAGCACCGCGAGCTCGGCCTTCTGCACGTCGATCTTCAGAAGGTCGATCCATAAGACCCCGCACTCTCTGATCACGTCGGAAAGGGGCCTCAGCCGGCACTCGAACGTCTCGCTCCGGAAGCGCTCCTCCAGCAGATCTTCGGCGTGGCTCATCAGCTCGCCCACCCCCGCGAGGCCCGCCTCGCCCTCCCGCTCCATCATCCGGCGAAGGATGTCCTTCTCCTGCTCCTTGTCCGCGTGGAAGGAGGACATGCCCGAGCTGTGCGGATAGAACGTGAGCTCGGCCGTGCCCTCGCGGTCCGCGATCCCGAGATTGAACAGCCGGGCCTTGACGCCGTTGAGCTCCGCGTTCCTGCGGAGCTTCGCAAACAGCGGCGGCGCCGGCTCGAAGGAGTGGATCAGCGCTCCCCGGGAGATCTGGTGAGCGTAGAGCAGGAAGGAGCCGATGTTGGCCCCGACGTCGAAGACGCAGGCCCCGTCGCGAAGCTCGATGCCGTGCCGCCGGTAGATCTCCTTCTCGAAGATGTCCTGGTAGAAGTGGTCGGCCTCGGTCCGGGTCTGGGCGACGATGCGCAGGCCGTTCGGCCAGACGTGGATGCGGCCGCGGTCCGGGGCCTCCCGGGGTCCCTCGAAGAGATCCGTGGGCAGCGGAATCCGCCGCCGGTCCGTGTGCGTCGCGGCCCAGTCCACCGGGACGCCGGCCATCCAGAGCCGTCCCAGGGTGCCGAGCAGGAAGGCCCGGTCCGGCTGGGAGTTGTAGGCCGACCGCAGCGTGGAGAACGTCTGGCTCGCCCGCCCCGCGACGCCCGCCGGGTGCTGCTTGGCGAACGCGGTCAGCGACTGTCCGGGCCCCACCTCCAGGAGCGCCGAATCGATCGCGAGCAGCCGGCCGAGCCCGTTGCCGAAGAGCACCCGGCCGCAGAGGTGCCGCACCCAGTAGTCGGGATCGGTCGCCTCCTCGGGCCGGATCCAGGTGCCGGTGACGTTGCTGATGTACGGGATCTGCGGCGGCTTCAGCTCGAACCCGGCCAGGAGCTCGTAGAGCCGCGGGGCGATCGGCTCCATCATGGGCGAATGGCCGGCGTTGTTGGACGAGAGGCGCCGGCAGAGCACGCCGCGCTCCGCGAGCCGGGCCTCGAGCGCCGCCACCGAGGCCGCGGGACCGGACACCACGTGGAGGGACGGACCGTTGACCACGGCGATGCCCAGGCCGTCCCGCAGCAGGGGCTCGATCTCCTCCTCCGGCAGGGGGACGGCCAGCATGGCGCCGGCCGGCAGCTCTTCGATCATGCGCGCCCGGCGCGCGACGAGGGTCAGACAGTCCTCGAGGGAGATCACGCCCGAAAGGCATGCCGCCGTGTACTCGCCGAGGCTGTAGCCGATCATGGCCCGGGGGCGGATCCCCCACCCGGCCAGGAGCTCTGCCAGCGCGTACTCGATGACGAAGACCGCCGGATGCACCGCGGCCATGCGGGTCAGCCGGCCCGGCCCGGCCGGCCGGCTCTCCACGCTCCCCTCCCCTCGCACGAGGCGGCGCAGGTCGAGCTTGGAGGGCGGCCCGGCCGGTGCCGCTGCGCCCCCGGACAGGCCGGGAAAAAGCTCGTCGCGCAGGTCGAAGCCGAGCTCCGGGCGAAGCCGGTCGCAGCAGTCGTCCACGATGCGGCGAAACGCCGGCAGGTCGCGGTAGAGGCCGAGCGCCATGTCGGGGTAGTGGTCTCCGAAACCCGGCAGGAGAAAGCTCACCGGCCGTTCCCGCTCGGCACCGGCGAACGTCTCCAGGCGCCCGGCGTCGCTGCCCGAAAGTGCCGCCAGGGCGTCCCCGGCGTCGCGGGCGACCAGGAGGCGCCGGTGCTCGAAGACGGGGCGCCGGACCTGGAGCGTGAAGGCCAGATCTCCCAGGTCGATCTCCGGGCGGCTCCTCAGAAGCCCTTCCAGCCCGGCCGTGGCCGCCTCCAGGGCCGTCCCGTCAGGAGCCGACAGCACGAGCGCCTGCCACGGCCGGGAGGGCTCGTCTCGAAGGCTCGATTCGGAACGGTCTCCGGAGGCCCGATTCATTTCGCTTCGCACCTTAGCACGCGGTCGGAACCGTGGCCCGGACGGCGGCTTTACAGCGCCGACTCGTACTCCGTGCGCTCGATCAGGAGCAGCGTCACGTCGTCGTCCACCGGCCTCCCGGCGCAGTGGTCGCGGACGAGACCCATCAGATGGTCCAGGGTCTCCTCGGCCGGGAGGTCCCGGCAGGCGGCGAAAGCCTGGGAGAGGCGCTCCAGGCCGAGCTCCTGGTCCGCGGGGTTCCTGGCTTCGAAAACGCCGTCGGTGTAGAGGAGGAGGCGGTCCCCGGGCGCGACGGCGACCTCCCGCGCCGGGAGCGGACGGGTGCGAAAGGTGGGGTGCAGGAGGACTCCCGTGGAGGGGAGGGTTTCCATCTCTCCCCGCTTCTGCCAGAGAAGCGGCGGGTGGCCGGCGTTGACGTAGCGCAGGCGGCCGTCCGGCAGGAGGAGGCCGAAGACCAGGGTGGCACAGCCGGCGGGCTCGAAGAAGTCGATGCCGGCCAGAAGGTCCCGGGCCACCCGCTCGGGCTCGGGGCTCCGGCGGCGGGCCGCGTCGAGGGTCGAGCGCAGCATGCCCGCCACCATGGCGGCGGAGACGCCGTGCCCCACGACGTCGCTGATCGAAAACACGATCCCCGTGCCTTCCACCCAGTGCGCAAGGTAGAGGTCGCCCCCCAGGGCGTCGCAGGAGAGGAGCCGCCCCGAGAGGCTCCAGCCCGCGCCCGTCACCGATCCGGACGGCAGGAGGCTGTGCTGGAAGAGCCGCGCCTTTTCGAGGTCGGCGGCCAGGGTCCCCGCGTACCGCTCCTTGGTGAGGCGCTCGCGCTTCAGGCGCAGGCAGCGCTCGACGAGCGCCAGGAGCACCCTGCGGTCGAACGGCTTGAAGAGGAAGTAGAAGGCCCCCTCTTCGAGCGAGCGGAAAAGCTTTTCATCCGGCTCGGAGATGGAGCCCGTGATGAGGATCACGTCCGTGTCGGGCCGCTGCCTGCGGATCTCCTGGCAGAGGGAGTAGCCGTCGCCGTCTTTCAGGCGCACGTCGACCAGGGCGAGGGCGAACTCCTCGCGCGTCAGGAGATCCATGGCCTCGGTCGCGCCTTCCACGGACTCGACGGGATAGTCCGGCGTCAGGATGCGCTCGAGCGTCCGCCGCAGGCCGGCGTCGTCGTCCACGATCAGGATGCGGTCAAGCTCGCTCAAGCTCCTCCTCCGAAGAGCCCGGGCAGAGCCGCAGGCCCACGGTCACCCGGGTCCCCTCCCCCGGCGTGCTCGCGATGTCGAACCCGCCGTTGCTCTGCCAGGCGAGCGAGCGGACGATGGCGAGCCCCAGGCCGGTGCCGTTTCGCTTGGTCGAGAAGAAGGGCTCCTGGACCTTGTCCAGCAGATCGGGGGGGATGCCCGGGCCGTCGTCCGCCACGGTCAGAACCGCGCCGCCCTCCCCGTCGTCCCGGGTGGCGAGGACGATGCGCTTCCCCTTCTCGCCCATGGCTTCGAGCGAGTTGGTGACCAGGTTGAGCACGACGTGCTGGAGGTCCAGGCGCGAGGAGCGCACGGCCGGCAGCTCTGGGGCGAGGTCGAGCGCGAGCTCGATCCCCTGGCGCTCGGCCTGCCCCTGGAGGAACGGCACGGTCTCGCGCACGACCTGGTTCACGTCCACGGGCCCGTCGCCCGCCCGGCCCGCCCGGGCCACGCGCAGCATGTTGGAGAAGATGCGGCGGCACAGGCGCGCCTTCTCTTCGATCAGCGCCAGGTCCTCGTCGATCGTATCCAGGCAGGGGCTCGGGTTCTTCAAATCTTCCCGCACCTGCTGCGCGAGCGGGAGGATCGAGCCCACGGCGTTGTTGACGTCGTGCGCCACGGCCGAGGCCAGGGTGACGAGGGTCGCCTTGAGCTCGGCCCGGATCGCCTGCCGCTCGAGCGACATGTTGAGCCGGGCGTTGCGGATGGAGACCGCCGCGGCCGGCAGGAACCGCTCGACGACCGCGAGGTCCCACCGGTCGAAGGGCCTGCGCTTCCTGGCCGCGATCTTCAACAGCCCCAGGAACTCGCCGCCGAAAAAGAGCGGCGCGCACAGCAGGCTCACCACGGCGGGGACCCGGTGCCCCTGGTGGTGGTCCAGCACCGCCCAGAGGCCCTCTCCCTCGCCGCTCTCGGCCCGGAAGACCGCGGGCGCGCGGCGCAGGGCCTCGACCTGCTCGGCGGTCACCGGGATCGCGTGCCCCACGAAGGCGCTCTTGCTCTTGGTCCAGACGATCTTCTCGGCCTCGATCCGGAAGGCGCCGCCCACGGAGTCGTAGGAGAGGAAAGCCGAGGAGTGGTCGTAGTCCACGAGCTGGTGGAGGCCGTCGAGGATCTGGTAGGCGAGGTCCCGGGGCCTGAGCTCTGAGACGATCTTTCCGCGGATGCGGTCGAGCACCTTGGTCAGCCGGGCCTCTTCCCGCCGGGCGAGCTCGCCCGCGAGCACGTTGCAGAGGCGGTCCAGCGAACGGCGCGAAGCCTGGCCAAAGTCGCGCCCGCACCGGGCCGCGCCCACGAGGGCCACCTGCCGGCCGTGCGCCACGACCCGCGCGAGCACCGTCGTCTTCGGCACGGAGCGGATCTCGTCCTTCAGGAACGCGCGGACCAGGCGCTCGTCGCAGAGCGAGGCATCCCCGCGGATCACCCGGCTCTCCAGCCCCTCGCCCCCGACCACGTGCAGCCAGACGCAGTCCGCGTCCAGCCGCTGGTGCACGGCCTCCAGGAAGTGGCTGTGGAGCTTGCGCACGGGTCCGATGTCCTGGAGATTGCTCTCCAAGACGTGCGCAAACAGCTCGGGCGGAACTTTCTTCAGATCGATCATGACTTCATCGGTCCGGACGGCGTGAGGTGCGGTGCGGAGTGTGTGGAGAATACCACAAAATACGGTGACTTACGCCTCTCCGCCGCCTGGGCCCTCACCCCTGTCCCCTCTCCCATCGCCCCCCCATCCGCCGGGAGAGGGGGACGCCTGCGGGCGGTTTTGCCGTAGGGTGCGCTGTGCGCACGTGATGGGTGGTGGAAAGCAACACGTGCGCACAGCGCACCCTACAAGCACCAACGGTTCTGGAGCGTTCCCCTCTCCCGGCGGATGGGGGGGCGATGGGAGAGGGGACAGGGGTGAGGGTCTTCGGGCGGGGGGCCTTTAATCCTTCTTCGTCCGCGCCAACACCTCGTACCCCGGGTTGAACGTCAGGCTCCGCGGCTTTTCCGGAAACGAAAGCGTGAACGTCTCCTCGGGCTTGTCCACCACCACGCGGAGGCGGCCGGTCCTGCCGCCGGGGAGATCCGCTACGACCGGGACGGACATCCTGAAGCCGGCGGGCACGTCGCTCTGGCGCACGGTGAGCTTCGCCGCCCACTCGCCTTTCTCGTCCGGGGCGGAGGCCAGGGTGTAGCTCCAGCGGTAGGAGGGGATCTCGGTCCGGTAGACCCACTGGTCGAAGAACCAGGCCCAGTCGGACGGGGCACGGCGGGCGACCGCGGCCTCGAAGTCGCGGGTGGAGGCGGCGCCGCCCCGGTGGGATTTGATGAAATCGCGCAGGATGGCGGTGAAGACCTGGTCTTCGCCCGTCATGTCGCGCAAGAGGCCGCGCAGCATGTGGAGGACGAGGGCTCCCTTGCCGTAGACCTGCGAGCTGTAGGCCGTGGGCAGCTCGCCCGTGTTGGCCCGCCAGCCGTGGCCGATGGGGCCGCTCCGGTGGCCGTACCTGCGGTTGAGCTGGCCCACGCCCGGCCGGGCGAATTTGCTGAAGCCCCCTTTGATCGAGCCGGTGACCTCCTCGGCCGAGGCGGTGACGATCTCCTGGAAGAGCCCGGGGCCGTTCTTCATCGTGGCCTCGACGAACATCATCCCCGAATACTCGGCGAAGGCCTCGTTCAGCCAGGCGTCGCGGTAGCTCGCCGCTCCCACCATCACGCCCCACCACTGGTGGGCCGCTTCGTGGCCCCGGAAAAGCTCGCCGGCGCCGGGCCCCATGAGATCGAAGCTCGATTCCCCCAACTGGATGAAGCCGTCGAACGCCTGGCCGTGGTAGGCGCTGATACTGGTGGCATGGATCGGCTCGGGCGGGAGCTTCGCGTCGAAAAGCTGCTGGTAGAAGCCGAAGCTCGCGGCCACGTCCTCCCCGACCTCGCGGAACTTGCCCCTGCCGGAGACCCCGATCTTGGAGCCGAAACAGATCACCTCGGGCACGCCGTCCACCTGGACGCGCTCTTCGTGGAACTTCTCCGCAAAAGAAAACGTGAGCATCTTGGCCGGCTGGTCCACCACCCAGACGGTCGTGGAGGCGTTGCCCTCCGCCGCCTCCCCGCCCCCCTCCTCCTTGCGCCCCATGGACCTCACCTCGAACTTCTTGCGCACGGTGATCTCCATGCGGGCGGTGTGGGTGTCCAGGAGGAAGATTCCGGCCCCCTCGGCGCTCGGATACCACTCGCGGCCGGGGGCGTAGTTCTGGAGGTCCAGCTCGTAGAGGACCTCGATCTCCCGCGTCTTGCCCGCGGCCAGGGGCTCGGGGAGGAGCACGACGAGCGAATCGTCGAAGACCCGGTCGTCCAGGCCGCTCGACCGTTCGCCGGTGCGGTCGCGCAGGAACGGAAGCTCCCGGTCCCCTTCTTTTACCGACTTCACGTCCGCCAGGAAATCCAGGTAGAGCTGGACGGCCCGCGCCCCTTCGCCCGCGGCGGCGGGAGCGAGCCGGAGCTTCACCTGGAACTGCCCTTTCACCCAGTCCTTGTCCCGTCCCGCCTTGGTCAGGTCCACGGCGACGTCCACGTGCTCAAGGTCCACGGCGGGGCGGTAGGCCTTGGCATCGGGCCGCCCCCGCTCGTCCCGGTCCTCGGCGCGGTCGAGGCTCACCCAGACCTCCGGATACGGGAACTTCGCGTTGAAGCTCACGAGGCGGATCTCTTCGAGCCGCGTGGCGTCGTCGTCGTAGGTGAGCCAGCCGAATTTTTCGGTGCGCGCGTCCACCCGGAAATAGCGGTCGCCCGGCGAGGCGAGGGCCGAGACGATGCGGGAATCCACGTCTTCGAGCCGCTGGGTGAGCCAGTGGTCGTGGCGCTCCCTGGCGAGCTTCAAGGTTTCGAACCGCCCGGCCGGCGGGACCGCGATCCCTTCGAGCGGGAGCTGATCCGAAGTGCGGAGGACGAGGGCCGTGATCGGCTCGTCGATCCCTGAAAGCTCGGGCTTTTCCGCGAACCGCCGGAGCTGGGCGAGCTCGACGGCATCCGGCACGTTCATCCGGAAGCGCCCCTTCCCCTCGAAGACGAGGCCGGTCACCGCGCCGCCAGACGTGGGCGCGGCGAGCCAGATCCGCCCCGAGTCGAGCGACCAGCTCCCCTCGCCGGAGGCGAAGCGGAGCCCCCCGGCAGGCACCGCAATGGGCTCGGCGCGGTATTGCCAGCGCAGGAGGGAGACATAGTCATCCCGGAGGGACTCGGGGGTCTGGGCGAAGGACGGGACGGCGAGGGAGAGGAGGACGGCGGAGAGGGGGACGCGTTTCCAGAGCATTGCGGCACAGTGTAGCGTCTTCCGCCCGGCGATGAATCGCCGGGCTACAAGGGCAGCGCCCCCTGAAGGGGACTTCAAACAGCGTGCGTTGCTTGAAGCCGGATTCATCCGGCGCTGCCCTTGTAGCCCGGGCATTCATGCCCGGGCGGACGGTCTCACAACCGCGACCCGCAACGCTTGCAGAACAAAGCGTCGGGATCGTGCCCCTCGGCGCCGCACATGGGACAGGCCTGGGTCGAGACTCCCGCCGGCCGGCTGCGCGACAGCTCGACGGTGACGATGCCGGTGGGCACGGCGATGATGCCGTAGCCCAGGATCATCACCAGCGAGGCCAGGAGCTTGCCCAGCACGGTCTGCGGCGCGATGTCCCCGTAGCCCACCGTCGTCATGGTCACGATGGCCCAGTAGATGCTCTGCGGGATGCTGGTGAAGCCGGCTTCCGGCGTTTCGATCAGATACATCAGAGAGCCGACGATCAGCACCAGCACGAGGACGGTCTGGATGAACACGGCGATCTTGCGCGCGCTGGCCCGCAGGGCCTGGGTCAGGATCCGCGCCTCCCCCAGGTATTCGGCCAGCTTGAAGATCCGGAACACCCGGAGCAGGCGCAGCGACCGCACCACGAGGAGCGCCTGGGCCCCCGGCAGCAGCGCGCTCAGATAGGTCGGCAGCACCGCGAGCAGGTCCACGATGCCGAAAAAGCTCCGGGCGTAGCGGGACGGGCGCCGGACGGCCACCAGGCGCAGCAGGTATTCGACCGTGAAGAGGATCGTGAGCCCCCACTCCACGATCCAGAGCTCCCGGCCGTAGCGGGCCCGCACCGAGGGGACGCTCTCGAGCAGCACCACCGCCACGCTGACCGCGATCAGCAACAGCAGGACGAGGTTGAAGCGCCTCCCCGCCAGGGTGTCCGCTTCGAAGATGACCTCGTGGAGCCTGTGTCTGAAGCGGGACGACGGGGCTTCGCTCTCCATGACGCAAGTCTACCGGAGCGGCGGTGCGATAGACTGCCCGGGCTCCTGGAGCGTCGGAAACGGAGAGGAGAGCCACCTGTCAGGGCACTGCATCGTCTGCGGCCTGGGGGACGTGGGATACCGGATCGTGGAGCTCCTCCACCGTCTCGGCGAGACCGTGGTCGTCATCACCGAAGAGGTCCGCGAGGAGCGCCGGCAGACGGCCGAGGCGTTCGGGGTCCGCGTGCTCGTGGGCGACGCGAGGAACGACCGGCTCCTCCGCGAGGCCGGCCTCGACTCCGCCCGCGCCCTGATCGCCGCGACGGACGAGGACCTCGCGAACCTGGAGATCGCCCTCGACGCCCGCCGCATCCACCCCGGCCTGCCGGTGGTCCTGCGCCTCTTTGATCAGCGGCTCGCCCTCCAGCTCGAAACCTCGCTCGAGGTCCACCGGGCCCTCGGGACCTCCTCTCTCGCGGCCCCCAGCTTCACGGCCGCGGCCCTGGGCGACGCCGTGCTCGCGGGTTTCACTTTCGGAGACGTGCCCTACGTAGTCGGGCGCCAGCCCGTGGATCGCGGTCCCCTGTCCGGCTGCGCCACGGTGGAGCACGTGGCCCGGCGCTTCCGGCTGCTCAGCCTGGCCCGGGAGCGGCCGGGAGAGGCGCTCGCCCCCTTGCCGGCTCCCGAGGATCTGCTCCTGCCGAGCGACCGGCTCGCGTTCCTTTCCCGCAAGGCGGATTGGGACCCGCTCTTCAACCCGCCGCCGGCTCCCCAAAAGAGGCCGCTCCTCGAAAGGATTTCCGGCCTGTTCCGCCGCGGGGCCGCCATCTGGCTGGAAGAGCCGCTGGCGCTCAGGATCGTGTTCCTGGCCCTCTGCGTGATCATTCCGGTGACCGTTTTCCTTTTCCATTCCTATTTCGAGCTCTCCCTCACGGACGCGCTTTTCCTGACCATCGCCACGCTGCACGGCGAGATCACGGGGATCGACACCGGCCCAGGAATCAAGCTCTATGAAATCCTTTTGATGATCCTGGGATCGATCACGCTCGCCACGATCTATTCGATGCTCACCGACTATCTGGTGGGATCGCGCCTGCGCAAGCTCCTCGGCGGACGGCCCATGCCCAAGGGCGGGCACGTGGTCGTGGTCGGGATCGGGCACGTGGGCTTTCGCGTGGTCGACGAGCTCGTGGCCCTGGGAGTGCCCGTCGTGGCGGTCGACGCCAATGCGGACGGCTTCTTTCTTTCCACCGTGCGATCGCAGGCCCCCCTGGTCTCGGGAGACGCGCGGCTGGACGACACCCTTCTCCGCGCCGGTCTGCCGAACGCCCGGGCCGTGGTCGCGGCGACCGGCGACGACTCCGTGAACCTGGGTGTCGGTCTCGCGGCCCGGCGGATGAATCCGAGCATCCGCACCGTGGTCCGCCTCTTCGACGAGGAGTTCGCCCGCAAGGTCGAGAGGGCCCTGGGCGTCGATACCGCGCTCGGGTCCTCCCGGATCGCCGCGCCGACCTTCGTGGCCGCCGCCCTGTTTTCGAACGTCGCCAAGGCCTTCGTCCTCGACGACCAGCTCTTCGTCCTCCTCGGGCGCAAGGCCGGCTCCGAGTGGGCAGGCCGCACGCCGTCCTCCCTGAAGTCTGAAAACGTCCACGTCCTCCTGCGCAAAGGGGAGATCGCGAACGACGGTCCCCTGGCCACGGACGAGGACTTGATCCTGGGCCTGTGGCGCAAGCTCGCGCCGACGTGGTCTGAACAGGCCGAGCGCTAGTGCTCTGTCAAGGCAGATTTGCTGGGAGCGCCGGCATCTTGCCGGCCATCTAATCAAAAGCGAAGTAAGAAGCCGGCAGGATGCCGGCGCTCCCAGCAGACCCTCCAAAGCTGCCTTGACAGCCCACTAGATCAGGAAGCCCGCGGCAGCCGGCAACGGACCTCGAACCGGCTATGCCAGGGAATCACCAAGAAAACCGCGCTGCTCTCCCGCACCGAATACACATAATCGAGCCCGCCCTCCGGGGAGAGCGCGAGCGACCAGCCCTCCCGCTTTTTCGACGCGCCGAGCGGGAGCTGCCACATCTGCCAGCCTCCGGAGCCCTCGGCTGCCACGAAAGGCATCTCGAACGCGTGGTAGGGCGACGGCGCCTCCACCGGACTAAAAAGGCGGACGGACAACCCGGAACAGCCCGTCTGCCGGAGCTCGATCCGGGAGCCTCCGTCCGCCCAGTGGCCGAGCGGAAGAGGCAGGAAATCGCGGCGGTCGACCGGCCCCCGCCGACGCCCATCGCTTTCGATCGGATAAACCGGAAGATTGCGGAGGGAACCCTGGACATCGCAGGCCGCCAGAGAATCGAAGAAGAACGAGCCGCTCACGTCCGCGCAGCGCTCGGGCTCCGGAGCCGGAGCGGCGGGCGGCGGCTGTCCGCTCCGGCAGGCCACCGAGGCGATTCCGAGCGCGAGAAGAACCTGCAGGTGTCTCATCGCGCTTCGATTCTCTCACCTTCCTCTCCATTCGGGTTAAAATCAAAGAAATGCCCTCGCGCGAAGAGCTCGTCGAGAAGGTCAGAAAGCGCCTCGAGCGCCACAGTCTGCCTCGCCTTCAGATGTCCCTGCTCCTGGCGCTCACGGGCGGGACGGGGTTTCTTTCCTCCTTCGTGCTCCTGAAGCTCGGCGTCGATTCCATGGCGCTCCGCTATCCCGTGGCGGTGGCGCTCGCGTACGGCGTCTTCCTCCTGCTGCTGCGGATCTGGCTCCGGCTCCAGCGGGATTCCTGGCAGAGCGCCGACCTCCCCGGCGTCGTGGACCTGGGCGAGGCGGTGCTGGACGGGACCGGGCACGTCGTCCGCGGAGCCGGCCGCTTCGCCGGAGGCGGCGGCAACTTCGGCGGCGGCGGAGCCTCGGCCAACTTCGACGGGCCGCCGGTCGCCCTCGCCATGACTCCCCCCTCCCCCGCTCCGGCCGTCCGGGCCGTGCCGCGGTCCGGCGGCGGAGGCGGTGGAGGCAAGGGAGGCGGCTTCAACTTCGGCTTCGATCTGGATGAGGGGGGCCTCCTCGTCCTCCTCGCCGTCCTCGTCATCGCCGCCACCTCGATGGGTGTCGTGATCTGGATCCTCTGGACCGCCCCGGCCCTCCTCGCCGAGGTGCTGGTGGACGGGATCGTAATGACCGGCCTCTACCGGCGGCTCAAGCACGGGCCCGAGCCCGGGCACTGGCTCACCGGTGCCATCCGCCGGACCTGGATTCCCGCCCTCGTGGTAGCGCTCCTCTTCTCTTTCGCCGGTTATCTCCTGCAGAAGGCCGTGCCCGAGGCACGCTCGATCGGGGCGGCGTGGAGGGCGGTGTCGGCCGGAGATCGGCCCTGAGCCCGGGCAATTCATGCCACTGCCTTCTATACATCTTGCTTCCGGGGACGTTCTGCCCTCCGAAACCTCACCCTCTGTCTCCCTCTCCCATCTCCCACCCTACCCCCCGCCGGGAGAGGGAGGACGCCTGCGAAGCCTTCTTGCCTGCGCCGTGAAGATCGAAGGGCAGACCGGCTCGGATACGTCCTCCCTCTCCCTCTGGGAGAGGGAGACCGAGGGTGTGGTTTCGCAGTGTACGGCGCTCAAGCGGGC
>DATHUD010000046.1:0-7623 GCA_035462575.1 Thermoanaerobaculia bacterium | reverse complement strand
CGAGAGGCGGCGCTCCGGGCTCAGGCGAAGAAGGCGGCGAAGGGGAAGGGGAGCACGAAGCGCCGGTAGAGCCCAAGGTCTGTTTTCCGAGTGCACGGTTCGGAAGCCCACGGCAAGCGTCCGCGACGCGAAGCAAGGTTTCGTCCTCCAGAAACCAAGCTCCGCTTCCTCGGGCGCAAAGCTCCGCGAGGCGCGGCAAGCATCCCGCCGCTCGGTCGAAGCTTGATTCTCCAGCACCGAGTCTGATTCTCCCGAAGCAACGCTCCACGATGGGCAGCAAAAGTCCCGCGATGCGGAGCAAGGTCCGCTTCTCTGGGGCCAAGGCTGGTTTCTCCTGGAGCAAAGCTCCGGGATCGACGCCAAAGTCCCGCGATGCGGACCAAGGGCCCGCCCTGCCGAACGAAGTCTGATTTCTGGGGCTGAGTCTTCAGGAAGGGGAAACGGGGCGCCACCCGGCGGTAGCGCCCCGTGGAAGCGTTCAGGCCTAGACGGCCTTCCGCGCCGCGGCTTCGACCGGAATCCGCATCTTGTAGAACGAGCGCCAGACGAAGAAGGCCGAGATCACGAAGAAGACCACGGCGAGCATCGTGCTGGTCGACGTGGGCATCTCGATCGCCAGCTCGACGGCCAGGAGGCCGAAGAGGGTGGTGAACTTGATGATCGGGTTCATGGCGACGGACGAGGTGTCCTTGAACGGATCGCCCACGGTGTCGCCCACGACGGTGGCGGCGTGGAGCGGGGTGCCCTTTTCCTTGAGCTCCACCTCGACGATCTTCTTGGCGTTGTCCCAGGCGCCGCCGGCGTTGGCCATGAGGATGGCCGGAGAGAGGCCGAAGATGGCGATCGAGATCAGGTATCCGATGAAGAAGAAGGGCTCGAGGCACGCGAAGGCGAGCGTCGAGAAGAACACCGTCAGGAAGATGTTGAACATCCCCTTCTGGGCGTAGGTGGTGCAGATCTCGACCACCTTCTTGCTGTCCTCGGTCGAGGCTTTCTCGGCCCCCGCGTCCAGCTTGATGTTCTGCTTGATGAACTCGACGGCTCGGTAGGCGCCGGTCGACACCGCCTGGCAGGAGGCGCCGCTGAACCAGTAGATGATGGCGCCGCCGGTGATCAGGCCGAGCAGGAACGGCGAGTGGAGGAGCGACAGCTTCTCGACGTCCGTGGTCAAGCCGTTGGTGAGCACGACGATGATCGAGAAGATGAGCGTCGTGGCGCCCACGACCGCGGTGCCGATGAGCACGGGCTTGGCCGTGGCCTTGAAGGTGTTGCCGGCGCCGTCGTTGGCCTCCAGGTGGTGCTTGGCCGTGTCGAAGTCGGGGGTGAAGCCGAACTCCTTCTGGACCTCCTGCTTGATGTTGGGCAGGGTCTCGATGGTCGACAGCTCGAACACGGACTGGGCGTTGTCGGTCACCGGACCGTAGGAGTCGACGGCGATCGTCACCGGGCCCATGCCGAGGAAGCCGAAGGCCACGAGGCCGAAGGCGAAGACGGCCGGGGCGAGCATCAGGCCTCCGAGGCCGAGCGTGCTGACGCCGTAGGCCGCACCCATCAGGGCGACGATGCAGAGGCCCATCCAGTAGGCGCTGAAGTTGCCGGCGATCAGGCCCGCGAGGATGTTGAGCGAGGCGCCGCCCTCACGCGAGGCGGTGACGACCTCCTTGACGTGGGCGGACTCGGTCGAGGTGAAGACCTTCACGAACTCGGGGATGAGCGCGCCCGCGAGCGTGCCGCAGGAGATGATCGTCGAGAGCTTCCACCAGAGGGAAGTGTCGCCGTTCAGGTCCGGGATCAGCAGGTAGGAGGCGGCGTAGGTGACGACGATCGAGAGGATCGAGGTCAGCCAGACCAGCGAGGTCAGAGGCGCCTCGAAGTTCATGGTGTCGGCGTTGCCGTAGCGCGCCTTGGCGATCGCCTCGTTGACCACGTAGGAGACGCCGCTCGTGATGATCATCATGATGCGCATGGCGAAGATCCAGACGAGGAGCTGGACCTGCACCGTGGGGCTCGCCACCGCGAGCAGGATGAAGGTGATGAGCGCGACGCCGGTGACGCCGTAGGTCTCGAAGCCGTCCGCCGTGGGGCCGACCGAGTCGCCCGCGTTGTCGCCCACGCAGTCGGCGATCACGCCGGGGTTCCGGGCGTCGTCCTCCTTGATGTTGAAGACGATCTTCATCAGGTCCGAGCCGATGTCGGCGATCTTGGTGAAGATGCCGCCCGCGATGCGCAGAGCCGCGGCGCCCAGCGACTCGCCGATGGCGAAGCCGATGAAGCAGGGGCCGGCGTAGTCGGGGGGGACGAACAGGAGGATCGCGAGCATCAGCACGAGCTCGACGCTGATCAGCAGCATGCCGATCGAGATGCCGGCCTTGAGCGGGATCGCGTAGGTCGGGAAGGGCTTGCCCCGGAGGCTCGCGAAGGCGGAGCGCGAGTTGGCGAAGGTGTTGACCCGGATGCCGAACCAGGCCACGCCGTAGCTGCCGGCGATGCCGACCAGGCTGAACAGGAGGATCGTGATCACCTTGGCGAGGGGAAAGTCGCGCAGATTGTAGAAGTAGATGAAGATCACGATGCCGATGAACGCCTCGAGCAGCAGGATGAACTTGCCCTGCGTCACCAGGTAGGTCTTGCAGGTCTCGTAGATCAGCTCGGAGATCTCCCGCATCGAGCGGTGGACGGGCAGGTTCTTGAGCTGCACGTACATGAAGACGCCGAAGAGGAGGCCCAGGAAGCAGACGACGAGGCCGCCCAGGAGCAGGTTGTGCCCGTTGATCCCGAGAAACTCCTGGCTCCCCAGGTCGGGCATCACGAGGTCCGCTTCGCTCGCGAAGGCGGGGGTCGCGGAGAGGATGGCGAAGAGCGCCATCAGCCCGAAGAGCGCGACCCGTTTGAGGGCCGGACCGGATCGGGCGAGAAGACTGGATGTCGACATAGTTCCTCCAAAAAGCCCTTGGAAAAAACGAGCTGCCGCAGTGCGGGCCGGGGCTTCGGCTCCGCGCCGGAGCCGGCCGATCCTCCGCACTGCTAACAGGTTAGGACCCCAACAGGTTCCCCGAGCGACCCGCCACGGTGCCGCAGACAGAGGGACCGCAGGCCGGGCCGGTCGGGCAGATCCGGGGGAAGGTATCACATCGGCGGGGACCGCGGCCAGGAAACCCGCTACGGAGGCTCCTCCGAGGGGGACGTGGAGACGAAGACCTCGCCGTCCCGGACCTCCAGGGCGAAGGAGCGCAGGCGGGCCCACGGCTCGGTCAGGCACTCCCCGGTCCGCAGGTCGTAGCGCCAGCCGTGCCGCGGGCAGGTCACCACGTCGCCGTCGCGGCTCCCTTGAGTCAGGTCGGCGTTCTGGTGGCGGCAGGCGACCTCCATGGCGCGGAGGCGGCCGTCCTCCCCGCGGAAGATCCCGATCTTCCTACCGAGGATCGACAGCGCCCGCATCCCGGGGCCGAAGTCGGTGTCCCTGCCCACCTTCAGGAATGGCACGAGGGAGGATGCTACACGGTTCGCGAGAACTTTGAATAGATTCCGATCTATACTGAACGGGCTTTACTGCTGCATTTCGAGGTCACGCGGGGGTCGGGACCCGGCGCCCGGATGCGCCGCTCCGGTCTCGCTGGAGGATGGAGATGGTGCAGTTCCGCGAGCTCACCGAACGCTACAAGCTCGAAAAGATCCTGAAGTCGACCCGGGGAGGGACGGTCCTGAAGGCCGCGGACCTGTCCTCGGGGCGGGCCCTCGCGATCAAGCTCATCCCCCTGGGGCCGTCGACGCCGCTCGAGGCGTCGGCCGCGGAGCTCGAGCGGCTGGCCGGCACCCTGAGGGCGCTCCGGCACCCCGCCCTGCCCGCCGTGGTCGATTCCGGCATCACCTCCGACGGCAGCGCCTTCCTGGCGATGGAGCTCCTCGAAGGCAAGGGGCTGGATGGGCTTTTCGACGCCCCTCCCGCCCGTATCCTCGCGCTCCTGGAGCAGGCCGCCAACGGGCTGGAGGCTCTGGCCGGCCAGGGGTTCGCCCACGGCAGCGTCTCCCCAGACAACCTCTTCGTGGTCGATGCGCCGGAGGGGGAGAGGGTAGTGCTCCTGGGCCTGGGCAGCGCGATTTTTCGGCAAGATGCGGGCCGGCAAGATGCCCCGGCGGACTGGCAGAACGACGTGGCCTCCTTTGCGGATACGGTCTGCCGCCTCCTCGGCATGACCGTGGGCTCCGGGGACTCGCCCGTGGTGCAGATCCCGCTCTCCCTCTCCTTCGCTCTCGAAAACGACGAGGCCCTGCGGCAGGTGCTGGAGCGGGCGCTCCGGCCGAATCCCGCGGAGCGGCCCTCCTACCGGGAGCTCCGGGAGGGGATCCGCCTCGCCCTGGGCCGCGCCGGAACGCCGGAGCCCGCTCCCCGGGTGGCCGCCCCGGCGCCTCCCGCGCCGCTGCCGTTCGAGCCCCCTCCGTTCCTGGCTCCAGGACCGGCCCCCGCCGCACCCGCTCCGGCCGCGAGGGCGGCGGCCCCGCCTCCTCCGCTGATGACCCAGGGCGCGCCCGCGGCGGCCTCGCCGGAGCTGCCGGGCCTGCTCGAGCCGCCGCCCCCCCAGGCAGAAGAGATGCTCGCGCTGGACGACGATCTGCTGAACGCCTTGATGGCGCCCGCCCCGCCGCCGCCCTCTCAGCCCGATCCCTCTCCGGCCCGGAAGGGGGGGAGCGCCCAGCCTCTGCCCGCGCGGCCGGCGCCGATCCCGGGACGGCCGCAGCCTCCCCGGCCGGGGCTCCTCCGGCGCCCTGCCTTCTGGGGCGCGATCGCCGGCTTGGTCCTGCTTGTGGCGGGCGGCCTCGGCGCGTTCTGGTACCTGAAGCTTCGCCCGGCGGCAGAGACCGCGGCCCCGGCTCCGGTCCCGGCGGGACCTCCCGGGCGGCCGGCCGCCGAGCGGCTGGACGAGGCCCTCGCCTGGTTCGCGCAAGGGGAGGACAGCCGCGCCCGGCTGGCCCTGGAGTCCTTCACGGCCGCCGACCAGGCCTCGCTGCCTCCGGCCCGGTGCCGGACCTTCCAGGCCCTCGAGGAGACGCTCGCGATCACCGCCGTCGAGAACCTGCCGCAGGACCTCTCGGCCGGTCTCGCCCAGGGGGATCTCGGACGGCTGCGGACGGCCGTGATGGCGGGAGAGGCGGCGCTCGCCGATCTGACTCCCGAGATGCGGCAGAGCTACGAGAAGGCGAAGAACGTGGTGGAGATCTACGAGCAGGCGCGGGCCGCGGCGAAAGAGGAGAAGAAGGAGGTGGTGCTAGAGCGCTTCGCCTCGCTCGACGCGCTCCTGCCCGCCCTGTCGGACCCCGAGGACCTCCGCAACAAGGCGGCCTCGGCCCTGGAGTCCAAGGCGGAGGCCCTCGTCCGCCAGGCGAAGTACGACGAGGCGATCGCGCAGCTCGCCCCCGTCATCACCACCTGGCCCGACCGCTCGGGCTTGAAGGATCGCGTGGGGTCCTACGAGACCTACAAGCAGAACGAGGCGGCCCAGGAGCAGTTGCTCGCGCAGCTCCCCGGCGTCGAGCGCCGGAAGAAGCCCCACGAGGGGCTGGAGGCGATCGCGGCCGTGGAGCCCACGCCGCACCTCGCCCCCCGTTTCGCCGAGATGAAAAAGCGGTTCGAGGATCAGCTCGCGGCTCTCGACCGGCAGCCGCCCCAGGTGATCCTGCGGGACGGCTACTTCCTGGAGTACGCCCGCGGCACCGTCCACGAGATGAGCTTCCGGGTGTCGGACGACTACTTCGTCCAGGAGGTGAAGTTCTTCGCCCGTCCCCAGGGGGGGAAGATGCGCGAGCTCCCTTTAGAGGTCTCCCGCACCGGCTACTACACGGTGCTGATCTCCCCGGAGGTCCACCAGAACGGCACGGTGGAGTTCTACGTGGCGGCCACCGACACCTCGGGCCACCGGGGCTCGTTCGGCACCGAGGACCGGCCCCAGGTGCTCAACCGGCAACAGGGCTTCAACCGGCTCGTGCAGTAGCTCGTGCCGAAAAGCGGCGGCGGCCTCAAGCCGGCAGGAAGGGGAGACGGGGTCCGCCGCCCGGCCCGCCGTCGCCCGCCACGGCGGCCGCGGGCTTCTCCTCGTCTTCCTCGAGCTCCGGGTCCACCTCGCCGGGGTTCCGGAACAGGTTCGATTCGAGGTTGTACTGCCGGGTGTAGAGGGCGTGGTAGCGCCCGCCCAGGGCGAGGAGCTCCTCGTGGCGGCCGCGCTCGACGATCCGCCCCTCTTCGAGGACCAGGATGGTGTCGGCCCTGCGGATGGTCGACAGGCGGTGGGCGATCACGAAGGTCGTCCGCCCCTTCATCAGCTCGGTCAGGCCCTCCTGGATGGCGGCCTCGCTCTCGCTGTCGAGCGACGAGGTCGCCTCGTCGAGGATCAGGATCCGGGGGTCGGCGAGGATCGCCCGGGCGATCGCCACCCGCTGCCGCTCCCCGCCCGAGAGCTTGACGCCGCGCTCGCCCACGACCGTCTCGTACCCCTCGGAGAGCTTCTGGACGAAGTCGTCGCAGCGGGCGATCCGCGCCGCGCGGATCACCTCTTCTTCCGAGGCGTGGGGCCGCGCGTAGGCGATATTTTCGAGCACGGTGCCGTCGAACAGGAAGTTGTCCTGGAAGACCACGCCGAGCTGGGCGCGGTAGTCCGAGAGCTTCAGGTCCGTCAGATCCTGGCCGTCGACCAGGAGGCGGCCGGTGGTCGGCCGGTGGAAGGCGGCGATCAGCCCGATCAGCGTGCTCTTGCCCGAGCCCGAGGAGCCCACGAGCGCCGTGGACGTGCCGGGCAGCGCGGTGAACGAGATGTCGTGGAGCACCGGCACGCCGGGCTTGTACTCGAAGGAGACGTCCTGGAGCTCGATCCGCCCCGCGATCTGGGGAAGGGCCTTCCTCGCCTCGTCCCCCTCGTCCTCCGGCTGCTCGTTCCGGATCTCGCGGATGCGCTCCAACCCCGCGAACGCCTCGGTGAGCTGGGTGCCGATGTTGACGATCTGGACCGCCGGCCCGACGAGAAGGCCCAGGTAGAGGGTGAAGGCGAAGAAGTCGCCCAAGGTCATCCGCCCGGAAAGGACGTCGTTGCCCCCGACCGCCATCATCGTGATCCCGACGGCCCCCAGGAGCAGGGTCGACGCCGCTCCGACCGCCGAGAAGCCCGTCATCGTGCGGGCGATGTTGCGGAACAGCCGGTGCGCCCCCTTGGCGAAGACGAGCGCCTCGCGCCGCTCCGCGCGGTAGGCCTTGACCACCCGCACTCCCGAGAACGACTCGGTGAGCCGGCCGGCCAGCTCCGCGTTGATCTTGGAGCGCTCGCGGAAGAGCGGCCGCAAGGTCTTGAAGGCGTAGTGCATGATGAACGCGAAGAGCGACAGGATGCTGATCGCGATCAGCGTGAGCCGGACGTTCAGGTGGAGGAGGATGCCGAAGGCCAGCACCGCGGTGATCATCCCTCCCACCACCTCGACCAGCCCGGTGCCGACCAGGTTCCGGATCCCGTCGGCGTCGTTCATGACGCGCGACAGCAGGGCTCCCGACTTGGTCTGCTCGAAGTAGCCGACCGAAAGCCGGCCGACGTGCCGCTGCACCCGGCGGCGCATCTCGGTGATCGAGCGCTGGGCCGCCTTGCC
>DATHUD010000045.1:0-1726 GCA_035462575.1 Thermoanaerobaculia bacterium | reverse complement strand
TTCTTCCGGAGAGGACGGGTTTCCGATCTACGGACCCGTTTCGTTCTACGGTTTGAAGCCGGATTCATCCGGCGCTGCCCTTGTAGCCCGGGCATTCATGCCCGGGCGGGCTCAGGCGAAGATTTCGGCCAGCCAAGTCATAGCAATACCGCTAAACTAAACATTTCGCCCTCTTCCCCGTACAATTCTTCATGAGCAAACCACCGCTGTCTGTCCCCGGGCGGTCCGCCGCCTGCCTTTTCGTCTGTGCCGTCCTTTCCGTCCTTCCGGCCTTCGCCCAGCCGGCCGCCGACCCGTTCGCGGCCAAGGTGGACGCGGTGTTCTCGGAAGTCGCCAAGCCCGATGGGCCCGGGTGCGCGGTGGGGGTGTACCGGGACGGGAAGATCCTCTACTCGAAGGGGTATGGGATGGCCGTCCTGGAGCACGGCGCCCCGATCACCCCGAAGACGGTCTTCTATATAGGGTCCATCTCGAAGCAGCTCACGGCGGGGACGGTGGCGCTCCTCGCGCAGCAGGGGAAGATCTCGCTCGACGACGACATTCGCAAGCACCTCCCCGAGGTGCCGGATTTCGGCACGCCGATCACGATCCGCCAGACGATCCATCACATGAGCGGGCTGCGGGAGAAGTGGGACCTCCTGTCCATGGCCGGCCACCGGTCGGGCGACGTGGTCACCCAGGAGGACGTGCTGGAGATGGTCCGCCGCCAGAAGGAGCTCAACTTCAAGCCGGGCGACGAGCACCTCTACAGCAACACCGGCTACGACCTCCTCCCCTATGTCGTCGAGCGGGCGGCGGGCCAGCCGTTCCGGGAGTACGCCCGGGAGAGCCTGTTCGCTCCCCTGGGGATGGCCGACACCCGGTATGGGGACGACCGGACGGAGGTCATGCCCCGCCGCGCCTTCGCCTATTCGCCGAAGGAGGGGGGCGGCTTCGTTTTGAACATGGAGGACGTGGAGACGGTCGGGAGCGGCGGCATCTACACCACGATCGAGGACTTCGCCCGGTGGGACGAGAACCTGGCGACCGGCCGGGTGGGCGGCCCGGAGTGGCTCCGGGTGATGACGACGCCCGGCACGCTGAACGACGGGACGAAGCTCACCTACGCCTTCGGCCTCGAGATCATGGAAGACCTGGGCCTGCGGCAGGTGTGGCACAACGGGGGGCTCGCCGGCTACTCGACGATGTACGTCCGCTATCCCGACGAGCACCTGTCGGTCGCGGTCTTCTGCAACGGGTCGCTCGAGCCCGACCCGTTGGCACTCCGGGTGGCGGAGGTCTGGCTCGCGGGGAAGTTCAAGGAGCCCGCGGCGGCTCCGGCCGCATCCGCGGCTCCGGCCGCCGCGGCGGTGAAGCTCGCCGGGAAGGACCTCGCCCGGGTGACCGGCTACTACCAGTCGGAGGGCGAGGGAACCGTGCGCCGGATTCTGGAGAAGGACGGCAAGCTCTTCTATCACCGGGGCCCGGGCAACGAGGCCGAGCTCGCGCCGCTCTCAGCGGACCGTTTTCAGATGCTGGGCGTGCCCGTGAAGGTCGAGATCCGCTTCGAGCCGGCGGGCGCGGCGAAGCCCGAGCGGATGATCTTCGCGGCGGAGCGGCAGGAGCCGAGCGTGTTCCGGCCCGTGGCCCCGCCGGTGACGGACCCCGCGGCGCTCGGCGCCTACTCCGGGACGTACGCGAGCGGCGAGCTCGCCGCGACCTGGACGCTCGCTCTCCGGGAGGGCCG
>DATHUD010000044.1:0-25278 GCA_035462575.1 Thermoanaerobaculia bacterium | reverse complement strand
TCTCGGGCATGCTCGGGTAGTCGGCGTCCTCAGGGTCCTGCACCACGGCGACACCGCCCAACCGCTTGACGAGCGCGAGCCCGGCGGTGCCGTCGTCCAGGTTCCCCGTCATCACCACGGCGATCACCCGCCGGCCGTACTGCCGGGCGGCAGAGCGGAAGAGCACGTCGACCGCCGGACGGTGGCCGTTCTCGGCGGCGTTCCTGGAGAGGCAGACCGTGCTGTCCTCCATGGCCAGATGGCGGTCCGGAGGCGCGATGTAGATCCTCCCCGGGACGATCGGCTCGCCGTCCTGGGGATGCGACGCCGGCATGCAGCCCGCGCGGGAGAGGATCGCCGGCATCGCGCTCCGGCCGTGCGCCGCGATGTGCAGCACCACGAAAATCGCCGCCGGCAAGTTGGGAGGCAGGCTCCCGATCACCTCGCAAAGGGCCTGAACGCCCCCGGCCGAGGCGCCGAGCACGATGATGTCGCGGTGGGGGGATGGTGATTCTTGTGCTTTTCCCAAGCGTTCCTCCGGAGGGACAAGCGATGCATGGGGTGTGCCGGGGCCCTCTACCCCACCCGGACGGGCACGCTCGCATCCAGCACCTCGCGGACCTTGTCCAGGAACTTCCCCGGCGCGAAGGGCTTCTGGAGGAAGTGCTGCCAGGAGTCGAGCACGCCGTGGTGGGCGATCGCGTCCTCGGGGTAGCCGGAGACGTAGAGGACCCGCATCTCGGGACGCAGCGGCGCGAGTTGCAGGGCGAGCTGGCTGCCGGAGAGGCCGGGCATGATGACGTCGGTGACCAGGAGGTGAATGGGCCCCCGGTGCTTCTCGGCCACGGCCAGGGCCTCGGCGGCGTCGCCGGCGGAGAGCACCTGATAGCCCCGGCTCTCCAGGATCTCGACCGCGGGGTTGCGGATGTTCTCTTCGTCCTCGACGAGCAGCACGATCTCGGAGCCGCGCCGGCCGGGCCGCCGCTCTTTCCGGGGGGACGGCGAGGGAAGGGCTTCGGCGTCCCGGCTCGCCCGGGGGAGGAGGACGGTGAAGCGGGAGCCCTTTCCCGGCTCGCTCTCGGCCCGGATGTGGCCGCCGCTCTGGTGCACGATCCCGTGGACCGTGGCCAGTCCCAGGCCGGTCCCCTTGCCGAGCTCCTTGGTGGTGAAGAACGGCTCGAAGAGGCGGTCCATTACCTCGGGCGGCATGCCCGTGCCGGTGTCTTCCACGGCGAACCGGACGTACGGGCCGGGGAGCAGGTCGGCGGAACCGGCGTCGGCCGGGGAGAGCTCGACGTCCGCGGTTTCGAGGCGCAGGCGGCCGCCGACCGGCATGGCGTCCCGGGCGTTGACGACCAGGTTCAGGATCACCTGCTCGAGCTGCCCCAGGTCGGCGTTGAGCAGGACGGCTCCCCGCGCGAGGCGGGCCTCGAGCCGGATGTGCTCGCCGAGGAGGCGCCGGAGCATGGGCTCCATGCCGCCGATCACCTCATTCAGGTCGAGCACGCGCGGCTGGAGCACCTGCTTCCTGCCGAAGGCGAGGAGCTGTCGCGCCAGACTCGCCGCGCGCTCGCCGGACTTCTGGATTTCATCGACGTGGGCGCGCCGCTCGTCCCCTTCGTCGAGCCGGTCGCACAGCAGCTCGCACTGGAAGGAGATCGCGGCGAGCAGGTTGTTGAACGAATGGGCGATCCCCCCGGCCAGGCGGCCGACCGTCTCCATGCGCTGGGAGTGGCGCAGCCGCTCCTCGCTCTCGCGCAGGGCCTGCGCGGCCGCCTCCTGCTCGGAGAGGTCGTGCACGGTCCAACGCAGACGCCTTCGCCCGTCCGCGCTGTCCAGGTCGCGCACGGCGGTCATCAAGGCGGGGAACGGCGCGCGCTTGCGCGGGCAGACCACCACCTGCCACTCGCCCCTCTCGCTGTCGGTGCGGACTCGCGTGAGCCAGGAGCGGATCCGCTCGCGGGCCTCCGCCGCCACATGGAGCAGGAGGGATTTCTCCTCCATCCGCTCCCTGGGGATGCCGAACAGGGCGGCGGCGGACTCATTGGCCTCCTCGATGATGGCGGACGTGTCGGTCACCAGGTAGCCGAACGGGGCGCGCTCGAACAGGTCGCGGTAGCGGTGGCGCTGGTTCTCCAGGGCCTCGCGGGTCTTGATCAGCTCCTCGTTCTGCTGCGTGAGCTCCTCGTAAGCCACCTCCAGCTCGGCCACCCGGGCCTCGATCCCGGCCAGCTCGGCCGCGAGCCGGTCCTCCTGCGGGCCGGCCGCGACCTCGTTGCGGAGAAGCCGCAGGCGCCGGTTCACGTCCGAGAGCTTGGCTCCTGTGGATCTCTTCGGCATTGACCTCCTCAGCTCCGGGCGCTCTCCGCCTCTTGGACTTCATCCATCAGCAGGATCACGCCGACGGGAGCGCCATCCTCCCCGAGCCGGGTGCAGACGATCCGGCACCGGAGGGGCCTGCCGCGGCGGTTGACTCCGTCGAGGACCAGCTCGGTCCCGCCCGGTCCGCTGTCCACACAATGGCGGATCGGGTCGCGGAGCTGTTCGACGGGCAGGCCGATGTCCAGTTTGAAGAAGGGCTTCCCCTGGACCTCGTCGCTCCGGAGCCCCCAGAGCTCCCGCGCCTTGGCGCTCCAGACCTCGACCTCGAGGCGCGGGTTGAGCACGACGATCGCGGACCGCAGCCCGGAGAGGATCGAATGCAGGTGCGTGTTGACCCGGTCGAGCTCCTCCGAGCTCTGGGAGATCTGGTCGTTGACGGTGCGCAGCTCCTCGTTGGTGGACTGGAGCTCCTCGTTCATCGTCTCCAGCTCTTCGTTGGCCGACTGCAGCTCCTCGTTGGTCGTCTCCAGCTCTTCGATCGTCGACTGCAGCTCTTCGTTGGTCGTCTCCAGCTCTTCGTTCGCGGACTGCAGCTCCTCGTAGGCGGTCTCGAGCTCCTGGTTGGCCCGCTCGAGCTGGGCGTGGAGCTGGCTCTGCACGGTGGTGTCCAGGAAGGCGATGCTCGCGCCGAGGAGCACGCCGCCGCCATCGAGCAGGGGGGCGATCTGGACCTCCAGAATGCGCGGGTCGCCCCCTACGGGCCGCCACTCGATATTGCGCAGGGTCACCCCCACTCGGGAAGCGAGGGCCGTCTCCAGATGGGAGCGCAGCTCGACGGGCCGGTAGGAGATCTCCAGGTCCTGGAGCAGCCGGCCGAGGTCGTTGGGGGCGAGGTTGAAGAGCTGGCGGGCCTTTTCGTTGGCGAGCAGCAGGAGCCCCCGGTTGTCGATCGTGATCTGGGCGACCGGGCTGGTGTTGTAGGCGATCTCGCGGACCCTCTGGTGGCGGGTGCCGGCGGCCTGGGATTCGCCGGTGCGCGGCATCGGGGTGAACGCGAGCGCCCGGTCGCGCAGGCTGGCGGAAGGCGTGCGCTGGAAGATCCGCGCTTTCAGGTCCTCCGGCCGGAAGCTGTTGCTGTGGCTCAGGAGGGTCTCGGCCCGGCCGAGAAAAAGGTAGGCGTCGCGGTTCAACGCGAAGTGGAAGCGCGCGAGGATCTTCGCCTGCGTCTCGGAGTTGAAGTACATCAGGGCGTTGCGGCAGACGAGCAGGTCGATCCGCGAGATGGCCGCGTCCTGCACCAGGTCGTGGCGGCCGAAGATCAGCGAGCGGCGCAGGTCGGACCGGAAGACATAGCGCTCGCCGGCCGGCTCGAAGTAGCGCTCGAGCCTCTCCGGGGAGACGCCCTCGACCTGGTCCGGGGTGTAGCTGCCCTGCCGCGCCTGGGCCAGCGCCTCCTCGTCCACGTCCGTGGCATAGATCTTCACCCGTTGCCGGAACTGCTGGTCGCCCATCGCCTCGACGAGCAGCATGGCGAGCGTATAGGGCTCCTCGCCCGAGGCGCAGCCGACGCTCCAGAAGCGGATCGGATCGCCCGGTTCCTTGCTCTCGAGGATGCGCGGGAGAACCCGCCCGGCCACCACCTCCCAGGCCTCCGGATCGCGGAAGAAGCTGGTGACGTTGATCAGGACGGTGTTGAACAGCGGCAGGAGCTCGTCCTGATGGACCTCCAGGTAGTCGATGTAGTCGGAGTAGGAAGCGGCGCCGACCTGTTGCATGCGCTTCTGCACCCGGCGCATGAGGCTCGACACCTTGTAGCCCGAGAAGTCGAAGCCGCGGGAGGCCTTCAGGTGCTCCAGGAGCTTCAGGAAATCGGCGGCCGGGGCCTCCGGCGGCTGGCGCCGCCCCTTCGGCGTCTGCTCGTCGACGCTCATCGCTCGCCTCCCCGGGTCAGGGCGACCAGGGCGGGGGCGATTTCGTCGAGCGGCAGCACGCGGTCCACCATACCCGTTTTGATGGAAGCACCCGGCATGCCAAAGAACTGGGAGCTCGCCTCGTCCTGCACGATCACGGTCCCGCCGCGGCGGTGGATCTCCCGCACGCCGTCGGCGCCGTCCTTGCCCGTGCCGGTGAGCACCACGGCCACGGCGCGGGGGCCGAGGCTCTCGGCGAGGGAGTGGAAAAGGACGTCGGCCGCCGGGCGGACGAACCGGACGCGCTCGGTGTCGGAGAGGGCAAGGACCCCGTCCGCGAGGACCAGCAGGTGCCGGCCCGGAGGGGCGACATAGACCTTCCCCACGGTGAGCCGCTCTCCGTGTCGCGCCGACGCGACCGGGAGGGCGACGCGGCGGCCCAGGATCTCCGCCATGAAGCTCTTCTGGTCGGCCCTCAGGTGCTGGAGGACGATGATCGGAGCGCCGAAGCCGGCCGGGAGGGCGGTCAGCACGTGGGTCAAGGCGGACAGGCCGCCGGCCGAAGCGGCGATGGCGACGACCCGGGCCGGCGTCTGCGAAGCGGCCGGTGCCTCGGACGGGCTCACAGGAGTTTCCTTTTGAAGAGACTGCATCCAACTCCGATGGAGAGCCAAGACAAGGAAGGCAACTTGCCTTTGTCTTGGTTAAGAGACTACCAGACAGACACCCGGGGTGGGGCAGGAAGTTTTTGGCCCCGTCCCCTCCGCGATATAGTCGGAGCCGACTATGAGCGAAACGTCCGACGGAACCTTCGACAAGCTGCGCGAGCTGGCCCAGAACCTCTGGTGGTCCTGGCAGCCGGACATCCGCGCGATCTTCCGCGAGCTCGACCCCGCGGTCTGGAGCCTCGTCTATCACAACCCCGTGGCCCTCCTGCAGCGCATCGACGTCGAGGAGGTGGCCCGCCGGGTGGCCGACCTCGAAATGCAGACCCGCATCAACCAGGCCCACCGCCGGCTCAGGAGCTACCTCCAGGGCGGCGAGAGCTGGGGCATGACCCACGCCGGGCCGCTCCGGGCACATCCCGTAGCCTACTTCTCCGCCGAGTTCGGGCTCCACCAGTCGCTCCCCATCTACTCGGGAGGCCTGGGCGTCCTGGCCGGCGACCACTTGAAGAGCATGAGCGACCTCGGGGTGCCGGTCGTGGGCGTCGGCCTCCTCTATCACCAGGGCTACGTCCACCAGTTGATCGACGAGAACGGCTGGCAGCAGGACCTCTACGAGCCGATCGCCGCGGCCGAGCTGCCGGTCGAGCCGGTGCTCGGGGCGGACGGCGAGCAGGTCCGCTTCAGCGTGGAGCTGCCCGGAAGGGACGTCTTCCTCAAGGTCTGGCGCGTGCGCGTGGGCCGGAGCGACCTCCTGCTCCTGGACGCCCGGGACGACGCCAACTCGACCGATGACCAGGCGTTGACGGCCCGCCTCTACGGCGGCGACCAGGAGACCCGCATCCAGCAGGAGATCCTCTTGGGCGTCGGAGGCTTCCGCGCCCTGGGCGTCGTGGGCATCAAGCCCTCGGTGATCCACCTGAACGAGGGGCACTCGGCCTTCGCCCTCTTGGAGCGGGCCCGGCAGCACATCGTGGAAGAGGGGTTGGAGCCGGCCGAGGCGTTGCGCGAGGTCAAGGCAAAGAGCGTGTTCACCACCCATACGCCGGTCGAGGCGGGGCACGACCGCTTCCGCCCGGAGCTCGCCGGCCGGCACCTGGAGCCGCTCGCCCAGGGACTGGGCATGCCGCTCGACGAGGTGCTCGCCCTGGGAGCCGAGCGGCCGGACGACCCCGGCGCCCCCTTCTGCCCCACCGTGCTCGCGTTGAACCTCTGCCGCCGCACGAACGGCGTGGCCGACCTCCACGGCCGGGTCTCCCGCAAGATGTGGCACTACCTCTATCCCGGAAAGACCGAGGACGAGGTGCCGATCGGCCACATCACGAACGGCGTCCACGTGCGCACCTGGCTCGCCGCGGACATGCACAACCTCTTCGTCACCCACCTGGGCCCCCGGTGGCTCGAGGGGATCTCGCGGCCGAACCTGTGGGCCAAGATCGAAAACGTCCCGGACGCCGAGCTGTGGGAGGTCCACCAGGTGCTGAAGGCGCGGCTCATCGCCTTCGCCCGGCGGCGCCTGGCCGAGCGGCGGCAGCGCCTGGGGCTGCCCGAGCCGGAGCGCGAGGCGCTCGATCCGGAAGCCCTCCTCCTGGGCTTCGCCCGCCGCTTCGCCACCTACAAGCGGGCCGACCTCCTGTTTACGGACCTGGACCGCCTGGACCGCCTGGTGAACGACCCCAAGCGGCCGCTCCAGATCATCTACGCCGGCAAGGCCCACCCGCGCGACACGGGCGGCAAGGCGCTCGCCCAGCGGGTGGCGAACCTCGAAAAGGACCCCCGCTTCGCCGGTAGGATCGTGTTCATCGAGAACTACTCGATGCACGTGGGCCGGCAGCTCGTCCAGGGCGTGGACGCGTGGCTGAACACCCCGCGCCGGCCCCTCGAAGCCTGCGGCACGAGCGGCGAGAAGTGCATCCTGAACGGGGCCTTGAACTGCTCGATCCTGGACGGCTGGTGGGCCGAGGCCTACGACGGCAGCAACGGCTTCGCGATCGGAGCCGGCGAGATCCACGCCAACCCCGACGTGCAGGACGAGCGCGACGCCAAGGCCCTCTTCGAGACCCTGGAGAACGAGGTCGTCCCCCTCTACTACGAGCGCAACTCCCAGGGCGTCCCCTGGCGCTGGATCGCCCGGGTCAAGCGCGGCATGCGCACGCTCGCCTGGCGCTACAACGCCGACCGCATGGTGATGGACTACGTCCAGCAGTCCTACCTCCCGGCGGCGGGCGGGGACACGTGCCGGATGCCGCCGGTGTAGGGCTCGGTGAAATTCCTCCTGCTGATCCTCTCGCTCCTCGCCGTCCCGGCCCGGGCCGCCGATCTCACCGTCTTCGCCGCGGCGAGCCTGACCGACGCGCTCCAGGAGATCGGGACGGCCTACGAGAGGGCGGGCGGCGGGAAGGTCGCGTTGAACCTCGGTGCGTCGAGCACGCTCGCCCGGCAGATCCAGGAGGGTGCGCCGGCCGACCTCTTCCTCTCGGCGGACGAGGCGAAGATGGATTCGCTGGAGAAGCGCGGGCTGATCCTCGCGGGGACGCGCCGGAGCGTGCTCTCGAACACCCTGGTGATCGTCGTCCCCGCGGAGGGCGCTTCGAAGATCGCCGCGCCGAAAGACCTGGCGGGGGTGCGCATCCTGGCGCTCGCCGAGCCACAATCGGTCCCCGCCGGCCTCTACGCCCGCGAGTACCTGACCCGGCTCGGCCTCTGGGACAAGGTCGCCGGCAAGGTCGTCCCGACGGAGAACGTCCGGGCGGCGCTCGCGGCCGTGGAGGCGGGCAACGCCGACGCCGCGATCGTCTACAAGACCGACGCGGGGATCTCGAAGAGGGTCAAGGTCGCCTGCGAGGTGCCGCTCGCCGAGGGCCCGAAGATCTCCTACCCCTTCGCCGTGGTGGCCGAGTCGAAGCAGAAAGCCGCCGCGAAGCGGTTCCTCGCCTATCTGGAGTCCGAGCCGGCGCTCGCCATCTTCCGCAGGTACGGGTTTCTAGTCCGGAAGTAATCCCTGAGAGCGCCGCCCTCCGGTATCCTTCCCCGATGCAAATCGGTGCCGCGGAGTGGCAGGTCGTCACCTTTACGGTGGGCGTGGCGGCGCTCGCGACCGTGCTCATCCTCCCTCCGGGGCTGGGAGTCGCCTGGCTGCTCGCGCGGCGGCGGTTTCCGGGGAAGTCGCTGGTCGAGACCCTGGTGGCCCTGCCGCTCGTCATGCCGCCGGTCGCGACCGGGCTGCTGCTCCTGAAGCTCCTGGGGCGGCGGGGGCCGCTTGGCCAATTCTTGAGCCGGCTGGACCTGGACGTGGTCTTCACCTGGCGGGGGGTGGTGGTCGCGATGGCCGTGATGTCGTTCCC
This sequence comes from Thermoanaerobaculia bacterium, assembly GCA_035462575.1. Classification (GTDB taxonomy): domain Bacteria; phylum Acidobacteriota; class Thermoanaerobaculia; order Multivoradales; family UBA5704; genus DATARR01. Next base: position 17,058 of record DATHUD010000044.1, on the reverse strand, counting down.
GCTCCTCGTGCGCGGGGCGCGGGTGGCGTTCGAGGAGGTCAATCCGCGGCTGGAGCAGATCGCCCGGACGCTAGGCGCGTCGGACACGCGGGTGTTCCTGACCATCACCCTGCCGCTCGCGGCCCGGGGGGTTCTGGGCGGCGCTCTCCTCGCGTTCGCCCGCGCCCTGGGCGAGTTCGGGGCGACCATCCTCGTGGCGGGCAACATCCCGGGGAAGACGCAGACGCTGTCGCTCTCGATCTACAACCTCGTGCAGCTCGGGCGGGACGCCGAGGCGTTTCGCCTCCTCGGGATCTCCGCGGTGATCGCCTTCGCGGCCGTGTGGGCGAGCGAGCGGTTCCTGCGGGGGAGGGCGCGTTGAGGCTCGATCTGAAGGAGATCCGCCTGCCGCTCGCCCCCTTCACCCTGGAGGTGGACGCGACGATCACCGCGGAGGTGACCGCCCTCTTCGGCCCCTCGGGCTCGGGCAAGACCTCGCTTCTCGACCTGATCGCGGGCCTGCGCCGCGCGCCGTCCGCCCGGATCGAGCTGGACGGCCGGGTGCTCACCGATACCGCAAGCCGCCGCGAGGTCCCCGCGCGCGACCGGCGGATCGGCTACGTGCCGCAGGACGGGGCGCTCTTCCCCCACCTCTCCGTGCGCGAAAACCTGCTCTACGGGTCGAAGAAGGAGCGGCCGGCCGGGGATCCGTTCACGTTCGAGCACGTCGCCTCTGTCCTCGAGATCGGCCCCTTCGCGGACCGCGGCGTGGGCCAGCTCTCCGGAGGTGAAAAGCAGAGGGTGGCGCTCGCCCGCGCCCTCCTCTCCTCGCCCGAGCTCCTGCTGCTCGACGAGCCGCTGGTGGGGCTCGACCGGCCGTTGCGCGAGCGCGTGCTCCTCTATCTCCAGCGGGCCCGGGACGAGTTTGGAGTGCCGATGCTCTACGTGACCCACCAGCCGGACGAGGTTCTGGCCCTGTGCGATGAGGTGTTGCTGTTGGAAGGCGGGCGGATCACGGGCCGGGGGAGGCCGGAGGCGGTGCTCGGCCGAGCACGGACTTTCACGGACTGACACGGACAGCTCGTTCTGGCGTCCGTGTTCGTCCGTGTCAGTCGGTGCTCGTCCGTGTTCTTTTTCCCTGCACCCACTGGTGCGCCCGCCACGCCCGCGTGGCCTCCATCTCCCGAATCACCCCGTTCAGGCGCTCGATCTCGGCGTAGGTGCGGCCGAGGTGGGCGTTCTGGTCGTCGATCGTGCCCCGGAGCTTGCGCTCGTCGTCGTAGAGGCGCTGGAGGTCGGCGCCCAGGCGCTGCTGCTCGGCCACGAGGCGGCCCTGCTCGTCTTTGAGGGCGACGAGCTCGCCGTTGGCGCCGTGGAAGCGCTCCTCCCAGAGGAAGCGCTCGCGGGCGAGGGCGTCGTGGGCCTGCCGCAGGCCCGCGAGCTCGTCCCGGCGGTGATCCAGCTCGCGGAGGGCTCCGGCCCGGGCCTCGCGCTCGGTGACCAGCTCGGCCCGCAGGGTGTCCACGGCGCGGGCGAGGACGTCCGGGCGGAGGTGCCCCGCGTGCTTGGCGAGCACCCGGGCCTTGACCGCGAGGAAGTCGCCGCGCTCCCGCGGGCGCTCCCCGAAGATGTGATGGCCGCCGCCCCGGAAGTGGCGGTACTCGCAGGTGACCCGGGCGAGGTGGTGGAACGGGGTGATCGCGGCCAGGCGGATCAGGAAGTCCCAATCCTCGAAGAACGGAAGCGACGGGTCGAACGGCCCGGCCTCGGCGAAAAGCCGCCGCTCGATCGCCAGGGTGTTGAAGGGGATGTAGTTGTCGACCAGGAGGACGTCCGGATCGAAGTCGCGGCTGTACGGGAGCCGGCGCTCGCGGCAGACCCAGCCGCCGCCCGCGTCCAGCTCGTAGATCGCCACGGCGGCGTCGGTGTAGGCGACGCGCACCCCGGCGGCGGAGGCGAGGCCGGCGAGAGTCGAGAGGTGCTCCGGGGCGGCTAAGTCGTCGTCGTCCAGGAAGGTCACGAAGTCGCCGGTCGCGGCGGCGATCCCGGCCTGGGCCGCGCCGGCGCGCCCGCGGGTCTCTTCGAGGTCCACGCGCACGACCGGCAGCGGGAAGCCGAACGGCACCGGGGGCGGCTCGCCGCCGTCGTTGACGAGGACGACCTCGGCGCGGCGGTACTCCCCCTCCGCGAGGCTCGCGAGGGCTTCCGCCAAGAGGGCCGGGCGGTCCCTGGTGCGGACGACGACCGAGATCCGCGGCCCCTCGCGCACCTCGTGGACCTCCGGCAGGCCGCCCAGGTGGCGGACGAGCTGGGCGGGGCTCCGCGTGGTGAAGTCCGAGAGGCGCAGGCGCCGGTACCCTTCGGCGAGGTTCACCTCGGGCCGGAGCGAAAGCGTGCGGAAGCGGCGCAGCCCCAGGGCCGCGTTGAAATAGGGGTGGCGCTCCTCCTGGCTCGCGTAGGCGTCCATGGCCGCGTTCAGGAGATCGGCCTCCTCGGAGACGTCGACCAGGAGGTCCGGGTGGCCGGGGTGGTTCACCTCGTAGAGAAGCACGCGGAGGCCCCGGAACGGCTCCCCGGCCGGATCGCCGTCGCGCAGCGGGGCGAGGAGGCGGTGGAGGGCGGCGAAGGCGGCGCGGTGGTCCCGCGTGACTTCCAGAGGCGAGGGGACGAGGACGAGGCCCGGCCGCTGGGTCAGGAGGGCGCGGCGGATGCCCGCCTCGGCCTCGTCCAGGTGACGGTCGAGCGCGCCGTCCGGCAGGCCCAGATGGTCGCAGCCGGCGATCCCCAGGAGCTTGCAGACCTTCTCGGACTCTTCCCGCCGCCGCAAGCTGTAGGCCGCGCCTTCCGAAACCTCCTCGGCGCCGCCGCTCCCGTCGGTCAGGAAGAGCACGCGCACCGCGGCCCCGGCCTTGGCGAGCTGGGCGAGAAGCCCGCCGCAGCCCAGGACCTCGTCGTCGTAGTGAGGGGCGAGCACGAGGGCGCTCTCGGCGCGCACGCGCTCGGTCCAGCCGGGAGGGGCGAGCGTTCCGTTCATTGGATGTACCCCAGGGCGCGCAGGCGGCGCTCGGTTTCGGGATCGGGAGCCTGAGCCACGGAGGAGGCCCGCTTGCCGGCGGGCAGCCAGAGCCGGAGAGCGGGGCCTTCGGTGCCAGAAGAACCACCGGGCCAGCCGTTCGCGGTGAGCGCCGCCTTTCCCGCCGGGCCGCCCGCGGAGGGCGCCCCGGAGCCCAGGAGGACCGGCGCCGGGCGGCCGTCCAGAAGCGCCTCGACCGAGCGGACGCCGGAGACTTCCCCTTCGAGCAGGAACCCCTTGACCAGCGTCTCCCCGGAGAGGTCGAAGCGGGCGGTATCGCCGTGAAGCTCGACCACGTCGTCCTCGGCCAGGAAGTAGGACTCCCAGCGGGTGGGCGGACGGTCGAGGACGATCGTCCCCGTGAGGCGGGAGCCGGCGGGGAGGCCCGAGGCGAACACCCGCAGGCCCGGCAGCCAGCGGTCGAGCTGGCGGTGGATCACCGGCTGGAGCGTCGCGACCTCCCCCGCCGACCTCTCCGCGAGGTTCGCCTTCTCGGCGCGGTCTTTCCCCAGATCGTAGAGCTCGACGCGCTTCAGGCGCGCGAGATCCTGCGTCCAGAGATGCTCCTGGAGCGGATCGGTGGGCGCGAACGGGGTGCGCGGGTTGAACAGGATGAGCTTCTTCTTTTCGAGCACGGCCGCGGCGCGCAGGGGGCCGATCATCAGGTGCTGGGCAAAGGCCGGGCGGCGCGGGAGCGGGGCCTCGCCCGTGAGCGCAGGGAGGAGGTCGATCCCCTCCCAGGCCGGATCGGGCTCGCCTCCGGCGGCCTTGACGATCGTGGGCATCAGGTCCAGGAGCCGCACGGTCCCCGGCAGGCGCCGGCCGGCGGGGAGGCGGGCGTCCCAGCGCAGGAGGAGCGGCACGTGGATCTGGTCCTCGTAGAGGGTGAACCCGTGCTTCCAGCCGCCGTGGTCGTAGAGCTCCTCGCCGTGGTCGGCGGTCAAGACGACGAGCGTGTTGGCGAGCACCTCCGGCGGGATCGCGGAAAGGAGCTCGCCGATCCGGCCGTCCACATAGTGGATCTCGCTGTCGTAGAGCGCGGTCAGGTGCGCGACGTCCTGGCGCGGGCGCTCGAGCGGGACCCGCCCCGCGTAGACGCCGTGGACGTGCCGGCCGGTCAGGTTCCCCCGGTACTTGGGATAGAAAGGCGAGAGGCCGTCCACGATCTCCGGGTTTTCGTACGGGTCGTGCGGGTCGAGATAATGGACGTAGAGAAAGAACGGGTCGTTCCGGTGCGCTTCGAGCCACGGGAGCACCCGGCCGTTCATCTGCGCGGAGTCGGGCTGGTCGAGCGACTTCGTCCCTTCGGGCGGGCTGTAGAAGGTCGAAAAGCCGCGGCCGAAGCCGTTCCCCTCGTGGAGGATCTGGTTGGCGAAGAAGCCGCCGGTCTCGTAGCCGAGCTTCCGGAGCGCCTGGGCGAGCGTCGGGATGTCCTTCGGGATGCCGTAGGCCGTGGGATCGTCCCCCAGGACCTCGCCCGGCTGGCGGCCGGTCAGGAACGACGCCACGGAGGGGAGGGTCCACGGCGCCTGGGAGTACGCCTCCTCCACCACCACCCCGGGCTTCGCCAAGAGCCGGTCGATCTCGGGCGAGGTCGGGCGCTCGTAGCCGTAGGGCGTCAGGTGGTCGTAGCGCAGGGTGTCGACCAGGATGAAGAGGATGTTCGGCCGCGGGCGCTCGGTGCGGGAGGAGAGACGCACCGGGCTCCAGGCCACGAGGTTGGCGCTCCGGGCGTCGGGCGGGAGCCCCTCCATCTCCGCCGAGAACTCCAGGGTGACCTCGCGGCCGGCCCAGCGGGAGAGGTCCACGGTGAAGTCGAGCCAGCGGGGGCGCTCCCGCTCGGTGGTGCGGACCACGTCGAGAACCTCGCGCTCCTCCCCGCTCTTCGCCACCACCCAGGCGCGGAGGCCCTCGATGACCTTCCACGCCTCGGGGTGGATCTGCACCCCGGCGTGCAGCTCGGCGCCCTCGGGCACCCGGCCCGTCCACGTCCAAGGGGAGACCGCGGTGAGCACGGCCGGGCGGCGCTCGCCGTCGAAGGTCAGGTCCAGCCGCTCCGGGGCCTTCCGGAACCGGAGCCCCGGCCCGGCGCCGTTGCCCACGGCAAAGAGCTTCCCCGCCACGGCGTCGCGCAGGGAAAGCTCCCGCGGCAGGTCGCCGCCGGAGCAGCCGGCGAGGAGGGCGGGCAGGAAGATCAGGAGGCTGCATGCCCTTCGAAACCTCACCCTCTGTCTCCCTCTCCTAAAGGAGAGGGAGGACCCCTCTGAGGCGATCTTGCCTACGCCCCGATCCCGGATGGGCAAGACCGCCTCGCAGGCGTCCTCCCTCTCCCGGCGGGGGCTGGGAGGGAGATGGGAGAGGGAGACAGAGGGTGAGGTCTCGAAGGGCACGGCGCTCATAGAAGGAGGGCGTGTGGAAGGACAAGTTTTCGCCGGCGGCGCAGGCTGTCCGCCCCCACGGCGGCCAGGCCCAGCAACGAGAGCACCGTCCCCGGCACGATTCCGTCGGGATGGTATCGCAACTCGATACGCCCCGGGCCGGGTCCCACCCGCATCGAGAGGAGCAGCCCGCGCAGGAGGTCGACAGGCACGGGCTCGCCGTCGAGCGTGGCGGTCCAGCCCGGGTCCCACGTTTCGGCCACCACGAGGCGGCCCGGCTTCGGGGCATCGAACGAGATCGTCCAGGCGCCGGGAACGCGTTGCTCGACGGTGACCGAGCCGCCGCGCGCCGGGCCCGAGAGGCGCGCCAGGGGGAGGGCGCGGGGGCGCTCCCAGATGCGGGCGTCCGGCCCCTGGTAGGCAAGCCGCCAGTCCGTGCCGGGCGGCGCTGCCTCGGCCGGGCCGCCCATCACCCAGCGCACCCCCAGGCGGTCGAGCCAGGGATCGGCCCAGTCGTCGATGGGATGGAAGTAGACGGGATCGCCCGTGCCCAGCTCGTCGTAGACCTCCTCGTAGCGGTGGAGCTTGACCGGGCTGTCCCCCCGCACGTCGTAGACGCCGTGGACCATGGCCGCGTCCGGATGGAACGCGGTGCCCAGGCCGGCCATCCGCTCCGGTCTCCCCTGGAGGAAACGGACCGCGCCGGTCACCGGGTAGAGCTTCGCCGCGGAGAGCCCCGGGTTCGTGGGGGCGTGGGCGGTGACGAGGTCGATCACCAGGAGGGCCGGGAGGAGAGGCCACACCCCCCAGCGGCCTTTCACGGAGAGACGGAGCGAGAGCGCGAGCGCCAGGAGCAGCGCAGCCGCCCAGCTCATCCACCCGGCCTGCCCGTGGATCGTGCCCCGCGACGCCCACTCCTCCGAGAAGCGCCACCAGGCGACGCCGAGAAGAGGGAGGCCGAGGGCCGCCCCCACGAGGATGCCCCGGCCCTTGCCTTCGAGCCACCGGTCGCACCCGGCGGCGGCCAGAAGCGCCAGCCCCAGCTCCACCCCGAACTTCAGATAGTGGTGGATGCCCCGCTTGATGATCGGAAGCGTGAGGAGCACCTGCCGCACGCCGGGGAGGTGATAGGCGCAGACGAGGGCGACCGCCGTCATCACCGCGACCGCCAGCCAGCGCCGGTCTCCCCGCGCGGCGGCGAGCCCCGCCACGGCGAGCGGGATCGTCAACGCCCCGGCGTAGACCGCCGTGGCCGCGAAGTTGTACGGCCCCCACCACGTCCCCTGAGCCGGGTTGCCGAAGAGGTCCGGCAGGAGGAAGCGGAGCCACAGCGCCCCCACCACCCCGAGCGGCGGCGGCGTGCTCGGATCCCAGTGGAGCCACTTCCCACTGTCGAGAAGGGTCTTGTAGAGCGGAAGGATCTGGACCGCCGAGATCGCGAGGGCGGCGATCCACCCCCCCAGAAAGCCCGCCCAGGCCGCGACCGGGCGGACGCTCCCGCGCACGAGCAGATAGACGCCCGCGAGCATCGCCGTGAAGACCGGCGTCTCGGGATGCCCGCCGAGGAGCTGGAGCCCTCCGGCCAACGCCAGCGCTCCCCAGTTTCCCTTCCCCGCCGCCAGGCGCTCGACCGCGAGGAGCACCCAGGGGACGAGAGCGTGGGTGTTCCCCATGGGGAAGAGGAGGAAGCTCGTGATCATCCCCGACATCGGAAAGACCAGGGCCGCGACGAGCGCGGCCGGGCGGCTCGCGCCCAGCTCCCGGGCGAGCGCGAAGGCGCCACACCCGCCGATCACCACCCGCAGCCACGGGAGGAGGAGGAAACCGAGCTGGACGGGCAGGGCCGCGAACAGGAGGTGGAGCGGGAAGAGGGGCGCGCCCGAGCCGTTGCTCCAGTAGGGGCTCCCCGAAAACTGGTACGGATCCCAGAACGGGAGCCGCCCGTCGCGCATCTCGTTGCGGAGGAAGAGGAGCCAGGGCTGGACCTGGTGGGTGATGTCCCGAAGGTTGGGATTGCCCGCGGCCGGATCGGCAGTCCCCTGCCAGGGAGCGTGAAGGGCGAGCGTGGCCGCGGGGCTCGGGATGCCGTCTTCGATGCGGAGCGCCGGATGGAGGAGCGCGATCCCCGCGAGGCCGCAGACCGCCCAGGGGATCCCGAGCTCCCTCCGGGTGAGGAGCCCGGCGAGCGAGAGGAGGACGAGGAGGGGGAGGGCCAGATTCATCGCCCGGTCTTCTCCCCGCCAGGGTAAACTAGCGCCCCTCCATGACCTCTCCGCTGGCCCATGCTCCCTCCGATTCGTCCCAGATCGAGCGCCCGGTCTGCCCGCTCTGCGGGAGCGGGGAGCGGCGCGAAAACGTCTACGTGTTCCCCCCCTACGCCGTCGCGCGCTGCCGGAGCTGCGGCCTCTGGTACCTTCACCCCCGCCTGGGCGAAGAGGGCATGCGCGCCTGCTATGTGGACGACGCCTACTTCGAGGGCGGTCTCGCCGGCTACTCGAGCTACCAGGCCCAGGAGGCGACGCTGCGGCCCACGTTCCGGGCATTCCTCCAGGAGCTCTCCCGGCGCGGCATGACCGGCGGCCGGCTCCTGGAGGTGGGCTGCGCCTACGGCTTCTTTCTGGACGAGGCCAGGGGCTTCTTCGATCACCGGCGCGGCACCGACTACTCCCCCGCCGCGCTCGAAAAAGCCCGCAGCCGGGCCGACCGGGTCGATCTCGGCGGGCTCGAGCAGATCGCCCCGGGCGAGCTCTTCGACTTGATCGCCGTCATCCACGTGATCGAGCACATCTACGATCCCGTCGCGTTCCTCTGCGAGTGTGCCACGCACCTCGCCCCGGGCGGCTCGATCGTCCTCGCGACCCCGGACATGGGGAGCTTCTGGCGCCCGCTGATGCGCTACCGCTGGCCCTTCTTCAAGATCCCCGAGCACGTGACCTTCTTCGATCGGCGGACCTTGAAGAGGCTCCTCGAAGCGAGCGGTCTGACGGATGTCCAGGAGCTCCCCTACCGGAGCGCCTTTTCGCTCGACCTGATCGGCGAGAAGATCCACGTCCGCATGCCCGCGGGCCTCCGGGACCGCCAGCTCTGGCTCCCGGCCACGACGATCGCCGCGGCCGGGCGCAAGCCTAGGTGAAATCCCAATCGCCCATCGAATAGGCAAACCCGGCCGCCGCAGCCACCGGGTCCGGGCCGCCCTCACGGCCGCGGCACCCGATGAACTGCCGCTCCCCCGTGGGAGCGAGCCCCAGCCGGGAGTCGGGCAGCGCCCAGAAGCGCCATCGTTTCAGCCCGGTCGCCCGGAGGTCCGCTGCCACGGCGAGGAGCGAAGGGTACCACTCGGCCCCCGAAGGGAGCCAGAGCTCGGCGGCCCAGGTCTCCTCCCCCAGGAAGGAGAAGACGGCGAAGCCTTCGGCATCCCCGGAGAAGAGGCGGTAGAAGCGGTAATAGCGGTCAGGGCGAGCCCAGTAACGCCAGTTGAGAAACGCGGCGGAGCGGCGGACGCCGAGGACGCCGCACGACTCCCACACCGCCTCGGCCCAGTCCCCGGCGGAATCCCCGGTCTCGATCCGCACGCCCGGGGGTGTCTCGACCTCGGGGATCTCCCCCGCGAAGATCTCGGCGGTCGTGAGCGGCCGGTAGGAGAAGGCGCGCTCCCCCAGGCGGAAGTGGCGCTCGCTGGGAAAGCCGAAGATCCAGGGGGCGTCCCCCTCCCGCGGAAGGTCCGCGAGGAGCTGGCGGCCGAGCTCGACGAGCGCGGGCCGCAGCCCGCGGCGTCGGGTCGTGCCGGCGAAATCGACGAGAGTCCAGATCCCCGCCTCCCCGCCCTGCCAGCGCGCCGGCAGACACAACGCCCCGGCGTGGGCTACGACATCGTCCGTCGCCTCGTCCACCGCGACCAGGCTCCTCCCCTCTCCGGGGACGGCCCGGTACTTCCAGGTCCACTCCTCGGGGGAGAGGCCGTGGCCGAAGCGGTCGGAAAACAGGGCTCCGAGGGACGGGAGGTCCTCCGGACGGGTGGGGCGCAGAGAGAGGCCGGGCGTCACCTCTTGCCCCGGTGCCGCAACCGGATGAGGATCACGTCCCGGAGCATCGAGAGGGAGGAGCGGATGGGGTCCACCCGCGAATCGGGCGAGTTCACCCAGACGACGCCGACCTCGCCGATCCCGTGGCCCCGCCGCCGCGCGAGCCACAGCAGCTCGACGTCGTAGGCGAAGCCGTCGATCGTGAGGTCCGAGCCGAGGCTGCGGGCGAGATCGCCCTTCAGGAGCTTGAAGCCGCACTGGGTGTCGCGCAGGCCGCGCACGCCCAGGATGCGGATGATGCGGTTGAAGGTCTTCCCCATCAGCTCGCGGTAGAAGGGCTGGTGCTCCTGGATCACCGAATCCGCGAGCCCGCGGCTGCCGATCACGACCGGCGTCTTTTCGAGCCGTGCCTCAAGCTTTTCCAGCTCCTCGATGGGGGTCGAGAAGTCGGCGTCCGTCAAGAGCACCTCGTCGCCGCGGCTCGCGAGGACGCCGGTGCGGATGGCCGCGCCCTTGCCGCGGTTCTTCTCGTGGCGGATCACCCGCACCCCTTCGTCCGCGAAGGAAGAGGCCACCTCGACCGTCCGGTCGCGGCTCCCGTCGTCCACCACGAGCACCTCGTAGGACAGGCCGCGGCCGCGCAGGTAGTCCACGGCCCGGCGCAGGCCCGGCTCGATCCGGCCCGCCTCGTTGTAGGCGGGGATCACGACGGAGATGTCACACGGCATACGGGCGATCGTCCCCTCTCTGGACGGCTGCGGTCTCGACGCGCCAGGCTCCAAGCCGGCGGCCGGCGCGCGCATCATAGGCGATGAGGACGAGGGACGCACACTGCGGGCAGGCTCTCGAGAATCCACGGATCTCCTCCAGGGGAAGGCCCTCCGACCACAACCCCGCCGCCGGAAATCCCAGAGGAGACGGCGAGAGGAGCCAGAGAGCCCGTTGCCGGAACCGCGCCGCCTCCGCCGCCGCGAAAGCCGGCGGAGCGAGCGGGGATACGTCGAGCCTCAGGTTAGCAATCGCCGTGCCGAGCGCGCCGAACGAGCGTTCGTAATAGCGCCGCCGGGAGGGACCGAAGTGCGGCGCCGCGAGCCCCGGCCCGGCCGCGTGCCCCCATTCGTGCTCGACCTTCGCCGCGGGGACGACCGCGAGCCGCAGCCCCAGCGCCCGCGCCCGGCGCAGCCAGTCGGTCTCCTCGAAGTAGAGGAAATACGCCTCGTCCCACGGGCCGATCCGGGCGGCCGTTTCCGCGCGGACCGCGACGAGAGCGCCCGACAGGGTCTTCGCCTCGACCGGGACCGGGCTCTCCCAGACCGCCGCCCATCGGAGGACCTCCCGCCGGTGGTGGCGCCCCCAGAGGACGGCGCTCCGGCTCGCGAGATACCGCCGCAGCTCCTCGCCCGGGGTCTGCGCGTCCGCGGGCGGAAAAAGCCAGCCGGCGAGGACGAACTGCGGCCCCACGACGTCCCAGCCCTCCTCCAGGGCCGCAAGGAGAGCCCCGAGCGAGCCCGGATGGAAGCGGACGTCCGGATTCCCCAGGAGGAGGATCTCCCCGGAGGTTGCCGCGATCCCCGCGTTCAGCCCCGCGGCGTACCCCCGGTTCTCGCGGACGAGGAAGCGCTCCGGCCGGACCGCCTCGGCGCGGGCCGCCTCCTCCGCGTCCTCCGACTGCTCCACCACCACGACCTCGGAGGGCACGCCTAGACGGCCGGCCTCGGCGCGGAACGAATCGACGGCTCCCGGGAGCCAGCGGGACGAGCGGTGGGCGACGACGACGAGGGAGATCAAGAAGGCGCGCTCCGCACCGGAGCCCCCTCGGCGGCGAACGCGGCCTCCAGCCGGTCGAGGACCTTGTCGAGCGTCAGGCTCCGCGCATAGGCGAGCCCCGCCTCCCGCAGAGCCCGCCGCTTTTCGGGTTCGAAGAGCTGCTCGACGACCGGCACGAGGGCCTCGGGCTCCCCCGGCGGGAAGCGGAGCGCGGCGTCCTCCGGGATCACCGCGAAAGGACGGATGGCCGTCAGGGCGACCGGCACCCCGCACGCCATGGCTTCCAAGGGCGGCAGGGGGAAACCCTCTTCGTCGTAGGAGGAGTACACGTAGGCGTCCAGGCTCCGGTAGAAATCGGCTATCCCCGGGGTGTCCAGCCGGTGGAAGAAGCGGTCGGTCACCCCGAGATCCTGCTCGGCCGGAGACAGCGGATCGGCCGAGACACGCCAGACCGTCACCGGCATCCCCCGCTCCCGCGCCAGCCGGAGCCCCCGGAGAGCCTCCGGGATCCCCTTCGAGCGGATGCCGAACGGCCCCACGACGCCGATCCTCAGGGTGGAATCCGGGGGACGGGGCGGGCCGGGCGAGAACAGCTCCGAGTCGATCGCCTGCCCGAGGAGATGGCAGCGGCAGCCGTAGCGCTCGCGGAGCACCGGTTCGAGGTGCGCGGAGATGATGAGCTTGGGGACGGGGAGCCGGTAGACCTCGTCGATCTGCGGGAGGATGGAGGCGTACTCCCGGTGCACCCCCTCGAACCCCTGGCAGAGGTGGAAGACGTGCCTCGACCCCGACAGGCAGGCCGGGCCGACCGTCGACCAGAACGTGCCCACGCAGATGTCCGCCGCCGGAATGGCGCCGGGCTCGTAGAGCGGGATCTGCGAGTACGGGACCCGCACCGGGTGCCAGTCGGGCGCCGGGTCGGGTCCCACGACCCGGACGTCGTACCCGCGGCCGGCCAGTCCCTCCGCGTGCTCCAGGACGACGCGGATGCCGCCGTGGAGCTGGGACGTCGGCAGGACGTAGACGATGGTCGGAGTCACTGGCGGGAGAGGGCGAACACGCAGTTGCGGCAGATGAAGTTCGCCGGGGCCTCTTCGAGGCCGTAGATCATGCGGCGCATGCGCGCCATCTCGGGGCCGCGGAGGACGTCCACCACGCTCTCCCGGGTGAGGTCGCCCACCACGTGATACTCGTCATAGTCCTCGCAGCAGAGCACGCACTTGCCTTGCGGGGTGATGTGGAGGTGCTGGAGGGGGCGCGAGCCCACGTTCTCGCAGCCGCAGAGCTTCTGGTGGGGGGCGGCGGGCCGGGCGCCGATCTGGAGGTAGCCCGCGCGGTCCATCACCTCGAACGCCTTGACCTCGAAGCGGGTGCCGGCGAAGCGCCGGGAGATCTCCTCGTGGTCCCGCTTGTGGTGGTCGTCCCCCGTGCCCAGCACCACCATGTCCATCTGCTGGGCCACGGCCTTGTCCGCGGCGTAGTCCAGGTGGCGGAGGACGACGCCCAGGTGGTCCCCTCCCCGCTCCTTCGTGTACCGCTCGCGGTCGAGCGTCGAAAGGTTGATCGAGAGGAAGCGCAGGCCGCCCATCTCGACGAGCGCGTCGATCCGCGCCGGGGTCAGCCCCGTGCCGTTGGTGAGCACCGCCGGCGGGAGCCCCGCCTCCTTCAAGGCGCGGACCTGGTCCAGGAAGCGCTTGTCCGCCGTGGGCTCGTTGTAATTGATCATGAACACCGCCTCGATCGTGTCGCGGAAGGCGGCGAGCTCGCCCACGATGCGCTCGTAGAGTGGAGTGGGCATGAAGTAGTCCTCGCGCGGGGCGACCGAGACCGGGCAGAAGTAGCAGCTCTGGTTGCAGACCGTGTGCGCTTCGAGAGACACGTACTTCAACCGGAACAGGCGGTCGGCCTCGAGGTCCGCAGGGAGGAGCCAGCCGTCTCCGGCGAGCCGCGCGCGCTCGGCCTCGGGCAGAGCCCCGAGGACGGTCCCCCCCCCGAGCACGGCCCGCAGCCCTTCGTAGCCGGGCTCGCCCGCGAGGATCATCCGGTCGGTCAGGGGGTTGTAGACCCGGTCTTCCCCGATGTGGAGGAAGGGGCTCGGCCGGAGCTCTCCGGCGGGACGCGCGACGGGCTCGCGAAGGATCGGCAGACTGGCAGTCTCGGTCATGGGCCTCCGTGCGGGGGATTACTTTCCCCGCGCCACCAACAGTTGTACGGATGGGCGGCTCCCGGCGTCCCAGTCCCACGCGTGATCCACCCGGACGAGACCGAAGGAGTACGACGGGCTCGCGACCGTGAAGGCCCGCGCCAGGATGCGCTGATCGTAGATGTGCAGCCCCTCCTCGTCCAGAAGGAACACGTAGATCTTGAACTCTCCCTTGAGCAGCGGGAGCGCGGGAATGCGCAGGCGGACCGAATAGCTCCGCTCTCCCGTGCGGGGAGGCAGGCCGTCCAGGTGGGTCGCGAACGAGCAGACCTCGACCTCATCCGTGCGGTTGATCCCCACTCCCACGTGAAAGGCGAGCGACGGGTCCGTGCTCTCCCAGGAGACCTGGAGCTCCCAGGGCTCTCCGTAGGAGTACACCGTGCCCTCCCCGCGAAGCTCGGCCCCGGTGATCCGCGCCGCGCGGGAGGACCGCTCCCCCGCCGCCTCCGTCGCCGGGGCGGCTTCGGCCGCGGACGCGCTCTTCGCCACCAGGAAGTTCTCGTACTCCCGCACCACCTGGGAGACCGGACCCAGCGCCTCCGGCCGCCCGCCGCGCAGCCACAGGGCCCGCTGGCAGAAGGCCGACACGTAGTACATGGCGTGCGAGCAGAAGAGGAGCGTCCCCCCCGACTCGACGAAGACGCGCAGGCGGTCCATGCACTTCTTCTGGAAGTAGCCGTCCCCCACGGAGAGCGCCTCGTCGATGATCAGGACGTCCGGCTCGATCTGCGTGGCGATCGAAAAGCCCAGGCGCATGGCCATGCCTGTCGAATAGCACTTGACCGGCTGGTCGATGAAGTCGCCGAGCTCGCTCCACGCGACGATGTCCGGCAGCTTCTGCCGCAGCTCCTCCTCCGAGAGCCCGAGCATGGCCGCGTTCAGCACGATGTTCTGCCGGCCGGTGAGCTCGGGGTGGAAGCCCGAGCCCAGCTCCAGGATCGAGGCGATCTTGCCGCGCACCGAAAGCGTCCCGGAGGTCGGCGGCGTGATCCCGGCGAGGAGCTTCAGGAGCGTGCTCTTTCCCGCGCCGTTCTCCCCGATGATCGCGAGCCCCTCCCCGTGCGGCAGGGAGAAGGTCACGTCCCGCAAGGCCCGGAACTCCCGGTGGTGGGGGCGCCGGGTGATGAGCTCGCGCACCCGGTCCCACGGGTTCCCGTACACCTTGTACGTCTTGGAGAGATTCTCGACGGAGACGGCCAGATCACGCATCTCGTTGCATTCTACCGGTTCCCGGCGCCTTGAAACGGAAAATCCGGAGGGAGACGGACCACCTCGAAGAGCACGGCGACCAGCTCCTTCTTCTCGCCCGCCCGGTGGGGATTGTAAAGCTCCCAGACGATCCGCCCCTCGGGTGTCACCTCGATCGCGCGGCCGTTCTCCGACTCGGTCAAGAGCGTGTTGCCGTTCGGGAGCCGCTGGCAGGAGCCCAGGGTCTTCGAGAGGAAGTCCACCCCGGCGGTGCCGCCGTACTGCCAGACGGTCTCCCCGGTCAACGGGTCGATCTCCAGCACCCGCGAGCGGGTGCGGCCCGCGCCCAGGTTGTCGAAGAGGAGCAGGTGGCCGTTGTCCAGGAACGTCGGCTGGTGCTGGCGGCGCCAGGGGCCCGTTCTCGCCCACACGATCTCCTCCCGGTCCGGGTCGAGGATCGCCAGGGTGTCGAGCTTCAGTACCGAGACGAGGACGTTGCCCTTCTTGAACGCGGGATCGCGGTCCGCGAAACGGCCGTCCAGCACCTCGAGCGTATTGGTGTGGAAGATGTCGCCCTCGCGCGCCATGGTTTTGAGCAGCGAAGCGTACGGTGAGCGCTCGAAGGCTTCGAGAAGCGAAATCTTCCTCTTCACCCGCCCGCGGGCGCCGAGCACCGTCACCATATCCTCCAGCACGCCCTTTTCGGGGTTGATCCGCGGGAGGATCTTCCCCTCGCGGTCGAGCACCCAGATGTCGCCGTTCGGGAGGATCGAGAGGTCGTGGTGAATGCCTCCCCGGTGCGCCCACAGAACGTTCGACCGGGCGTCGAGCTTCACGATCCCCTGCCCCTCGTAGATCCCCAGCAGGTCGCCGTTCGGGTAGAGATAGGCGCGGCGCCAGTACTCGAGCTTCTTCATCCCGGGGTCTCTCGCCAGATCGGGCCAGAGACGGCGCAGCGGGTAGCGCCAGCGGTGGAGCACCCGCCCCTGCATATCGATCAGGACCGCCTCGGCCGCGTGCCCCGAGACGTAGAAGTTGAGCCCGTCGAAGGCCGCGGCCGGATCGTGCTCCACAATCGTGGGCCGGTCCTCCGCCGTCTTGTACCCCTGGAGATACGGGAGGGCCTGGACGTCCGCCGTGCGCGCCGCCCGCCACTTTCCCTGCGAGGGGTCGGCGGCGGGGGCGGGATCGGCGGCCGCGGAGACGGTCTCCCGCTCCGCGGGCTGGCAGCCTGACAACAGCGCCGCGAGACACGCGGCGAGAACGAGCCTCTGGAAACGGCCGCTCCCCCGGGGTAAGAAAAAGGCCGCCGGAGATGCCGGCGGCCTTTCGTTCACCGAACCCTGGGAAGAGCGAGCCCGGTCAGCGGAGCTCACCCTGCACGTAGGCCGGGTCGTTGGTGGCGTTGTTCACCACCTGAGCCGCGGAGAGCACCTTGCCGGACTTCACCACAAACTGCACGGTGAAGCCGCCCGCGGCGCCTGCGCTCGGGAGCGGATGCTGCGACGGGCTCACCTGCCGCGCCTTGCCGGCACCGAGCCGGACGCTATCGATGCGGCCGAGGATGGAGCCGTCCAGAGCGCGGTAGATGATGTCGTACTCGCCCGTCGTGGTGCCCGGGTTGTACAACCAGTAGGTGGTCCGGCTCTTGGCGTCCTGCCGCAGGCCGACCAGGTAGTGCGATTTGCCCGGCACGGCGGCGTTCTCATCGGTGAAGGCGGGGAGCGTCTGGCCGAACCTCTTGGCCGGCTTCGAATTGTCGTAGCTCTCTCCCTGGACGACCGGGAAGACGCCCTTCAGCGCATCGCTGTCGAGCACCAGGACGCCGGCGGAGTCCTTGATACCCCACTTGTCGGCGATGACGTTGGCCAGACGCTCGGTCGTGCCGGCCGGCAGCGTCAGCTTGACCACCGGAGTCGTCACGCTGTTCAGGCCGACCGGGGTGAACCTCATGTCGGTCAACACGACCTCGTTGCTCGTGTTCGAGAGCACGACGTCGCTCTGCCAGAGGGTGTTGTTCGGACCCGGCGAGGAGAGCGCGCCGATCAGGTAGACCTTCGACGCCTGGACCGAGCCGCCGCCCACGAAGGAGGGGTCGTCCGAAGCGAGCCGCAGGTTCGAGGCATAGGGAACGAGCCCGCCGCCGGAGACCGTCTCGATCTCGATCCGGTAGTCGTCGACGTCCGTGACGTCGAAGTCGTTGCGAATCTCGTTCACCTGGTACTGCCGCTGGCCGAACCGGGAGAGGAGGCGGGCATCCGTCGCCTGACCGATCTGCTTGCCGTCCTTGTCGAAGAACCGCAAACGGTAGCCCACCGGCTGGTCGGACGGGTTGCTGATCCCGAAGTAGGCCAGCCGCTCGCCGTTGTCGTTCAGGCCCACCAGGTGCTGCACCGGGCTTGCCGCGCCCGATCCCGCCGCGCTGCCGGTCCGGCTCATGGAGAAGCC
>DATHUD010000043.1:0-14790 GCA_035462575.1 Thermoanaerobaculia bacterium | reverse complement strand
GAGTTGAGAGGCACAAGTGCAGCAATCTAAGATTGCTGTGAAAGGGAATGATTAGTGAGTATTTAGGCGTAGAGGCCATAGGTAAATCGATAATTCCTAGATATCCAGCGTTTATCCCGAATGTGACCTGTCTAGCTGCATAGGGGCGGATGCGCCAGTACCGGATAGAGCTGATCAGCTTTCCAGAATAAATGTCTTCTTTCTTTCGTTAGTTACCTGATGAGATTTTAGCACACTAAGGCGTGGTTGTGGTTTGCCGCGGCTGTCCTGGAGAGCCAAAGCGAAGCCACCTGCGTGGGTGCTTCCCCGCAAGCACCATCCGCTGCCCCCTCTCTCCCACCTCTGTGTAGATTTGAGTGGTGGCTATGGACGAATGACCTAGCAGGTGCTGGATGTACCGAATATCCACGCCCTCCTCCAGAAGCAGTGTCGCCAAGGTGTGTCGAAGCATGTGGGGCGTAATCGTTATCCGCAATCCCGCACCCTTGGCGTGCTTTCGCAGCCCCACGCGCACGGACTGCTCCGAGAGGCGATTGCCGGAGCGGTTCCGAAAGAAGTGCCCGTTGCCCTCCTCGGGGTCCTGAAGGGCCAGGTACTCCCGGAGGAGGTTGAGCACGTCCTCGTCCCAGAGCGGAAGGATCCGCTCCCGGCCTCCCTTGCCGAGAATCCGGGCCTGTCCCCGGTTGAGGTCGATGTCCGCCGTGGCGAGGCTGCAGGCTTCGGCGACTCGGGCTCCTGTGGCGAAGAGGAACTCCAGGATGGCGATGTCGCGGATCAGGGCGCGGTAGGCGAGGGAGTCCTTGTCCGAGATCTCCTCCTTCCTCCGGTACAGGTAGCCGTAGAGCCTCTCGAGCTCCGGCAGGGGGATGGTCCGGGGGAGGCGCTTCTTTTCCTTGATCCGGACGTCGATCTTCCGGAAGGGGTTGACCTCGATCTCGTCCTCACGCTCCAGGTGACGGAAGAGGGCCTTCAGGGTGGCGACCTTCCTTTTGACGCTCTTCTCGGCCAGGGGACCGAAGAGGCTCTTGATGTAGGCGCGGAGGGCGCTCTTGTCGAGGGCTTCGAGCTGGGTCACGCCGGCTTCGGCCTCCAGGTAGGTCCGGAACTGCCGCAGGTCGATGGAGTACGCCTTCAGGGTCTTCGGGCTGAGGTTCTTCTCGTACTGGCAATGGAAGAGAAATTGCGTGATGGCCTCTTGCACGGTCATGGGGCGTCCTCCCGGGTGACGTAAGGGCGTATCATAGCGCGCCGAGGCGCTACGGCGTCGTGCCGGGATGGGACCTGCGGGATGGGCGTCTCGTCCGTCGGGAGGAGGCGTGTGCGAGGAAGGCCTCTCCGGCGGGGTGCGGCCCCGCGGGGAGGTTATTGGACAGGCATGCTCCCGGCGACCGCCTTCGTGCACATCCCAACAACGCGCCGCCGGAGCAGGCGACTCAGAAGGGGTAGACCGGAGACCCATGGAATGCCACTGCCAATCAATATCCATGATCTGTTGCACGGCGAGACGGTCGAGTCTGAGCGGCTCGAGCTCAAGGCGGGCTGGAATCCCGAGAGCACGCTGCACACGCTCTGTGCCTTTGCCAACGACTTCCACAATCTCGGCGGCGGCTATGTCGTGATCGGGGTTGCGGAGCGCGACGGCACTCCGATTCTTCCACCCGTGGGGCTTGCCAAAGACACGATCGACCGGATCCAGAAGGAGCTTCTCAACCTGGGCAACAGTGCTATTCAGCCCCCTTATCATGCGATCGCGGAACCCTACACCGTGGAAGGCCGGCACATCCTCGTGCTTTGGGCACGGGGTGGCCAAGCGCGGCCGTACAAGGCCCGCATCTCCTTGGCGAAGTCCGGGGCGGAGATGGGGTACTACATCCGTAGAGGCTCGAGCACATTGAGAGCTCGAAATGCCGACGAGCGCGAGCTCCTCTCCCTGGCCGCGACGATTCCATTTGACGACCGGGTCAATCAGCAGGCCAGCATTTCAGACCTCTCCCGCGATCTCATCGTCGAATTCCTCGCCGGGATCGGAAGCGACCTCGCCAAGCCGGCACACAAGATGTCTCTGGAAATCCTCGGGAGACAGCTTGGCATTGTGGCCGGTCCGAAGGAAGCGCCTCTCCCGGTCAATGTCGGCCTGCTCTTCTTCAACGAGCACCCCGAGCGCTTTTTTCCGGTCACGCAGATCGACGTCGTCTGGTTCCCGGAAGGTGCGGGCGGCAGTCAATTCGAAGAGAAGACTTTCAAGGGGCCCATCGGGCGCATGACCCGAGAGGCTCTCGACTACATCCGCCGGAACTTCATCAGTGAGACGGTCATCAAGCATCCCGATCGTGCCGAGGCGACCCGGGTCGAGAGCTTCCCTTACGGCGCCATCGAGGAAGCGCTCGTAAACGCGGTCTACCACCGCAGCTATGAGGAGCGCGAGCCGATCGAGGTGCGGATCTCGCCGGATGAGCTGGTCGTTCTCAGCTACCCCGGCCCCGACCGCTCTGTCCGCCTTGCCGACCTTCGGCGCGGCAAAGCCGTCGCCCGCCGATACCGCAATCGTCGCATCGGCGAGATCCTGAAGGAGCTCGATCTGACCGAGGGGCGCTCGACCGGCGTCCCGAAGATCCTGCGGGCGATGAAGGAGAACGGGTCACCCGCGCCTGCATTCGAGTTCGATGAGGACCACTCCTACTTCATTGCGCGGCTGCGCGCTCATCCGGCAGTGTCGAGAGCGGCGCCACCGACCCAGTCACCGACCCAGTCACCGACCCAGTCAAACGACCCAGTCAAACGACCCAGTCAAACGACCCAGTCGAACGCCTCCTGCTCGCTCTGGAAAGCGGAGAGCAGTCAGCCATGGGACTTCGGCAAGCAATGGGAATCAAACATCGGCCGACGTTCCGAACGAACTATCTGCACCCAGCCTTGGAGGATCAACTGGTTGAGTACACGCTTCCTGAGAAGCCCAACAGCCGGCTGCAAAAATATCGGCTCGCAGAGAAGGGTCGTGCCTGGTTGGCCGCACGGCGGCGTTGAAGGAGTTGGGACGCCGCCCCGAACAGGTACGCCTCTCCCCCGAACGGGTACGCGCCTCCCCCGAACAGGTACGGGTCTCTCCCCACTCGATTCGGACCTGTACCCGCTGGGGGGAACCGCGGAATCCAACGGGTACGCCTCTCCCCCGAACAGGTACGGGCTTCCCCCGAGCGGGTACGGACGTTTCCCCGTTCGGGGCGGGCTCATCCCTGCTCGGGGGAACGGTTCCCCCGGTTGGGGGCGGCGGTTGCCCCGGATTCCGGAAGGATTCGTCTTCACGAACGGTGCTGTCCCCTTTACGATTCGCCGCCCGCCCCGTTCAGGGGCTCGGCCAGCGTGTCTTCTTCCGCGGCCGCCGCGCTCTCCGGCGCCGCCGCCCGGCGGCCCAGGATCTCTCCGACCTGCTCCTGCATCGTCGGCCCCGCGAGGTCGAGGAGCGTCACCAGATGCTCGGAAGACTGCGTTGTACACGTCAGCACATGGCAGGCATAGACCCAGTCGGGCTCGTACGAGCGCACGTACGCCACCACCTCTCCTTCGCGCAGGACCGGATGGCCCTGGGGTTGGCTCGGCTCCGTGACCGGCCCGAGCTCGTAGAACCGCCGGCGCCGCTCCGCCAGACGGGCGGCCTGGAAGGTCCGCGCGTCCTCCAGCGTCTTGCAGCTCACCTCGGGCTCGTCTCCGAGATCGGGCCGCTTCCAGGGCTTGAACAGCCCGAACCAACCCCGGTGCTCGTAGATGACCAGAGGCTCCAATCCTTCGCCTCCCCAGGGCCCCTCCGGCTCGTCCCGGTCGTGCAAGTGGGTGAGGTAATCCTCGGAAAAGGCGTTGGCCGGCTGCTGCTTGTCGATCATCTTGTCTCCTCCTCGAAAAGACGTTCCGTGCTCCCGCGACTCGTTTTCTACACCAACGATGTCAGCACCGTCAAGTGGTCTTGACGTGGGCACTCTTGACGGATCTACGCGACCCGTGTAGACTTCGAGGCATGGAAAAGGAGAGCAAGGACAGAGAGGAAGTTTTCCGAATCCTGGAGGTGATCAACACGCTTCTTCGCGTGCTCGGCATCTCCAATCGCGAGGTGGAGCGCCGGCTGGGGCTCCATCCCAGCTCACTGACCCGCTTTTTCAACGGTCAGGTCGAGACCAAGCTCGAGGTGGTCCTGGGGATCGCGCGCGTGATCGGTCTCGAATACGAAGAGCTCTTCCACTTCGCCTACCCCGGTCCTCTGGACCCCGAAAGCGAGAGCCCGACCGCCCGGACCATCCGCGCCCGGATGCAGATCCTGCAAGGAGGTTCCAGGGCCGCCCGAAAGTCCCCGCAGGCTCCCCCGCAAACTCCCCCGCGGGGCTCTCCGAGTGAGGCCCAGGCGCCGAGCCAACTGACCGACGAGGACGTCGAGAGGATCGCCCGCGCGGTGGAGAAGATGGTGAGCCGCCCGGGGAGGAAGTCGAAGGCGGGGAATCAGGAGGGGTGAAGGTCCCCGGTACTGCCGGCGGCCTCACCTCCCGCGATCCATCGCCGGGCTACCAAGGCAGCGCCGGATCGTCCGGCGCTGCTCTTGGAGTCCCTACCACCCCATCTCCATCTGCATCCGCCGGATGTAACGGATCGTGCCCTCGGCGTGCTCGACCAGCTCCGCCGTCGTCAACTGCATCCGAAACGCCTCGATCAGGAGGTACGTCGCGCCCACCGCCTCCCAGGCAACCCGTAGGGAGATGAAAACTTTGAGCGACATCGCGGCCTCTTTTTCGGCCTCGGCGGGCCGCTCCTGCCGCAGGAGCGCCGCCGCGAGCTCGAGCCCAACCAGCGCCCGGGCGAAGCCCAACTCGGCCTCTTCGCATCCCCGGGCGACTTCGCGGAAAATCTCTTCCGCGCTCAGCCACCTCTCCAGACCGTAGCTGATCCGTCCTTCGATCCAGCGCACCCTGAGAGCCACGATGCGGCCGAGCCCCCGGAAGCGCCGCCGGTTGTCGAACAGCAGCCGGTTCGCCTCGGGGAAACGCTCGGAATCCACCAAATAGAGAAGCTCGTTCTTGACGGCCAGCACGACCAGCCCGGGCTCCCGCTCCTTGTCGATGGACGCGAGCGCCTGCGCGTTCAAGGCGAGCGCGTCCTCCGTTCTGCCGCTGTAGTGGATGTAGAGGCCCTTGGTGATCAAGGTGCGGCTGGCCAGGTGCTCCTCCCCGAGCTGGCGATAGAGCCCCGCCACGATGTCGAGCGACCGGGCTGCCAGGGCGTGGTGCCGCAAGGTCCCGAAAAGGGAGGCCTGAAGGTCGTGCAGGCGGACTTTGAGCCGGGGATCTCCCGTGCCGCTCGCGAAGAGCTCGAAGGCCTTTCCAAAGGCGCGCTCCGCCTCCCGGAGCTGGTCCGCCACGCGGCAGGCGTTTCCGAATTCGGCCCAGGCTCGCGCCCGGAAGTCCGCCAGCGCGCACGCGCCGTAGGCTTCGGGGCTCAACGAGTCGGCCTGCTCCGCGGCGAAGCGCGCGAGCTCGTACATCCGCTGGGGGTCGTCGAAGCGCACCCTCCAGGCCCAGGCGAGGAGCGCCTCGCAGACGCCGAAGCTCGCGAGCCGCACGCCCTTGCGGGAGAGGGAGAGCAGATCTCCCCGTTTCCCTCCGGAGCCCAGCAGGGCGTGGGCCTTCTGAAAGGCCACCCGCTCCCCCGGGGGGAGGCGCTCGACCCGGCAGGCGAAGTCTGCGGCGCTCTCCAGCACGGACTCGTAAGCAGCATCCAGGTCCGGCGGAAGAGGACCGTCTTTACGGGAGCGCGAGGGGAAGACCGCTTCCCGGGCCAGGGTCCGGCACTCCTGGCATCCGCTCATCAGGTGGCAAATCACCGCCTTCAGCCGCTCCGGGGAGAGGCCGCTTCCCGCCGCGCGTTGCAGCTCCTCCAGAGTGACGTGTACGCTCACCAGCCGTTTTCCTCCTCGCATGGCGCTATTTTCTCACAGGACGTGACTTCGCGCATTCCCTGTCGCCGGAACGCGTGCCGTCTACCTGGCCGCTGTGATGAAGCAGTGCCGGAATGATCGCACGAAACAGTGAGGTGAAGTAGGGGCCGGGCCGGGGCAGGCCCCTCTCCCCTACTTCACCAAATCAGCGCTAGCCGTTCGGGTCCGTTCCGGGCCCCTGGTCGCACGCTCCGCAGGAGGAGCCAGCGTTCGGAAGCGGGCTGCCGTTGGGATCAGTTCCCGGGCCTTGCTTTTCCGTAGCGCCTGCCGGGCTCGAGGGCCAGAGGGCGGAGACGCTGCTCTCCCAGAACGCCGTGAGCCATTGCCAGACGGGAACCGGGCCGCGAAGCTCCCGCGCCTCCGCCCGGGCCGGGCCTGCAAGGGCGAAGACGGTGGCGAGGACGCCTGCCGCGACGAAACGCTGGACCGTTTTCCTGGACATGACCGATCTCCCTCTCCTTCGCGGAACGGGTCCGGGCCTCCATGGCCCGGCAGTCCGCGGGAGCGGCCTCTGGAAGGCCGCCGCTAAAAAGTTTTGCCGGAATGCAGAGGGAATTTTCGTCTTTCGCGAGGGCGAAGGGAAGAGCGTTGCGGGAAGGCAACATCATGAACATCATTGGAATTCAAGGAGCAGCATCGATGAGCCCTGCCCCTGCAGCCTCGGAAAACAGCCAAAGAAAATGATTCCCTCCTCGGGTGCCCGGTGACTCGCCGGGTCGTCGCAGGCGGGAAAAGAGATCGATTCGTACGATCCCGAAGACGCTGAACAAGGCGACCGCGGGCAGGGAGGGTCATCCCCTCCAAGAACCTCCTCCTTGGTGATCTTTGGGGTCACCGCATCTTTCCTGTTGACATCCGAATCGTCATCAGTACACTTACAGCATCAATGACGTTGTGGATGGGCGCGGCAAGAGCGGCGGCCACGTAAGAAGAAGGGGGCTGGAACCGAACAGCCCTGAAAGGTTTCCGGTGCCATGGAGGTGCCGGAGGTTACGGACCCAAGGAGGTTCACGATGACGATGCATGTGGAAGAAGCGCAGGACCAGACCGGAATCCAGTTGGTGGAGGACAAGCCGGAGGTGCGCCGGCCGCCCCGCAAGCCGGATGCGCTGACGCAGGAGGAGAAGCTCAAGGCGGAGCGGGTGCAGGAGAGGCTCCGCCAGGAGGCGCCCGCCTGGCGGCTGATCAACAGCAGCACGGGCATCAACCGGGCGCGGGAGTTTCCGGACGTCCGGGCGGCGATGGCCTTCGTGTCCTACGTGTCGGTGCTGGCTTCGTGCCAGCGGCTCCCGGTGTCGGTGCTGCTGACCGGGAGCCGGGCGGTGATCAGTCTGCAGGGGCGATGCAAGGGCAAGCACCGCGGTGTGACCGACGCCATGGTGGACTTTGCCGCCGCGATCGGCTGATCGGCGGGCGGCCATTCTGAAACGAAAGGAGGTGAAGAATCATGGCTAAAACGTCTTTCGCTGATGTGATGACCGAGGCGGACGGTCTTCTGGTCAAGGTGCAGGCCAATGCGGCCGACCTCGGGTACCTGGAGGCCAACCGCAACCTGCTCGCGGCCGCTTTCGAAGGCGCCAAGGAGGCGAGCGTTCGTCAGGCCGCTTCGAGGGCGCAGTGCCAGCAGGCGACCCGCGATCTGGAAGGGTTTCTTGCGGAGCTCAAGGAGCAGGTCACCCGGATGCGCAACGGCCTCCGGCACCAGTATGGGTTGAAGAGCGAGAAGCTGGTGGAGTTCGGTCTCCAGCCTCGCCGGAAACCGCAACGGTCCAAAGAGAACGGGCCGGTGCCGGCGCCCCCGCCGACCCCGGCCCCTGCGTCGAGCAACAAAGTGAACGAGCCGTAGTGTAGCTCCACGGCCGGGGGGCGGCAAGCCGTTCCCCGGCGTTTTTGGCTCTTTGACAACTGAATCCGAGCGGAAGGGCGGGAGCCGGGCCGACCTTCCGCTGTTTTTTCAGACCGCTCCGTGCGTCAGTGCTTCCTCGAGCCCGGGCATGAATGCCGGCAGCCTCAGGTTGCCCGGTGACGCCTCAGGTTGCCCTCCGCCGGGGGCAGGTTGCCTCCGCCCAAGCCGGGTTGCCCTCCGCCAGGCCGGGTGGCCCTCCGCCAGGCCGGGTTGCCCTCCGCCCAAGCCGGGTTGCCCTCCGCCGCCCCAGGTTGAAACCGTGGGCGGTGAAGGTCCCCCGGTGTTCCGGGCGAAGGTCCCCGGCGTCGGATCGCTACGGCTTGACTCTTTGAGCGGTGCCGCGCCACGATGGGGCCGGCCATGCATACGATCTTCAAGGACTTCACCTTCTCCGCCGCCCATGCCATCCGGGGGCATACCCGCGGGTGCGAGAACCTGCACGGGCACAACTACCGGGTGCGGGTTCACCTCCGGGCGGAGCGGCTCGACGGGCTGGGGATGGTGCTCGACTTCGCGGATCTGAAGGAGATGATGCAGGAGATCCTCGGGCCGTTCGACCACCGGGTGATCAACGACATCCCCCCGTTCGACCAGAGGAACACCACGGCCGAGCTGTTCTCCCAGTACGTCTACAAGGAGGTCTCCCGGCGGCTCGGCGCGCAGGAGCGGGTGCGGGTGGCGCGGGTCGAGGTCTGGGAGAACGAGACGGCCTGCGCGATCTACGAGGTCTGAGGGAGGTTTGAGGCGGAGCCCCCCGCCCGAAACCTCACCCCGATCCTCTCCCATCGCCCCCCCTTCCCCCGGGAGAGGGCGCCCCCTCCCGGCCCTCACCTCCCGACGGTTGACGGAGGCGTTCCCTTCCGCTACGATGGCGTTAACAGGGCGTAACATCCCCGAAACCGGGATGTTGCCGAGCCGCAGCAGGAAGGGGTACGTTCTCCCCGAATGCGATAAGATCCTCCTAGAGGACCCTTCCGGCGGCTTGAACCTTCCAGGCAAAAATGCGTAGGAAGTCCCCTAGGGCGCCGGGCGTCCGGTCCTCCCCCTTACGGGGATTCAACTCATGGGACTTACAGACATGGCCTCTGACAAGGTGACGTTGGACGATTTGCGCATCGACCGCGGCTCGGAGGACGAGACCGGGACGGGCCGGCGCGTGTGGGTCTGGGTGGTGCTGGGTGTGCTCGTGCTGGCCGGCGCGGGGTGGTGGCTCACCCGGCCGCGGGCGGCCGAGGTCAAGGTGGCGGCGGCGCAGGAGAAGGCCGGGGGCGGCGCGGCTCCGGCCGGCGCCGTGCTCAACGCGTCGGGCTATGTGACCGCCCGCCGGCAGGCGACCGTGTCTTCCAAGATCACCGGCAAGGTGGTCGACGTGCTGGTGGAGGAGGGGATGGAGGTGCGGGAGGGGCAGGTCCTGGCCCGCCTGGACGACTCGATCACCCGCAAGGAGCTCGCCCTGGCGGAGGCGCGGCTCTCCTCGCAGCGGCGGTCGCTCACCGAGACCGAGGTCCGGCTCAAGGAGGCGCGGTTGAATCAGGGGCGGATGAAGCGCCTCCTGGAGCAGGGGGTCACAACCCAGGCCCAGCTCGATACCGCCGACGCGGAGGTCGACTCGCTCGCGGCCCGGCTGGCGGTGGGGCGCGAGGAGATCAAGGTGGCCGAGAGCCAGGTGGCGCTGCGGCGCCAGGACCTCGACGACACCGTGATCCGCGCGCCGTTTTCAGGCGTCGCGATCAGCAAGGACGCGCAGCCGGGCGAGATGATCTCGCCGGTGTCGGCCGGCGGCGGGTTCACCCGCACGGGCATCTGCACGCTGGTGGACATGAGCTCGCTCGAGATCGAGGTAGATGTCAACGAGAGCTATATCCAGCGGGTGCGGACCGGCCAGAAGGCGGTCGCGACGCTCGACGCCTACCCGGAGTGGCAGATCCCGTCGCGGGTGATCATGCCCGTGCCCACGGCCGACCGGCAGAAGGCGACGGTGCGGGTGCGCCTGGGGTTCGATGCGCTCGACCCGCGCATCCTTCCCGACATGGGGGTCAAGGTGGCTTTCCTGGGCGACGAGCAGCCGGCCGCGGCGGCGGCGAGCCAGCGGGTGGTGGTGATTCCCCGCGCCGCGGTGAGGAAGGACGGCGACAAGGACGTGGTGTTCGTGGTCGGCGAGGACAAGGTGGAGCGGCGGGCGGTGGGGATCTCCTCCGCCCCCTCGCCGGGCGACGAGGTGGTGGTGCTTTCGGGGCTCTCCTCCGGCGAGAAGGTCGTCGTCGAAGGGCCCCCGGACCTGAAGGACGGCGACCCGGTCGCCGTCCGTGAGCAAGGAGAGTGACATGGAGCAGAACGGAACGCTGGTCCGCATCGAGGACGTCCACAAGGCCTACCGCCGCGGCGGCGAGAAGATCGAGATCCTGAAAGGCCTCGACCTCACGATCCCCCAGGGCGATTTCCTCGCTCTGATGGGGCCTTCCGGGTCGGGCAAGACGACGCTCCTGAACCTGCTCGGCGGCCTGGACCGCCCCACGTCGGGAGTGGTCGAGGTGGCGGGCAAGCCGATCCACAGCCTGTCGGACGGCCAGCTCACGGAGTGGCGCGCCCGCCACGTGGGCTTCGTCTTCCAGTTCTACAACCTGCTGCCGGTGCTCACGGCCGAGAAGAACGTGGAGCTGCCGCTGCTCCTGACGAAGCTCTCGGCGGCGCAGAGGAAGAAGCACGTGGCGGCCGCTCTCACCATCGTGGGGCTCGCCGACCGCATGAAGCACTACCCGCGGCAGCTCTCGGGCGGCCAGGAGCAGCGGGTGGGCATCGCCCGGGCGATCGTGACCGATCCGACGCTCCTGCTCTGCGACGAGCCGACGGGCGACCTCGACCGGAAGTCGGGCGACGAGATCCTCGACCTCCTCCAGGCGCTCAATCGCGAGCACGGCAAGACGATCATCATGGTGACCCACGACCCGCACGCGGCGGAGCGCGCGAAGCGCACGCTCCACCTGGAGAAGGGGAACCTGGTGGAGGCGCAGAGCCTCGCTTCGGAGAGCGTGGCATGAAGTACTTCCCCTTGATCTGGAAGAACCTCTGGCGCAGGAAGCTCCGGACCTTCTTCACGGTGCTCTCGGTCCTGGTGAGCTTTCTGCTGTTCGGGATCCTGTCGGCGGTGGACACGGCGTTCACCAGCGGCGTCGAGGTTTCGGGCGCGGACCGCCTGCTGACGATCCACAAGGTGTCGCTCATCCAGCCGCTTCCGATCTCCTATTTCGGGCGCATCCAGGCCGTTTCCGGGATCGAGAAGGCGACCTACATGAGCTGGTTCGGCGGCATCTACCAGGACCCGAAGAACTTCTTCGGCCAGATGGCGGTCGACCAGGAGACTTTCCTCGACCTCTATCCGGAGTACATCCTGCCGCCGGAGCAGAAGGCGGCGTGGCTCGCCAACCGCTCGGGGGTGATCATCGGCAGGACGCTCGCGGACCGGTTCGGGTTCAAGGTGGGCGACAAGATTCCGATCCAGGCGACGATCTACCGGAAGGTGGACGGCTCGGACCTCTGGGAGTTCACCGTCTCGGGCATCTATGAGGGGGCGGAGCAGGCGACCGACACGAGCAGCCTGTACTTCCGCTACGACTATCTGAACGAGGGGATGGGCGGGAGCCTGGGCATCGTGGGGTGGTACGTCTTGAAGATCGCCGATCCGTCGAAGGCCGCCGAGGTCGGCAAGCGGGTGGACGCGCTGTTCGCGAACTCCCAGGCCGAGACCAAGACGCAGACGGAGAAGGCGTTCGCCCAGTCCTTCGCCGACCAGGTCGGAAACGTGGGAGCGATCGTGCGCTGGGTGCTGACCGCGGTGTTCTTCATCATGCTCCTGGTGACGGGCAACACCATGGCGCAGGCGGTGCGGGAGCGGACGAGCGAGCTCGCGGTCTTGAAGACCCTGGGCTTTTCCCGGCCGGTGGTGCTGGGGCTGGTGCTCGCCGAGTCGGTCGCGATCGCCGTTTTAGGCGGCGGCCTGGGGCTGCTTTTCGCCCTGGGGGTGATTCCGGTCATGGCCAAGGCGCTCCAGGCCTTCCTGCCCGTCTTCTTCCTGCCGCCGCGCGACCTCGTCCTCGGGGTGGCGCTGGTGTTGCTCTTCGGGCTCGCCTCCGGGCTCCTCCCGGCGGTCCAGGCCATGCGGCTTCGCATCGTCGAAGCGTTGAGGAGGGTGTAACGATGTTGCGATGGCTCTCTCAGGTGGCGGCGGTGACCTGGGTCAATCTGCGCACGATCCCCCAGCGCCGCGGCTCCTCGCTCGCGACGATCGTGGGCGTGGCGGGAGTCGTGATCGTGTCGATCGCGGTGTTCTCGATCGCCGAAGGCGTCAAGAAGGCGATGACCTCGACGGCGGCTCCGGACACGGCGATCGTGCTCCGCGCGGGGAGCGACAGCGAGATGATGAGCGGCCTCGAGCGCGAGGATACGCGGATCATCTCCGAAGCCCCCGGCGTGCTCCGCGCCGCGGACGGGCCCGTCGCCTCCTCCGAGCTCTACGTGATCGTGGACGTCCCCAAGCGCGCGACCGGCACGGACGCGAACGTCCCCCTGCGCGGCGTGCAGCCGGCGGCCTTCGGCGTGCGCGACGAGATCGAGATGGTGGAAGGCCGGCGCTTCGAGCCCGGGAAGAACGAGGTCATCGTGGGCCGGATGGCGGCGTCGCAGTTCGCCGGGCTCGACCTGGGGAACCGTCTGCGCTGGGGGCAGAACGAGTGGACGGTGGTGGGGATCTTCTCGGCCCGGGGCGGGCTCTCGGAGTCGGAGATCTGGTGCGACGCCGGGGTGCTCCAGCCCGCGTACCGGCGGGGCAGCAGCTTCCAGGCGGTCTACGCCAAGCTCGAGTCGCCGGCGGCGTTTGCGGAGTTCAAGGATTCGCTCACCGGCAATCCCCAACTGGACGTCAAGGTCCTCCAGGAGTCCGAGTACTACGAGGCGCAGTCGCGGGCGTTGACCGGGCTCATCCGGACCCTGGGGGTCGTGATCACCGTGCTGATGGGGGCGGGCGCGGTCTTCGGGGCGCTCAACACCATGTACGCGGCCGTGGCCGCGCGGACGCGGGAGATCGCGACGCTGCGCGCCCTCGGGTTCCGCGCCGGGCCGGTGGTGATCTCGGTGATGGCGGAGTCGCTGCTCCTCGCTCTCCTGGGCGGAGCCGTGGGGGCGGCGGTCGCCTACTTCAGCTTCAACGGGTTCCAGACCTCGACCCTCAACTGGTCGTCGTTCAGCCAGCTCTCGTTTTCGTTCGCCGTCACCCCGGCGCTCATCGCCCTGGGATTGGGCGCCGCGCTGGCGATGGGTCTCCTGGGCGGCCTCTTCCCGGCCGTGCGGGCCGCGCGCCTGCCGGTGGCGACGGCTCTGCGCGAGCTGTAGAGATGGGATAGAATCCGACGGCGCCCCTCCCGGGGCGCCGCGAGATGAGAGCGGATGAGAAGAATGGTCGAGGAGACCCCCTGATGTCCCAACAAACGAACCTCGTAGAAGAAACGGCCGCCCCGGCGTCCTCCCCGGGTCCGGCGAAGCTCGTGCTCGACGGCAAGGAGTATGAGCTGCCGGTGGTGGTGGGGACCGAGGGTGAGGTCGGTATCGATATCACCCAGCTCCGCGCGAAAAGCGGAGCGGTCACCCTGGACCCGGGCTACGGCAACACCGGAGCCTGCGAGAGCGCGATCACGTTCATCGACGGCGACGCGGGCATCCTGCGCTACCGGGGCTATCCCATCGAGCAGGTCG
Organism: Thermoanaerobaculia bacterium; assembly: GCA_035462575.1. GTDB lineage: Bacteria > Acidobacteriota > Thermoanaerobaculia > Multivoradales > UBA5704 > DATARR01. The sequence continues at coordinate 1,165 of DATHUD010000043.1, read as the reverse complement.
CACAGCAGGCGAAGTTCACCGAGATCTGCTTCCTGCTGATCTACGGCCATCTGCCGGGCGAGCAGGAGCTCGCGAAGTTCGAGCAGCGGCTGACCTACCACAGCCTGCTCCACGAGGACATGAAGAAGCTCTTCGAGGGCTTCCCGTCCTCCGCTCACCCGATGGCCATGCTGTCCGCCACGACCGCGTCGCTGTCCACCTACTACCCGGACGGCCCGAACACGGACCTGGATCTGAACATCGCGCGCCTGATCGCCAAGGCGCCCACGATGGCGGCCAACTGCTACAAGAAGAACATCGGCCAGCCGTTCATCTATCCCAGGAACGACCTCTCCTACTGCGAGAACTTCCTGCACATGATGTTCGCGGTGCCGGCCGAGGCCTACAACGTGCGGCCGGTGGTGGCGAAGGCGTTGAACCTCCTCCTCATCCTCCACGCGGACCACGAGCAGAACTGCAGCACCTCGACGGTGCGCATGGTGGGGAGCAGCCAGGTGAACCTCTTCGCCTCGATCGCGGCCGGCATCTGCGCCCTCTGGGGTCCGCTCCACGGCGGCGCCAACCAGGCGGTGATCGAGATGCTGGAGAAGATCCGGCAGGACGGCGGCGACTACAAGAAGTACATCGACCTGGCGAAGGACAAGAGCTCGGGCTTCCGCCTGATGGGCTTCGGCCACCGGGTCTACAAGAACTTCGACCCGCGGGCGAAGATCCTGAAGCAGATGGCGGACGACGTTCTGGCCGATTTAGGCGTCAACGACCCGCTCCTGGAAATCGCCAAGTCGCTCGAGGAGGTGGCGCTCCACGACGAGTTCTTCGTCGCCCGGAAGCTCTATCCGAACGTCGACTTCTACAGCGGCATCATCTACCGCGCGATGGGCATCCCCACGAACATGTTCACCGTGATGTTCGCCCTGGGACGCCTGCCGGGCTGGATCGCCCACTGGCGGGAGATGATGGAAGACCCCGCGACCCGCATCAACCGGCCGCGGCAGATCTACACCGGCGAGACCGAGCGGTCGTTCGTGGCGATCGAGAAGCGGTAGGCCGCGCGAGGGCCGAGGCGTCCCCCCGCCCGGCCCTCACCCCCGGCCCCTCTCCCACCACGCCATCCCCCTCCCTGGGAGAGGGGAGAAAGACGAAATCCTCTTTTCTGCTCCCTCCT
>DATHUD010000042.1:0-2540 GCA_035462575.1 Thermoanaerobaculia bacterium | reverse complement strand
CCCGGGTGCGCGGCGCCACGTAGCTCTCCCGCGCGACCGGTGGCTCCGGAGCCGGCAGGGCCTTCCGGTCCACCTTGCCGCTCGGGGTCAAGGGGAGCGCCGCAAGCGTCACGATCGCCGACGGCACCATGTAGTCCGGCAACCGCCCGCGCAACGAGCGGCGCAGCTCCTCGACCGGGGCATCACCCACCACATAGGCCACCAGACGCCGATCCCCAGGCACATCCTCGCGCATCACCACAACCGCCTCGCGATTTCCGGGCAGGGCGGCCAGCGCCGCCTCGATCTCCCCCAGCTCGATGCGGAAGCCGCGCACCTTGACTTGATGGTCCCGGCGGCCCAGGAGCTCGATCTCACCATCCGGCCTGTAACGCGCCAGATCTCCGGTCCGATACAGCCTCTCCCCTGGAAATGCGGCGAATGGGTGCGGCACGAAGCTCGCGGCCGTGCCGTCCGGCCGGTCGAGATAGCCCCGCGCGAGGCCCGGGCCGCCCAGGCAGAGCTCGCCCATCACCCCGGCCGGGACCTGATTCCCCCAGGCATCCAGCACGTGGGCCTGTGCTCCTGAGATCGGCCGGCCGATCGGCAGGCGCTCGCCGCCTTCGTAGCGCTTCACGGTCGCGCAGACCGAGGCCTCGGTCGGGCCATAGGCGTTCCAGAGCCGTCTCCCGGCCGACCAGGCCAGCGCCAGCTCCACGGGGCAGGCCTCGCCGCCCACGTGCAGGGTCTCCAACCCGGGCAGATCCTCCGGCGACAGGGTCGCGAGCACGGTCGGCGGCAGCAGAGCCGCGGTGCACTCCCTCAGAAGGGACGTCAGCTCCTCGCGGGAGAGCCGCCGCTCGCGGGGTCCCAGAACCAGCGTGGCCCCGGCGCCGAACGCCAAGGCGATCTCCCAGGCCGAGGCGTCGAAGCCGAGCGAGGCAAACTGCAGCACGCGATCTCCCGGCCCGAGACCGAAGAGGCGGCGCTGGGCCTCCGCCAGGTTGCTCCACCCGCGGTGCGGGATCATCGCCCCCTTCGGCCGGCCGGTCGACCCCGAGGTGTAGATCAGGTAGGACAGGCTGTCGGGCGTGGTGGCGTGTGGCAGACGCTCTGCCTCACCGGCATCCAGCAGCGCGTCGAGCACGTGCTCTTCGGTGAGGAGCACCGGGATCTGCGAGTCCTCGACCATGAAGGCGAGACGCTCGCGCGGATAGGTCGGGTCGAGCGGCACGTAGGCCGCGCCGGCCTTGAGGATGCCCAGCACTCCCACGATCATCGCGGGGGAACGCTCCGCGCTCAGCCCCACGCGGGAGTCGACCGTCACCCCGAGCGTTCGTAGATGGTGAGCGAGCTGGTCGGCGCGGCGGTCGAGCTCGGCGTAGGTCAAGGTCTCCTCCGGCGCGAGCACTGCGATGGCGTCCGGCGTCCGGTCCGCCCAGCTCTCGAACATCTCGATGACCGAGGCGTCCGGCACGGCCCCAGCCGGGTTCCACTCGATCGCGAGTTGGTGGCGCTCGGCCTCCGAGAGCCACTGCAGATCCCGGAGAGCCTGCTCCGGCCGTTCGCCGATGCTCGCCAGCAACCTGCCGAGATGTCCGAGCAGGCGTAGCGCCGAAGCCTCGTCAATGCGGGCGCGGTCGTACCTCAACCGGCAGGAGATGTGGTCTGCCGCCGTGAGGGCGAGGGTCAGGGGATAGTTGGTGCTCTCGAAGCTGCGCAGGTTGCCGACCCGCAGGCTGCCGGGACCACCCGCTCCGGTGTCCGGGTAGTTCTCGAACACGTAGAGCGTCTCAAAAAGCGGCGAGCCGGCCGGGACCTCGCTCCAGCGCTGGATCTGGGCCAACGGAGACTGCTCGAATTCCTGGCGGGCGAGCTGGCGCTCCTGGAGGCGTTGCAGCCAGGGCCCCAGAAGCTCGGCGCCGTTGACCCTCACCCGCACCGGCAGGGTGTTGATGAACATGCCGACCATGGTTTCGACGCCCGGCAAGGCGGCAGGACGGCCCGAGACCACGTTGCCGAAGACCACGTCCTCGTCGGCGCTGTAGCGGCTCACCAGCACCGCCCACGCACCGAGAGTGACGGTCTGCAGAGTCAGCTTGTGCCGCGACGCCAGAGCCTGGAGACGTGCCGTGGCCTCGTGGGACATCTGGAGCCCGTGCTCGGCGTAACCCGCGGCTCCATGGCCCTTGTCGATACCTGGAACATTGGGGGCCGTGAACCCCGCGAGATCCCCGCGCCAGAACGGCTCGGCCCGCGCCGAATCCTGCTTCCCGAGCCAGACGACGTAGTCGCTGAACGGACGCACCGGCGGCAAGGATGAGGATGCAGGAGCCGCGTACACCGACTGAAGCTCCTGCACCAGGAGGGGGAGCGACCAGCCGTCCATCAGCAGGTGGTGGGCTGTCCAGATCAATCCGTGCTCGCGGCCGAGGCGGATCAGGGAGAAACGCAGCAGCGGCGCCTCGCTCAAGGGCCGAGGCGTATGCCGCTCGCGATGCCGCAGCTCTTCGAACCGGCGCTGCTGCTCCTCCACGGGGAAACGGCTCCAATCCAGCTCC
>DATHUD010000041.1:0-2558 GCA_035462575.1 Thermoanaerobaculia bacterium | reverse complement strand
GTGGTGCGGAACACGGAAGGCCCGGCGCAGACGGTCGATCAGCCTCTGCCCTTGCCGCAAGGCGTCTCGGACCTGGCGGTGGGGGTTCCCGAGCCGGAGCTGCCGCTCCTGCTGGCCCTCGTCCTCCTGCTCCTCGGCCTGACGCCGGCCGGGCGCGCGTGGCTGGTGGCAACGGGGAAGGGCTGGCGGCAGTGAGCGGAAACGGAGACGGTCGGCGCCTGGCGGGTCTCCCCTGGGTGTCCTGGGGGACGGCGATGCTCGCGGCGTATGGATTGAAGCTGCACTACAGCCGGGCCTCGGTCGAGGATCTCACGTGGATCCTCGGTCCGACGGCCCGCGCCGTGGGGTGGCTGCGCGGCGAGACGCTCACCTTGCGGCCCGACGCGGGCTGGGTGGCGCCGGATGGCTCCTACTTCATCGCACCGGCCTGCGCGGGGGTGAATTTCATGATCCTCGTCCTGACCGTCTCCGTGCTCGGCTTCGCTCACCGGCAGCGCTCCCCCGGGGCGCGGATCTCCTGGTGGATGGCTTCGCTCTCCGGGGCCTTTGTTCTTACGATCGCCGTCAACACGGCGCGCATTCTGGCGGCCGTGGAGCTGTACCGCGCCGGTTCCGTCTTCGGGCTCACGCCGGAGCAGGCGCACCGGCTTCTCGGGACCGTGGTGTACCTGGGCGCGCTCTGGGGCGTGTTCGCGGGGCTCGACGGTTTCACGCGGCGCGGCCACGCCCCGGCGACGCTCGCCGCGGTCCTCCTGGTGCCGGGCGCCTATCTCGGAATGACGCTGGGAGTGCCGCTTCTGAACGGCTCCTTCCGGAACCCGGGCGGGCGGTCCGTGGAGCATGTCGTGGTGGTATTGGGGGTCACGATGGCCGCGCTCGCGATGTTCCTGCTGGCGCGCCGGATTCAGAAGAGAAGACAGGATGGATAAACCGACGATTCTGGTGGTCGAGGACGAGCCGGCCATCGCCGACACGATCCAATACGCCCTCGAATCGGAAGGGTTCCGGTGCCACCGCCTGGAGGTGGGCGCGGGCGTGGTCGAGGTGCTCGACCGCCAGCCGGTGGCGCTGGTGATCCTGGACATCGGCCTGCCGGACCTCTCCGGCATCGAGGTGTGCCGGAGGCTCCGGCAGCGGCACGACGTACCGATCATTTTTCTCACGGCGCGCGGCGGCGAGGTGGACCGCGTCGTGGGGCTGGAGCTCGGGGCGGACGACTACGTGACCAAGCCCTTCAGCCCGCGCGAGCTTGCGGCGCGCGTGAAGGCGGTGCTGCGGCGGGCCGGGCGGGGCGGCGGCGCGAGCGCGCCTCCGAGCGCCGCCTTCGCGCTCGACGAAGAGCGCCGCCAGATCTCCTACTTCGGCAAACCCCTGGAGCTCGCGCGCTACGAGTACCGGCTGCTCGCCGTCCTCGTGAAGCGGCCCGGCCGGGTCTACAGCCGCGACGAGCTTCTGGACCTCGTCTGGGATGCGCCCGAGGCGAGCCTCGACCGCACGGTCGACGCTCACGTCAAGAATCTCCGGGCGAAGCTCCGGGACATCCGGCCGGACGTCGATCCGATCACGACCCACCGGGGCATGGGGTATTCGTTGAAGGAAGGTTTATGAAGCTGGGCTTGAGGATCTTTCTTTTCTATCTCGCGATCTTCGCCGCCTGCCTCTACTACGCCACCGACTGGATCTGGACGACGCTGCGCACCCGCTACCTGGAGAGCGTGGAAGAGCCGCTCGCGGACAGCGCCAACATCCTCGCGAGTGTCGTCGAGCGGGAGATGGCGCGGCCGGATTTCAGTCTCGCCCACCTGGAAGCCTCCCTGTCCCGGGCATACTCCCGGGAGCTTTCCGCCCGGATCTACGATCTCGAAAAATCGTCCGTGGACTTGCAGCTCTACATCACCGACACTTCGGGGAAAGTCGTGCTCGACACGCGCCGGCCCTCGGACGTTGGCAAGGATTACAGCCGGTTTCACGACGTGAAGCGCACGCTCGAAGGCCGCTACGGCGTCCGCGCCTCGCAGAGCGATCCGACCGACCCGCTCTCGACCGTGCTTTACATCGGGGCGCCGATCTATCGGGACGGGCAGATCGCCGGAGTGTTGACGCTCGCCGAGCCGACCGTCAGCATCGAAACCTTTCTGCAGCTCGCCCGGCCCGCCTTCGTCCGCGCCGGGCTCTTGACCATTGCTGTCGCGGCTCTGCTCTCCCTCGCCCTCTCCTACTGGCTGACCCGTCCCATCGATCGCCTCGCGCGCTACGCCGATGGCATCCGCCTGGGCAAGCACCCGCCTTTCCCCAGGCTCGGGCGCACCGAGATCGCGGATCTGGGCCTTGCGCTGCGCCGCATGCAGGAGACGCTCGAAGGCCGCAACTACGCGGAAGAGTATGTGCAGACCTTGACGCACGAGCTCAAAAGCCCCCTCTCCGCGATCCGCGGGGCGGCGGAGCTTCTGCAGGAGGGGATGCCCGCCCAGCAGCAGGCCCGTTTCCTCGCCAACATCCGCAACGAAGCCGAGCGGATCGCGCGCATCGTGGACCGGATGCTGGAGCTGACCCGGCTC
>DATHUD010000040.1:0-2692 GCA_035462575.1 Thermoanaerobaculia bacterium | reverse complement strand
GGAGAAGGCCGCGGCGAGCACGGTGACCGGGAGGAGACGCAGGAGGAGAGATCTACCCTTCATACGCAGCCCTGTAGAGGTCCAGGAGGTCCGCCGCGGTCACCGGGCGGGGGTTGAATTGCGCAGTCCACTGCCCCGAAGCCTCTTCGGCGAGCTCGGGGAGGCGGTCCGCCTCGACGCCGCAGACCCGGAGGCTCGCGGGCAGGCCGGCCGCGGCCCGGAGCGCGACGATCCGGTCGATCAACCGGCCGTCCAGATCGTCGTAGGACTCCCCCACGGCCGCGGCGTTGTAGCGCACGACGTGCGGCAGCAGGAGCCCCACGGCCTCGCCGTGGACGATGCCGTAATGCGCCGTGAGCGGATTCGCGCACGCGTGGGCCGCGCCCAGCATGGAGCCTTCGATCGCCGCGCCCGCGAGATGGGCGCCCAGAAGCGCGTCCCCGGCCGCGCGGAGGTCCCGCGGGTTGTCGAGGAACGTTTCGAGGCTCCCGTCGAGGAGCCGCCACGCCTCGCGGGCGAACATGCGGGAAATCGAGTTCGAGCGTTTCGTCACGTAGCTCTCAACAGCGTGGGAGACCGCGTCGATTCCGGCGGTCGCCGCCACCCGCCGGGGGGCGGACGCCGCGAGGGCCGGGTCGAGGATCACGTCGCGGAACCGGGCCTTCCTATCGCCGCACGCCATCTTCTGGTGGGTCTGGGGGTGGGAGATGAGGGCGTAGGACTGCGCCTCGCTCCCCGTCCCCGCGGTCGTGGGCACGCCGATCGACGGCAGCATGGGCTTTGCCGCCTTCCCCGCGCCCCAGTAGTCCTCCATCCGGCCGCCGTTCGTGAGGACGAAGTTGATCCCCTTGGCCGTGTCCATGGCGCTCCCGCCGCCCAGCCCCACGAGGAGGTCGGGCCCGAACGCGGCGGCGAAGACGCGGCCCGCCTCCACCTCGTCGGAGGTGGGGTTCTCGGCCACGCGGTCGAACACGGCCGTCGCGATCCCCTCGCGCTCCAGCAGCTCGACCGCCCGGTCCGCGTACCCCGCCTTTCGCACCCCGGGGTCCGTCACCACGAGCACCCGCGTGCCGCCCCACTCCCGGGCGAGGCCGCCCAGGCCGTCCAAGGCACCGGGGCGCGCGACGGCGGAGGAAGCGATGCTCATGCCGCCCAGGCCCCCGTCTGCAACGCCCGCCGCCGGTAGAGGTGGTCGAACAGGTTCCCCTCGTGCGGCTGGTCCCGCGAGATCCGGGACGTGGGGATCGGCCCCAGGTTCAGGTGATCGATCGACGGGCAGTCCATCAAAGCCCGCTCGAACGCCCGGTCCTCGGTGATCGCGGTCGCCACGAGGGTCGAGCCGATCCGCGAAAGCAGCTCGTCCTTCGGCGCCTCGACCGCCGTGGCGAACGGGAACAGCAGCTCCATGCCGGCGAGCGGGTGGTCCGGCTCGCACCAGATGAGCGTGGGCAGGAGGTACGTGCAGCCGTCCACCTCCGCCACGCGGCCGGTCCCGCGGATCTCCTGCGTCAGGTCCACCGCGCCCGGAATGCGGAGCTGGCGGTCGATCGTCTCGGAGATCCGGCGCGCCACCTCAGGGCGGGTGAACGCCGCGAGCCGCGCGTCGGGATCGTCGAGCGGCAGGGCGGAAATCCCTGCCATGCGCTCGGCGATCGCCTCCGCGATCTTGCGCGCCGTGCCTTTCCCGTCCGCCGGCATCCACACGCCCGAGGAGTTCAAGCACGACCGGCCGCCGTTCTCGGCGATCGAGGTGACGGCCAGATCCACGTGCCGCTCCCACTGCGAATACTGGTCCGCGCCGAAGATCACCTTGCTCCAGCCCGGCCCGTGGAGCTGCACGCGGGGGTCGTCCTTCCAGGGCCGCACGGTGTTCGCGTCGCCGAACAGCATGGACCGGCCCGTGCGCAGCAGGATCTCGGCCGAGCCCGTGTGATCGGTCGGGTAGTAGAACGCGGCCTGGGGCGGCATGCCCGCGGCCATCAGCGCCTGGGCCACGCGGAACGGCGTCCAGGGCTCCTCCCGGCCGGGCTTCAAGACCACGGGCACCTTGAGCGCGTAGGACGGCAGCCACAGCGTGTGCACGCCCGGCGAGTTGCTGGGGAGGATGGCCCCCAGCGTGTCGGTCTGGCCCACGTAGGAGAGGCGCCGGCCGTCCTGCCAGACCCAGCCCGAATCGAGCGCCGCGAGATCCAGCCCCCGGGTGAGGCCGGAGAGGATATCCTCCATCCCGTCGAGCGCTCCGCGGTTCTTCTCCATGTTGAACCGGCAGAGCGACTCCGGGAGCCCCGAGGTCGCCGAGAGCTGGCGGACGTAGTCCTCCGGCCCCTGGAGCGCGCCGCCGGGCTCGACCGGCAGCTCCGCCGTGGCGAAGAGGTCCGCGGCCTTGCGGCAGATCGCGAGCATCTCCGCGGCGGGCACGTCCTGAAGCGCCCGCCGGGCCTCGCCGGCCGCGAGGAGATCGCGAGCGATCACCCCGGCGTTGGCGTGGGACACCTGGGCCACGGGCTCTCCCGTGCGGACGTGCTTCAACGTCTGGAAATCCAGGCTCCGGTAGGGCTTGCCGCCGCGGAGAAGAGGAATGTGAAGCATCAATACACCCCCACCACCCCCGACTCCTGCAGCTCGGAGAACAGGCGGAGCGACGAGACGCCGTCCCACGGCGAGCGCTCGATCGGCTCGGCCCGCTCCCCCT
>DATHUD010000039.1:0-4336 GCA_035462575.1 Thermoanaerobaculia bacterium | reverse complement strand
TGGCAGGGGAGGCCGGCGCGGGTAAAGCCGTGGGGAGCGGCGCGGCTGCCCGCGTGGCCATCACCTGCCGCGTCGCCTCCGCCAGCGACATCCCCTCCAGCAATTCGGAAACCGAGAGGGCCACCCCGAGGTCCGCCTCGACCGCGTTGCGCAGCTCGACCGCCGCTAGAGAGTCGAGGCCGTAGGAGGTCATCTCCTGCTCGCGTTCAATGCGGCGCGGATCAACACGCGCCACCCGAGCGAGCACCGTACGCAGGAGAGCTTCGGCCCTCATCTCCGCCGAACTCTGCGCGGTGGCCGGCACAGTCGCGAGCGGCTCTCCGACCTCCGGGTCATTGCCGCCGTGCGCCACGATGGTCAGGTCGCGACGCAGGTAGAGGTCGCGGCAGGCATGACGCTGCACCTTGCCGCTCGAAGTCTTTGGCAGTGTGCCCTGCCGGATCAACACGAGCTCGGCGAGCCTCACTTCGTGCTCCGCGGCGATCGCCTGCCGGACCGCCGCGGCGACCTCTTCAAACGGTCGCCCGGCGAGCGCGTGGCGGTCAACCTCGGCGACCAGTACCAGGCGCTCTTCCCCCTCCGCTTCCACGGAGATGGCGACGGCCCCCCCGGCGAGCAGGGCGCGGTCGGCCCGCTCGGCCGTGAGCTCGATGTCCTGCGGATAGTGGTTGCGGCCGCGCAGGATAATCAGATCCTTGCGCCGCCCGGTGACGAACAGTTCGCCGTCGTGCAGAAAACCGAGGTCGCCGCTGCGCAGGAAGCCCCCCCTCCCGTCCGCCAGGACGGCATGGAGCTCGTTCTCGCTCACCTCCGGGCGCCCCCAGTAGGAGCGGGAGACGCTGGGGCCGGAGATCCAGATCTCCCCCACCCTCCCCGCCGGGAGTTCCGTGCGGTTCTCCGGATCGACCACCACCACCCGCTGATCCGCCGCCGGCCGGCCGCTGCTCACGAGGGTGAGCGCGCCAGCGACCGTAGGCTCGACCGGCACCGCCTCGTGGCGGGCGAGCGCCGCGGCCGAAAGCGTCTCCGTCCGCGCCCCCTCTCCCGGGCGGCCGCCAGTCACAAACAGCGTTGCCTCGGCCAGACCGTAGCAGGGGAACAGAGCCCGGCGCGCGAAGCCGCACGGAGCGAAAGCCGCCGCGAAGCGCTCTAGCGTCTCGGCACGCACCGGTTCGGCACCGTTGAAGGCCACCGTCCAGCTCGCCAGGTTGATCCCTTCCCGCTCCTTGGGGGGGATCTTGCGCACGCACAGCTCGTAGGCGAAGTTCGGTCCGCCGCTGATCGTGCCTTGGTAGCGGGAGACCACCTCCAGCCAGCGCCGGGGCCGCTGCAGGAAGGCGACCGGCGGCATCAGGACACAGCAGCCGCCGCTGTAGAGCGGCTGCAGAGCGGTGCCGATCAACCCCATGTCGTGGTAGAGAGGCAGCCAGCCCACCACGACCGAACTCTCATCGAGCCCGAAGGCGTCCTGGATCATCCGCTCGTTGTGCAGCAGATTGGCATGACTGACTACCACCCCCTTGGGCAGCGCCGTCGAGCCCGAGGTGTACTGGAGGAAGGCCGGAGCCGCGGGATCCGCGTCGCAGGTAGGCTCGCCGCCGTCCGCCGCCGCCTCTCTTCCAGGCGCCAGCCAGCGCAGCTCTCCGAAGATCGCCTCCCGCGTGACAACTTCGCCGACCCCGGCGAGCATGGAAGGAGCCGTCAGAGCTACGATCGGGTGCGCATCCTCGACGATCGCGCGTAGGCGCGGCTGATCGCGCCGCGGCCGTGGCGGATAGGCCGGTACCGCCACAACTCCGGCATAGAGGCAGCCGAAAAAGCCAGCGATGAAGTCGAGGCCGGATGGATATAGGAGTAGCGCACGGTCACCCGGCACGCACTCGCGCCGCAGCGCCGCGGCCACGCCCCGTGCACGGCGGTCGAGATCTCCCCAGGTCACGCGGTCCGTCTCGACCTCGCCGTCGGCGAGAAAGAGGTAGGCCGGAAAGTCCGGTGTGCGATGGGCCCGCAGACGCAGAAGGGCGTCCAGAGTCGCCGCCCCGGGCAGAGACCCGGAGCCCGGAACCGTCTTGACGCCCTCCAGATCTCCCAGGTCCGTAGAGCTCGCCATCACTAACCCCGCAGGACCGTCATCGGGTCGGTCTGTGACGCGCGGCGCGCCGGGAAGTAGCTCGCGGAGGCCGCGACGAGCACCAGAAAAAGTGACAGGCCGCAAAAGCTCAGGGAATCGATCGCCCGCACCCCATAGACCGCGCTCGCCAGCACTTGGCCGGCGACCAGGGCGCCCCCCAGGCCGAAGACGATGCCGAGGAGCGCCAGCGAGAGACCGTTGGCCAGCACCATGCGCAAAACATCCCCGCTCTGCGCGCCGAGCGCCATCCGGATGCCGATCTCATGGATGCCCTGGCTCACCATGCAGGAGATGACGCTGTAGACCCCCACCGCGGCGAGGCCGAGTGCAAGGAGAGCGAACGCGCCGACCAGCAGGGCGTTTAAGCGACGCACCGAGAGGTGCTCACCCATCAGCTCCCCGACCGTGGCCACCCGCGCCACAGGCTGATTGGGGTCAAGGGCGTGGATCTCGCGCACGATCGCCGGTGCGAGCGGCCGCGGGTCGCCCGTGGTCCGGACCACCAGGGTCATGTTCGTCCGCGGCAGGTGAACGAGCGGCAGATAACAGGACGGAGGGGCGCCGCGTTCCGGGGAGCTGCGCCACGCGTCGCCTACCATCCCGATGACTGTGATCCAGGGGACGTCCGAATCTGCCGCGCCGAGTTTGAAGCGCTTGCCGACCACATCCTCTCGGGGCCAGAAACGTCGTGCCATCGCCTGGTTGATGATAGCCACCCGTGCCTCCCCCGTGCCGTCCTGTTCCGCGAAGGAGCGGCCATGCAGGATGGGCAGGCCGAGAGCGCGGAAAAGATCGGGGGTCACGGCATCCGTGGTCACACTCAACCTGAGGTCGAGTGACGGATCGGAGCGACCTTCCACCGAGATCTGCTCCGAATTGGTAACGTCGGGCAGGAACACGGCCGAAGTGGCCCCGACGGACTGCACCTCCGGCAGGGCGCGCACGCGCTGCAGAAGCTGCTGGAAGAAACCGTCGATTCTCTCCGGCTCAGGGTAATCCGACCGGTTGAGAGGAATATTGACGGTGAGCGCCCGCTCGGCCTGCACCGGCGCCACGCTCCGCAGTCGCGCGAAGCTCTGCAGCAGCAGACCCGCGGAGACCAGCAGCACCAGGGCGAGGGCCACCTCAGCGATCACCAGTCCTTGCAGAATAAGGCGCCTGGGCCTGCCGCCACCGCTCGGCCCGCGCTCCTTGAGGGCCTCTCCGAGCTGCAGGCGGGACATCTGGAGAGCGGGCGCCAGGCTGCCGAGGAGCCCGCTCGAGACCGCGATCACCAAGGTGAAGAAGAAGGTGCGGGAATGTATCGAGAGCTCCCTCGCGTCATGAAGGTTCGCCGGGATTACAGAGCGCAGGAGACCGACTCCCCAAAGGGCGAGGAATAGACCGGCGAGACCGCCCAGAATGCCCAGAGTGACGCCCTCCGTGAGCAACTGGCGAATGACCCGGCCGCGGCTAGCACCGACGGCCGTGCGCACGATGATCTCCTGTTCGCGGCTCGCGGTGCGCGCCAGCAGGAGGTTGGCGACATTAGCGCACGCTATAAAGAGGACGAGGGTGACGGCACCAAACAGGATCAGGAGCGCTGGTCGGATGTCGCCGACCAGGTAATCGCGGATTGGCCTCACGGATACCCCATAGTCCTGGAGGACGTCCGGGTACTGCCGCCGCAGGCGCTCCCCCATCACCTCCATCTTGACTTTCGCTCTGGCAAGATCCACTCCCGGCCGCAACCGCCCGACGGTGCGCAGCCAGAAAATTCCTCGCTCCTCCCGCCGATCGGGGTTCGGAGCAAGAGGCATCCAGAGCTGAGCACCCTGGGGGAAGTCGAAGCTGGCCGGAAGGACGCCGATAATCGAGAGCGGCCGGCCGCGAACCCGTACCGAGCGTCCGAGCGCCTTCGGATCAGAACCGAAGCGACGCTGCCAAAGACCCCGCGACAGGAGCACGACACCGTCCTCTCCCAGCCGCTCATCGCGGACCGAGAACGAGCGGCCAAGCTCTGGCTTCACCCCCAGGACAGAAAAGAAATTCGCACTCACAACCGCCGCCGGAACCCGCTCAGGCTCTCCCCCGTCGCCCGTCACGTTGACACCCATCGGAGCGAAGGCAGCAAGGCCGGTGAAAGCACTCTCGCGCTTCCAGTCCTGGTAATTGGCAAAAGAAGTCACGTCGGTGCTGCCGTCCGCCTGCCGGCTCTGCCACACC
>DATHUD010000038.1:0-3139 GCA_035462575.1 Thermoanaerobaculia bacterium | reverse complement strand
CTCCCCTTCGGCCTTTTCCCCCGCCCAGGGCGGCCACACAGGGCCGCCCCTACAGGAGCAGACCCTTCACACCCTTCAACGCCCGCCATGCCGCAACCAGCGGCCGCAGCCCGAGGCGCCTCTTGCGGAGCCGCGAAAAGGGCGAGCGCTCGAGCGCATTGAGCGCCGCCGCCGTGTCTTCGAGCCGGGCCTCGGCCGCGGCCAAGCCGGCCCCGGCCGCGGCCAGCCGGGCCGCGACCGCCTCCAGCCGCGGACCGATCCAATCCACGTAGCGCGAGGCCGCCTCCAGGCACTCGGCCGCGTACTCCTCCCCGGCGAGGCCGGGCGCCGCGTCGACGAGCTCGCGGTAGAGATCCACGAGGCGCGCCACGGCCTCGGTCCTGCCGGCCTCGCGCCGCACCCGGTCCCGCACCCGCGCGGTCTCCTCCGGGTCGTAGCGGGCGATCTCGACGCGCAGCCGCTCCGGGTCGACCGGCGGGGTGAGCGCCCCCATCCCGAAGTTCAGATCGCGCAGGGCCGCGAAGTTGCCCGAATCGACGAGCGGTCCGCACCCCTCGACGTCGCAGAGGATCACGGCGGCCCCCACCGCCATGGCTTCGAGCGCGGTGCGGCCCCGGGCGAACACCAGGTCGGCGGACGCCAGGAGCTCCTCCGGCCGCGCCACCGGCCGGCCCGCCGCGAAGCCGGCCACGGACAGCTCCATCCCCGCCTCCGCACAGACGCGCTCCACCACCGGGAGAAACGTGTGCGCGGCCGCCTGGTTGCTCAGGAGGACGGCGCGCCGGGGGCGCGGCGGCAGAGGCGGCCGGGGCCGGAAGCGGTCGAGGTCCACAAAATTGGGGATCACCGCGACGCGGCTCTCGGAGACCCCGTGCTCGAGCACCAGGCGGTCGCGCCGCAGAGAATCGACCGCCACGTAGAAAAGGAGGCTCGGGAAGCGTGGCGGGGCCTCCTCCCACGGCAGCCAGCCGTGGCACACGAAGAGCGCCGGCACCGTGGGGAAGCGCAGCATCGCCGTCATCGCCTCCAGGTGGTGCTGGCCGTGGATGACGTCGGGCGGCTCTCCCAATCGGTCGAGGCTGTCGATGACCGCGACACCCCGGCCGCGGAGCTCCTCTCCCACCTCTCCGAGGCGGGGCGAGAACACCACGGGCGAGTGGCCCATCCCGCGCAGCACCTCGGCCAGATCCCGGGTGTAGAGCTGAGTGCCGCCCCGGCGGGCCAGCTCGCGGCAGGTGATGAGGACCCGCAAGGCTGAGGAACGCATTCGATATGGGCTCGGGAAGGCGTTGAGAATACCATAGCGGCCGTGACTCGAACCCTTCCGGCGCCCCCTCCCGAGCTCGCCTGCGCCGTGCTCGCCCTGGGCAACCCGCCCGAGCTTCCCGAGGCGGTCCGCTCGCTCCTCGCCCAGAGCGAGGCCATGGAGGTGGTCGTGGTCAATTCCGGCGGAGGGGACGCCGCCGCGGCCCTCGCCGCCCAGGGGCTCGCCGTGCCGGTCGTCGAGCGCGCCGGGCGCCTGCTGCCCGGCGCCGCCCGCAACCTCGGGATCGCGGCCACGCGAGCGCCCTTCCTCGCTTTCCTCGCGGCCGACTGCTGGGCTGAGCCGGGCTGGGCCGCGGCCCGCCTCTCGGCCCACCGCGCCGGGGCCGCCGCCGTGGCGAGCGCGGTGACCAATCCCTATCGCACAAACCTCGCCGCGTGGGCTTCTTACGTGGCTCTCTTCTCCCGCCGCATGCCCGGAGCCCCCGCCGGCTCCGCGCTCCTCTATGGGGCTTCCTACGCACGGGATCTCTTCGACCGCTTCGGCCCTTTCCGCGAAGATCTCCGGGGCGGCGAGGACACCGACTTCCACCAGCGCCTCGCGGACGGCGGGGTGCCGGTCGCCTGGGAGCCCGCCGTGCGCACCGCCCACCGCCATCCGCGCCGCCTGAGGGCACTTCTTGCCGACCAGTACCGCCGCGGCGCGCGGACCGCCACGGCCTGGATACGCCTCGGAGGCCCTCGTCCCCGGGAGGTGGCCGCCATCGCCCTGCGCCGCGTCCCCCAGGGCGTCGGCATGGCCTGGCGGAGCGCCGAAGCGGGCGAGCGCCCCTGGATCGCCGCCGCGAGCCTGCTCCTGCCCGCCGCCGCCCTGTCCTACGCCGCCGGAGCGCTCGGCGCCGCCCGGGCGCCCCACCGGGGGGAAGAGCCGTGAGATTCTGGCCTTTTCGCCGCCGTGCCCCGCGGATCCTGGCCCTCCTCGCCTGCCGCAACGAGATGCGCTACCTGCCGGATTACTTCGAGAGCGTCCGCCCGCTGGTGGACGGCATCGTGGCCCTGGACGACGGCTCGACCGACGGCTCGGAGGACTTCCTGGCCCGCCAGCCCGAGGTCCTGGAGATCCTCCGCCTCCCCCCGCACGCCGGCCACGCGTGGGACGACGCCGCCAACCACCGCCGCCTCGTCGAGGCGGCCTGGAAACATCGTCCGGATTGGCTTTTAGGACTGGACGCCGACGAGCGCCTGGAGGCGGGCTTCCGCGAGCGGGCCGAGCGGGAGATCGCCCGCGCCCGCAAGGAAGGCCACCGCGCCTACCGCCTCCACCTGCGCGAGATCTGGGACGACCCGCTCTGCTACCGCGCGGACGGCCTCTGGGGCGCCAAGAGCTCCGCCCGCTTCTTCGAGGCCCGGCGGGACCACGAGTTCCACATGCAGCGCCTCCACTGCCACTGGGCGCCGCTCAACAGCCGTGAAAACGGCGACTTCCCGCAGGCCGACCTCTACTTCTACCACCTGCGCATGCTCACCCCGGAGGATCGCGCGGCAAGGCAGGCGCGCTACGAGAGCCTGGACCCCGACCGGAGCTTCCAGGCGATCGGCTACTCCTATATGACCGTCACGGAAGGCCTCCGCCTCGAACGCATCGCGGCCGGGCGGGAGTACCGGCCTTTGCCAGCCCCCGGCGCGTGATATCTTCGCTCCGGTGAGTGCTTTTTCCCGTTCCCGGGGGTTTTCGTGAAAATCTGGATCGATGCCGACGCCTCTCCCCGCGACGTGAAGGAGATCGTCTTCCGGGCCGCCCGGCGGCTCGAGATGGAGACGGTGCTCGTCGCCAACTCGTGGCTTTCGGCTCCCGAGGGCAACCCCTTCGTCTCCG
>DATHUD010000037.1:0-5069 GCA_035462575.1 Thermoanaerobaculia bacterium | reverse complement strand
GGACGGATCGCCTGGCACGCCGCCTCCACGAGCGTGCGGGTCGCGCGGTAGTTCCGGGTGAGGTGGACCACGCGCGCGCCCGGAAAATCCTTTCGGAACCGGAGGAAGAAGCCCACGTCCGCCCCGCGGAATCCGTAGATGGACTGGTCGGGGTCTCCGATCGCGCAGAGGTTGCCGTCCGCCGGAGCGAGCAGGCGGATCAGGCCGTACTGGAGCGCGTCGATATCCTGATACTCGTCGATCGAGATCCACCGGAAGCGATCCCGATAGAACGCCGCGAGGTCCGGCCGGTCCCGGAGGAGGACGAGCGGCTTCGCGAGCAGATCGTCGAAGTCCACGAGCTCCCGGCGCGTGAGAGCCTCTTCGTAGAGGGACGTCCGCTCTGTGATCTCCAGGGGAAACGGCTCCTCGGTCCCCACCGCCCGCAACCGGCGGACGCGCCCGATCTCTTCGAGCACCCGCTCGGCCTTGCTCGGGGTCAGGTCGAAGATCTCCCGTGCGATCTCCACCCGCTCCGCCGGGGCTACCACCCGGAATCCCGGCGCGAGCCCCGCCTCCGCCGCCTGCTCCCGCAACAGCGTGAGCCCCAGGCCGTGGAACGTGGTGACGAGAACGCGCCCCGCCGCCGGCAGGAGGGCCGCGAGCCGTTCCTCCATCTCCGCCGCCGCCCGCCGGCTGAACGTCACCGCGAGGCACTGCTCCGGAGCCGCCCCCCGCTCGGCCACCAGATGAGCCAGCCGGTGGGTGAGCGTCCGCGTCTTCCCCGTACCCGGACCGGCCACGATGAGGAGCGGGCCGTCCACGATCTCGGTGGCGGCGAGCTGCTCGGGGTCGAGGGCCCCCGCCCGAGGACCCTCACCCCGACCCTCTCCCATCCTCCCGTCCCGCCCCCGGGAGAGGGCGCCCCCACCCGCTCCGGGACCGGCAAGGAGCGAAATGGGAACAGCTCCCTCCTCTCCCGGGGGAAGGACGGGAGGATGGGAGAGGAGGGCCGGGGAGGTGAGGGCCCGAGGCGGAGCCTCGAGGGCCGCAAACAACGGCGCCACCACCGACCGCCCGCGGATCTCGTCCGGATCGAACAGGCGGATCACCCCATACTCGCCGTCATACCCTGCCTCGCGGCGGACGTTCCCCGCCCGCAGGCGGGTGAGAGCTTCCAGGAAGAGGGAATCTCCGGCCCGGGCCACCTCCTCGAGCGGCAGCCTCTCCAGGATGTCCAGCTCCGGCCCGAGCTTCGCCACGATCTGCGAGAAGCTCCGCTCGACGGCCTTCGAGGTGCGGCCGACGCCGTGGAGCTCCGCGAGGATCTCGGGCAGGGGTACGAGGCAGCGGAAGGGCGACATGTTCTCCCGCCGCGCGTGCTCGGGGCGGTCGGCCAGCTCTTCGACGCGGTGCATCACGCCGACCGTGAGCGGCTTCCCGCACTCGGGGCAGCTCCCCGCGAGGCGCCGCGTCTCGGGCGGATCCAGGCGCACGTTGCAGGCGCGGTGGCCGTCCATGTGGTACTTCCCCTCCTCGGGGAAGAACTCGACCGTGCCGCCGTAGCCCTCGCCCGTTTCCAGCGCCCGACGGATCGCGAAGTAGTCGAGCTCGGTGTCGAACGAGCACGCCTCGCGGCCGAGCATGGGAGGCGAGTGGGCGTCCGAATTGCTGATCAGGGTGAAGCGGTCGAGCTTCGAGACGCGCCAGTTCATCGGCGGGTCGGACGACAGCCCCGTCTCCACGGCAAAAATGTGCTGCGACAGATCGCCGTAGCACTCCTCGACCGAGTCGAACCCGGACTTCGAGCCCAGCACGGCAAACCAGGGCGTCCACACGTGGGCCGGCACGAGATACGCGTCCGGCCCGCTCTCCAACGTGATCTCCAGCAGATGCCGCGAATCGAGCCCCAGGATCGGCCGTCCATCCGAGGAGATGTTCCCGATCGCCCCGAGCCTCTCCCGGATGCGCCCCGCGGTCTCCAAGTTCGACGCGTAGATCAGGTGATGCACCTTCCGCGTCCGGTCCCCTTTCTTGTAGATCGTGGAGATCTCCACCTCCAGGAGAAACCGCACCGGCCCCTGGCACGACGGAGGAAGTTGCCGCGCCACCTCCCGCTCGATCTCGGGCCGCAGCCGGAACAGCCCCGGCTCCGCCGGAACGAGCGTGGTTTTGATCTCCTCGAACCACGCCGGATGCGTGAAGTCGCCGGTTCCGACAACCGTGATCCCCTTGCGCCGCGCCCAGAGAGCGAGGTGCTCCAGGTCCGCATCCCGGCTCGTGGCCCGGGAGTATTTGGAGTGGATGTGGAGATCGGCGTAGAACACGGCGGCACGGATGGACGAAACCGCGTGACTGTACAACGGTACAGCGGTTCTGTCCAGACGTGCAGGTCGCCGGAAGCGACGACGTCGAGGGACCGTCTTCCTGCCCGGCGTTGAAACGCCAGGCTCGATCCTCGAGCCTTCGGGCCTCGCCTCAGAACGGCCGGTCGCCCGATCCCACCGGCATGGCCACGCCGGAGAGGAGATTCCGGAGCACCATGGGCTCCACGGGCTTCACGAAGTGATGGTGGATGCCCGCCTCGTGAGAACGCCGCCGGTCCTCGGGCTGGCCGTAGCCGGTCATGGCGACGAGGAGGGCGTTGTCGAGCTTCAGGTCCTCGCGCAGCTTGCGGGCCACCTGGTAGCCGTCGAGGCCGGGGAGGCCGATGTCCAGGAGCACGACCTCGGGGGGATCGGCGCGGGCGGCGTCGAGCGCGCTCCGGCCGTCGTGGACCACGGTGACGTCGTGGTTCCAGATCCGCAGCAGAGAGGCGAGGCTCTCCGCCGCGTCGATGTTGTCCTCCACCACCAGCACCTTGAGACCGCGGGCGGGCGCGGCGGCGGGGGAGGGCTGGGGGGCCGGCGCCGGAGCTTCGACCGGCACGCGGGCGGGCAGGCGGATCACGAACTCGCTCCCCTGGCCGAGGCCGGGGCTATGAGCCTCCACCCGGCCGCCGTGCATCTCGACCAGGCTCCGCACCAGCGTGAGCCCTACGCCGAGACCGCCCTCGGAGCGGGCGAGGGAGCCGTCCGACTGCACGAACGGCTCGAACACGCGCTCCAGCACGTCGGGCGGGACGCCGATGCCGGTGTCCCGCACCTCGATCACCGCCTCTCCGGGCTCCAGCCGCGCGGTTACCCAGATCTGCCCGCCCGGCATCGTGTACTTGGCGGCGTTGTTCAAGAGGTTCGAGATCACCTGCTCCAGCCGGGTCGGATCGGCCTCCAGGCGGATCGTCTCCTGCGGGATGTCGACGCTGAGCTCGTGGGCGCGGCTCTCGATGAGCGAGCGGGTCCCCTCGACGGCCCGTTCCACGATCGTGCCCAGCTCCACGACCTCCTTCCTCAGGCGGATGCTCCCCTGGGTGATGCGGGAGACGTCGAGCAGATCGTCCACCAGGCGCGCCAGGTGCTTGACCTGCCGCTCGACCATCTCACGGGAAGGCTGGAAGGTGGGATCGACCGTCTCCACCTGGCGCATCAGCTCGACGGCGTTGCGGATGGGGGCCAAAGGGTTTCTGAGCTCGTGGGCCAGCATGGCGAGGAACTGGTCCTTCCGGCGGTCGGCCCCGATCAGCTCCTCGGCCCGTTTCCTCAACTCGTCCTCCAGCTTCTTCTGATCGGTCACGTCGAGCTGCGTGCCCCACACCCGGGTGAGGCGGCCTTCCTCTACCACCCCCAGGAGATTGTTCAGGAAGAACTTGGGGCTCCCCTCGGCATCCGTCTCGTGGGACTCGGCGCCCGTCAGCCGGTAGCCCGAGCGGACGAAGCTCCGCAGATAGTTGATGTTGTGCGGATCGGACGCGGGCAGGAGCTGGCCCAGCCGGGCCCCCAGGACCTCCGCCTCGTCCTCGAAGCCGTACATGTGCGCCATCGTCCGGTTGCACTCGGCGAGGACGGCATGGCGGAAGAAGAGGTCCACCTGCTCGTCCTCGGGAAGGTCGATCGCGACCGGCTGCTCCAGCTCGAAACGCCAGATCCCCTCGGAGCTCTGCTCGATGAGCGCGCGGTAGCGCTCCTGGCTCTCCCGGAGCGACCGCTCCGCCCGCAGGCGCCCGGTCACGTCCGAGAGCACGAGGACCATCCCGGCGGAGTGGCCCGCCTCGTCGCGCAGGGGCTCCACCGTCACCTCGATCAGCCTCTCCCGGCTGTTGGCGACGACGAGGAGGGGGCGCCGCGCCACCGTGCCGGCCGCGGCGGCTCCGCCCTGGACGGGGATCTCGACCGGCCGGCGCGTGGTCTCGTCGAGGAGCTCCAGCACGTCTCCCAGCGGACGGCTCCGGGCCGAGTCCGCGCTCTCGCCCGTCAGGCGCTCCGCGGCGGGGTTCATGAACGTGACATGGCCCGCCGCGTCGGCCGCGATCACGGCGTCTTGAATGCTATCCAGCGAGACCCGCAGCCAATCGCGGGAGGAGGGGGTTTCAGGCTCTGGCATGGTCAAGGCTTCCTCCGGGATCTCGGGTTCATGCGAGTTGCGCGCCAACCGGATCGGCCGCTCTTGATTGATCAAACCATAAGGTTCGCCTTCAGTGCCAGGGAAGCGTCTCCACCTTGGGCACCGCCATCGCCCGGAAGTAGGGGAGGAGCCCCACGGTCTCGTCCCAGTACGGCGTGCGGCGGTACCACCAGGCGTAGCGCGCCCGCGGATCGGCCGCGAATTTCTCGTCCTCGAGCGCCGCCTTCCACTCCGCGGCGGTCTTGGGATCCTGGAGCCTCTCGGCGACAAGGCCGTCCAGCACCCGCGGGTCGATGTACTCCTTCTGCTCGAAGATGGACGACAGCATCCCCCACGAGAGGAGCGAGTCGGGCGCCTCGGGCTCCAGGAGCTGGACCGCCACCTCGAAATCCGGCTGGTCGGCCGGCACCCAGAGAGCGCCCGCCGGGATGCGGCGCCGCTCCGTCTGCCGCGAGACCTGGGCCGTCACCTGGGCCATCCCTTGATAGGAGGCCGGAGCGAGCTTGGGAGAGGAGGCCCGCATCGTTTCGACCTCGATCTCGACGGGCGCGGTCATCTTCCGGACGGTCAAGCCGTGGCCGCGCAGGCGC
>DATHUD010000036.1:0-32188 GCA_035462575.1 Thermoanaerobaculia bacterium | reverse complement strand
CCCGCGCCTCCCGCTCCCGAGCTCGACCTCCTCCTCCAGAACGGCACCGTCGTCGACGGCTCGGGCGCCCCGGCGTTCCGGGCGGACGTGGGGGTGAAGGACGGCCGGATCGTGCGGGTGGGCGACCTCCACGATGTCCCGGCGAAGCGGGTCCTCGACGTCTCCGGGCAGGTCGTGGCGCCCGGGTTCATCGACGTCCATACCCACGCGGACGACCTCGCGAAGAAGCCCAGGGCCGAGAACTTCGTGCGGATGGGGGTGACGACGATCGTGGCGGGCAACTGCGGGAGCTCGGCGCTTTCCGTGGGCCAGGCGTTCGCGGAGATCCGGAAGGGGGGCGTCGCCGTCAACTACGCGACGCTCGTGGGCCACAACACCGTGCGCGAGGCGGTGATGGGAATGGAGCGGCGCGCGCCCACGGCGGCCGAGATGGAGAAGATGAAGGCGCTCGTCGCCAAAGCCCTGGCGGATGGCGCCGTGGGGCTCTCGACCGGCCTCCAGTACGTGCCGGGGAGCTGGGCGGAGCCGGGGGAGATCACCGAGCTCGCCCGGGTGGCGTGCCGGGCGGGCGGCCTCTACGCCTCCCATATGAGGAACGAGGGCACGGAGATCGAAAAGGCCCTGGCCGAGACGATCGACGTGGGCGAGAAGGCGGGGTGCCCGGTCCAGATCTCTCACCTGAAGATCGACAGCCCCAACCGGTGGGGGGTGAGCGAGCAGGCGCTCGCGGCGATCGACGCGGCCCGGGCGCGGGGGATCGACGTCGAGGCGGACCAGTACGCCTACACGGCCGCCGCCTCCAGCCTCTCGATCCGCTTCCCGGACTGGGCCCTGGAGGGGGGCGCGGAGGAGGTCAACAAGCGCCTGGACGACGAGGCCACCTGGCAGCTCATCCAGAACGACATGAAGGGGCTCCTCGCGGCCCGGGGATTCACAGACCTCTCCTTTGCCGTCGTCGCCTCCTACCCGCCCGATCCGTCGCTCACCGGCCTCTCGATGAAGCAGGTCGCCGAAAAGCTCGTCGGGAACGGCTCGCCGGAGGCCCAATTCGAAGCCGCCCGGCGGATGCTCCGGGCCGGGGGCGCGGCCATGGTCTACCACCTCATGTCCGAGGGGGACGTGGAGCGCATCCTCCGCCACCGCCAAGTGGCCGTGGCCTCGGACGGCGCGGTCCTCTCGGCCGAGGACGGCCGGCCCCACCCACGCTTCTCGGGCAACAACGCCCGGGTGCTCGGCCTCTACGTGCGGGAAAAGAAAGTGATCGATCTCCCCGAGGCCGTGCGCAAGATGACCTCGCTCCCCGCCGCCCACTTCAAGCTCGCGGGGCGCGGCCTCGTCAAGGAAGGAGCCGCCGCCGACCTGGTCGTCTTCGACCCGGCCACGGTGCGAGACAACGCGACCTTCGAAGCGCCCCTGGCCATGGCCACCGGCTTCTCGCACGTCCTCGTCAACGGCGTCCCGGTCCTCGAGGCCGGCGTCCTTTCAGGCGCCACGCCCGGGCAGGCGCTCGGGCCGTCCCGCTGATCCCTCGCCCGCGGACTGTCCCGGTTCCGCGGAGTGGGCGCACGTATGATGCAGTTACGATTCTCTTGAAGTCCTCTGCTGTTTCAAAGGCGCTGTAGGGTAGTCCCTCCGCCGCTGGCCCCCGTGTGGCCGGCGGCGGTTTCTCGTTCCGGCGTCGTCCCCACCCGTGCACGGCGGTCTCCCTTTGACGTAAGATCGAACCATCCCGCGGAAACAGGTGCGCCTCGCCGCCGGATGTCTTAAAGTCTCGAACCGATGACCTCGGGAACGATCGCCGTAGTCGCCGAAAAGCCCTCCGTCGCCCGGGATATCGCCCGGGTGCTGGGCGCCACCCAGAGGGGAGAGGGAGTCCTCTCGGGGAACGGGTATGTCGTGACCTGGGCCATCGGCCACCTGGTTGCGCTGGCGCAGCCTCATGAGATCAACCCCGAGTGGCGGCGCTGGCGCCGGGACCACCTCCCCATGCTCCCCGCCGAGTGGCCCCTGGTAGTCTCGGACGAGACCCGGAGCCAGTTCGAGGCCGTGCGCAAGGTGCTCACCGACCCCGCCGTCGAGCGGGTGGTGTGCGCCACGGACGCCGGCCGCGAGGGGGAGCTGATCTTCCGCTACATCTACGAGGCCGCGGGCTGCCGCAAGCCCTTCTCGCGCCTGTGGATCTCGTCCCTCACCCCCGAGGCCATCCGCGAAGGGTTCCGGAAGCTCCGGGACGGCCGGGACTACGACCCCCTGGCCGACGCCGCCCGGGGCCGGAGCCGGGCCGACTGGCTCGTGGGGATGAACCTCTCCCGGGCCTACACCCTGGACTTCGACCAGGAGCTCTCCGTAGGCCGGGTGCAGACCCCCACCCTCGCCATCGTCGTCGAGCGCGAGCTCGCCATCCGCGCCTTCGTGCCCGAGGACTACCTGGAGATCCTGGCGACGTTCGCACCAAAGGCGGAAAACGTGCCGGCCGGCAGCTACAAGGGCACCTGGTTCCGGGGCGAAACCCCTACCTCCGAGGCCAAGCGCCTGAAGGCGGTCCCGGGGGGGAAGCCGGGGCAGGAGCTCGAAGAGGCGATGGCCATCGTCCAGCGGGCGAAGAGCGGGCAGGCGGCCGTCGAGTCCATCCGCTCCGAGACGAAGCGGATGCCGCCGCCGCTCCTCTACGACCTGACGGAGCTGCAGCGCCACGCGAACCGCCTCTACGGCTTCTCCGCCAAGAAGACGCTCGGGCTCGCCCAGACGCTCTACGAGCAGAAGAAGCTCATCAGCTACCCCCGAACGGACAGCCGCCACCTCTCGCAGGACGTGGCCGCCACCTTGTGGGAAGTCGTCCGCACGGTCGAGGCCCCCTACCGCGAGCACCTCGCCCCCGGCACGGGCGAACGCCCTTTGAGCCGCCGCTTCGTGGACGACGCCAAGGTCACGGACCACCACGCGATCATTCCCACCACGACCCGCCCCGAGGGGGTGGACCTCGCCGAAGACGAGCGGAAGATCTACGACCTGATCTGCCGGCGCCTCCTCTCCGCCTGGCACGACGACCACATCTGGTCGGTGACGACCGTGATCACCGCCATCACCAACCCGCCCCGCTCCGGCGTGGGAGCGCCCCAGGTGGACCGCTTCCACAGCACCGGCACCCTCGTGGAGCAGACGGGCTGGAAGGTGCTGGACATCGACCGGAAGAAGGACGACAAGAAAGCGAAGGCCAAGGAGAAGGACGCGGAAGGCGGCGAGGCCGAGCCCGCCTCGCCGGAGGAGAACCAGGTGCTTCCCCCGGGGCTCGCCCAGGGTCAGCCGCAGGAGGTTCTGGAGGCCCGGGCCGTGGCCAAGAAGACCCGGCCGCCCAAGCGCTTCACCGAGGCCACGCTCCTGACCGCCATGGAGACGGCGGGCAAGACCCTGGACGACAAGGAGCTTTCGGACGCCATGAAGGAGTCCGGCCTCGGCACCCCCGCCACCCGGGCCGAGATCATCGAGACCCTGCTCCGCCGCGAGTACATCTTCCGCCAGGGCAAGACCCTGGAGGCCACGGACAAGGGCATCGGCCTGATCGACGTCGTCCACCCGCACGTCAAAAGCCCCGCCATGACCGGCCAGTGGGAGGCCCGGCTCCAGCGCATCCAGCGCGGGCAGGGGGACCTCCCGGCGTTCATGAAGGAGATCGAGGCGTACGTGCGGGAGGTGGTGGGGGCGCCGCGGGCGGCTGTCACCCCGCGGGCCTCGAGCGTTCCCGCCCCCACGCCTAGAACGGAGACTTCAGAAGCTCCTCCTCCGGCTCAGGAGGTGAGGTGGTGGGAACGGCCTCGCAACGGCGCCCCCGCCCGCCCTCACCCCCCGGCCCCCTCTCCCGCCACCCCTTCCCCCCTCCCCGGGAGAGGGGGAGAACGGCAAAGGGCTTCGAGTCTTCCCCCCCTCTCCCAGGGAGGGCGGGCGGCGTGGTGGGAGAGGGGGCCGGGGGGTGAGGGCCTGGGCGGGGGAGAGGTCCGCAGAGAGAAGCCCTCAGGCCCCAAGGAACCCCCGATCCCGGAAAAGCCCCCAAGCAACGGCGCGGCCCGGCTCGACGACTTCCTCAAGAACCCCTTCCGCCTCCAGACCTTCCGCCCCTACCAGGAAGCGGTCTGCCGCGCCGTGGTCGAAGGCAAGGACGTCCTCCTCGTCATGCCGACCGGCGCGGGCAAGTCCCTCTGCTACCAGCTCCCCGGGCTCGCCCGCGGAGGCACGACACTCGTGGTCTCGCCGCTCATCGCGCTGATGGAAGACCAGGTGGGCAAGCTCCGCGAGCTGGGGCTCCGGGCCGAGCGCATCCACTCCGGGCGGGACCGGTCCGCCTCCCGGCAGGTTTGCGTGGACTACCTCGCGGGCCGGCTCGACTTCCTCTTCATCGCTCCCGAGCGCCTGTCCGTCCCCGGCTTCCCCGAGATGCTGGCGAAGCGCAAGCCCACGCTCGTGGCAATCGACGAGGCCCACTGCATCTCCCAGTGGGGGCACGACTTCCGGCCGGACTACCGGCTCCTGGGCGGACGCCTCCCCCTGCTCCGCCCGGCGCCCGTCATCGCCCTGACCGCCACGGCCACCCCGCTCGTCCAGCAGGACATCTCCGAGCAGCTCGGGCTCGTGAACGCCGGCCGCTTCATCCACGGCTTCCGGCGGACCAACATCGCCGTCGAGGTTGTGGAGATGAAGCCGTCGGACCGCCGCGAGGCCGTGCACCGGATCCTCGCGGACCCGGCGCGGCGGCCGGCCATCGTCTACGCCCCCACCCGCAAGGAGGCGGAGGCCCTGGGCGTCGAGCTCCAGGAGCACTTTCCCGCGGCCGCCTACCACGCGGGCATGACCACCGTCCTGCGCGACCGGGTCCAGACCGGCTTCCTCTCCGGCCAGCTCCAGGTGATCGTGGCAACCATCGCCTTCGGCATGGGCGTGGACAAGGCGAACGTCCGCACCGTCATCCACACCGGCATGCCCGGGAGCGTCGAGGGGTACTACCAGGAGATCGGCCGCGCCGGCCGGGACGGCAAGCCCTCCCGGGCCATCCTCCTCTACTCCTTCGCGGACCGCAGGAACCACGAGTGGTTCCACTCCCGGGACTACCCCGGCGTGGATGTCCTGGAGCGCATCTTCCGGTCCTTGAACGCCGAGCCCCGGGCGGGCGAGCGGCTGCGCGACCGCCTCGAGATCGACGAAGAGGTCTTCGAAAAGGCGCTCGAGAAGCTCTGGATCCACGGAGGCGCCCAGGTGGACGCGGACGGGAACGTCACTTTAGGCGCCTCCGGCTGGCAGCGGCCCTACCTCTCCCAGCGGGACCACAAGCTCGCCCAGCTCGAGCAGATGGTCCGCTGCGCCGAGGCCCACGGCTGCCGGATGCTCGAGCTGGTGCGCCACTTCGGAGACCAGGAAGACTCGGGCGAGACCTGCGGGATCTGCGACACCTGCGCGCCCGAAGCCTGCGTGGCCCGCACCTTCCGCCGGCCCAACGCCCTCGAATCGGACCTTGCCGGCCGCGTCCTCTTCGCTCTGCGCCGCCGGGACGGCCAGACCACGGGCCAGCTCTACCGCGAGGTCTGCCCCGACGGGCTCTCGGACCGCAAATCCTTCGAGCACCTCCTGGGCAGCATGACCCGCGCCGGCCTCCTCCAGTTGGCCGAGGACTCCTTCGAGAAGGACGGCAAGCTCATCCGATTCCAGCGCGCGACCCTGACCCCCGAGGGCTATCGCGGAGACCCGGACGTCGTCGCCCGGATCGAGATGCCCGAGGAGACGCCGAAGACGAGAAAGAAGCGCGACCGCAAGGAGCGCGGAGAAAAGAGAGCGGCCTCCTCCCGTCCCACCCAGGAAGGCCTCCTCGGGCCGGCCTCCGCGCCAGCCCCCGTCTCCCCGCAGCTCGTCGAGACCTTGAAAGCCTGGCGCAAATCCGAAGCCCAGCGCCGCCGCGTCCCCGCCTTCCGCATCCTGACCGACCGCGCGCTCACCGCCCTCGCCGCCGAGCGCCCCCGCAGCGAAGCCGACCTCCTGAACGTCCCCGGCATCGGCCCGACGATCGTCGAGAAGTACGGGCGGGAGATTTTGGGGATGCTGGGGGAGGGCCCCTCCATCCCCTGAACCTTTCCGGAGATTTCCGGGACCTACTTTAGCGAAGGCTCACGGACGGGCGCGAAAATTGCACCCGGATCGAGTGCTGTCGCTTTCGAAGGAGGTCCTGCCATGAGTGGTGCGCGTGCTTCGAAGGTCCCCTCCCTCCTCCTCTCTCTGACTCTCCTGACGATCGCTCTCCTGCTCGGCGGCCCGCCCGCTCCGGTGCCGGTTGCGGACGCGGAGCCCGTTCCAGGGCTCCGGCTCCAGGAGATCCTGAAAGTGGGCGATCCGGCGCCGGGATTCGAGCCCGGAGCGACGATCGCGGCGATCGGAGACGCGCCCCGGATCGCCGCGGACGGGAGCGCCACGTTCGTCGTCTCCGTGCGAGGTGTGCCCGACGCCACCGGGGTGCAGGCGATCTACCGGGTGACGGACGGCTCCCCGGAGCTCGTCTTCCGGACCGGGGACCCGGCTCCGGAGGGCGACACGTTCTTCCAGTTTCCCAGTCTGCCCCAGACCCCCCGGGTCCACGAGGGCCGGCTCACTTTCGCGGGGAGCGAGGGGCCGGCCGGCGGCCCGATGCGCGACGGAGTGTGGTCGGACCGCTTCGGCTCGTTCGACCTCCTGATGCGCGAGGGAGACCTGCTGCCCGGGATGCCCGGCGGCTCCGGAGTGTTCAGCTTCTCCTTCACGACCCGGGGGCAGGTCGTGCTGCTCGACGCGGAGTACGCCCAGGGCTCCAACGTGCCCGCGGAGAACGAGGGGCTCTGGCGGAACCGGGCCGGCTCCTGGGAGACGGTGCTCTTGAACGGAATGCCGGCGCCGGGCCTGGGCGCCGGGGTGCTCTTCGACACCGATCCCCTCTCCACGTGGGGCCCGCTCTTCGTCTTCCGGGCGAGGAGCGACGGCCGGGTGCTGGCCCAGGCGTGGGTGAGCGGTTCCGGCATTACCGAGGACAACGACGAGGCGCTCTGGATCGAAGGGAGCACCGGCCTCTCCGTCCTGGTGCGGGAGGGCGATCCGGCGCCGATTCCGGGGGTCAAGCCGGGCCGGGGCGGCACCTTCGGCCCCACCGTCAGCTCCCCGACCTTCGGGAGCGACGGCGAGAACGCCATCCCGTCGATCAACGACGCCGGAGCCGTGGTCTTCGGGGCCGTCCTCCGGACCCGGGACGGCCGGCTGAACTCGCTCTGGACGACCCGCTCGGGGCGCCTGGAGCTGATCGCCAAGGGCGGCCTCCCTCTCTCCGACTCCGCCCGGGGCAGCCAGGCTCCCGGCCTGCCGTCCGGCGCCACGTTCGCGACCTTCTCGAGCGCCGCCTTGAACGGCCGCGGCACGATCGCCTTCGACGGCTTCGCCGACGAATTCGGGAACCCGACCAACCTGACCGAAGGGATCTGGTGGGACCGCTCCGGCCAGCTCGCGCTCGTGGCCGCCGAGGGGCGGCCGGTGCCTGGAGTGACCGGCGCCACGTTCCGGGACCTGACGTTCGAGAGCCTGGAGGAGAACGGCTCCCTCTTCTTCTCCGGCCTGCTCAGCGGGCCGGGGATCGGCACGGGCAACGACGCCGCGGCTTTCCGCGTCAACCCCGACGGCAGCGTGGACGTCCTCCTGCGGGAGGGGGACGAAGCCGACATCGCCGATCCTTCCGGAGGCCGTGCCCTCCGCACGATCGGCGCTTTCGCCCTGGGATTCGGGGTCGCGACAGACGGCCGGCGGGTGGCCCAGGTGGCCTTCCGCGACGGCACCTCCGGCGTCTACGTGGTGGAGCGGGAGGCGAGCACCTGCGTTCCGGCCGAGCCGCGGGAAGCGAGCTGCTCCGACAGCGTGGACAACGACTGCGACGGCCTGATCGACCGGGACGACCCGGACTGCCGGCCCGTGGTCTGCCAGCCTTCCGGCTCCCCCTGCGGGAGCGACGACGACTGCTGCTCCGGGCAGTGCCGCACCCGGCGCGGCGTCCAGGCCTGCCGGTAGATCCCCTCTCCGGGCCGGGTCTCGCACCCCGGCCCGGCCCGCCTGTCCCGGTTTATCGCCTCTACTACACTTCCCAAATAGGGAACTCTCTCTTCACGCACGTTCTGCATAGGCCCAGATTTCCCGAGTCGGTTTGCCCCTGAGGGAACCATGATCCGGCCTCGATCACTCCGAGGGTCCGGCGCCTGCCGAGGCCCCCCGGCGGGAGACTTCCCCCTCCTGCCATCTTCCTCGTCCATTCAGTCCCCCATTGTCGACTTCTGCCTGGAAGGAGGACCTGTGAAGAGCAAGGTGAAAATCTTTTCTGTTGTGGTCGGTGCAACCCTCGTGTTTGGCTTTCCTGTCGTCTCGCTCCTGAAAACCGAACCCTCGCGGGAAGATCCCGCCACCCGGTCGGCCCCGTCGCGGGCCGCCCTGGCCTCCAGCCCCTCGGGGATCGATTCGATCTTCGAGACCTGGCAGGCCAACTACGAAACGGGTGGGGGTGACAAAAACGTTGTCATCGGCATCGGCTGGGTCCGGGGCCTGTCCCACGAATTCACCCTGGCCCGCGGCCGGGTCGACCTCGACATGATCGGCGGCACGATCTCCGCCGAGGTGGAAGGCCTGGGCGACATTCCGGCCGATCTGTGGCTGGTGGACAACACCGACGCCCCGGGCATGAGCATCACTCCGCGCAAGGAGGACCGGATGGTCCGCGTCGGCCGCCTCGCGCCGTCCGGCGACAGGCTTCGGGTGGAGTCCTCCCTCGAGGCCGGCCTCTTCAATGATTTCGAGCTGGATCTGGTCACCGTGACCCGGGCGGGCAAGACCCCCGCCGACGGCGCCCTCCTCTTCGGCTCCCGCTCCGTCTTCGAGCGGATGTACACCCGGGCCCGGCTGGAGCAGGCGCGCCAGGAGGGGAGCGGTTTCGCCTCCATTCTGTCGATGTTCGAGCCCAAGCCGGCTCACGCCAACCAGATCCTCGTCGCCCACGGCCTCGTGAGCCAGTTGGTGGACGACGGGGCGAACCTCTTCTTCCGCGGGACGTTCAGCGGCAACGGCCGCACCTGCGGCACCTGCCACCCCCAGGAGAACAATCAGACGATCGACGAGGATTTCATCGCCACGCGCCCGGCCAACGATCCGCTGTTCATCGCCGAGATCCCGGCCTCCCAGGGAGGCGTGCCCGGCCTCGAGCGGCCGGCCCTCATGCGCAACTTCGGCCTGATCCTGGAGAACGTGGACGGCGCGGAAAATCCCACGGTGAAGTTCGCCATGCGCGGCGTTCCGCATTCGCTCTCGATGGCCACCTCGATCCTTGCCCCGGCGGACGGCCGGGCCGCCCAGCAGCGGGTGGGATGGAGCGGTGACGGCGCTCCGGCTCCCGTCACTCTGCGCCTCTTCTCGGTGGGCGCGGTCCAGCAGCACTTCACCAAGTCTCTGAATCGCGTCGCGGGCGTGGACTTCGTCCTGCCGACCAACGCGCAATTGGACGCCATGGAGGCGTTCATGCTGTCCTGCGGCCGCACGAACGAGCTGAGCCTCACGTCGGTCGCCCTCACGGACATCGGAGCCGAGAACGGGCGGCAGATCTTCTTGAACGACAGCGTCGGCAAGTGCAATGTCTGCCACGGCAACGCCGGCGCCAACGTCCCCGCCGGCACCAACAACAACTTCAACACCGGCGTCGAGCGGTTCCCGAACCCCGCCCAGAACGTCGAGAGCTTCCCCTTGGACGGCGGCTTCGGCACCGCGGCCTTCGACTGCAACGGTGACAGCGTGAACGACTGCTTCGGAGACGGCACCTTCAACACCGTGGGCCTGGTCGAGATCGCGGACACCCCGCCCTTCTTCCACGGCAACTCGCACCAGACCATCGAGGACGCGGTCGCCTTCTTCTCTTCCCCTGAGTTCCAGGCCTCTCCCTCGGGCCAGTTCCTGGGCGGCATCAACCTCTCGCCCAGCCAGACCGACGACGTGGCCGACTTCCTCCGGGTCTTGAACGCCGGCTTCAACGCCGCCCTGGCCATCCAGAGGAACACGGCCGCGGCCGCCCTGGAGAACAACTCCTCCACGATCAGTCCGGAGAACAACTGCACTTTCGGGGAGATCGGCTCCGACTGCACCTCCAGCGGCGTGACCGGCAAGAAGCAGACCGTCGACAAGCTGCTGTCGCTCTCGAACGCCGAGATCGAAGACGCGATCGACGTGTTGCAGGCCAAGGGGCTGCATCCGGACGCGGTGACCCTGCTCAACAGCGCCCGTTCGAAGAACCTGCAGGCGATCTCCGAAACCAACTCGAAAAAGCGCAAGTCGTTGATCTCGGGCGCCAAGACCGACCTGACGAACGCCAAGGCGACGTTCGGCACCGGCCTCAACTTCACTCTCGGTGAGGGCAACCTGACATTCTGATCCCTGCCAGGAGACCCCCGGAAGCTCGTCCGGGGGTCTCCTTCGCTTCAACGGCAATAGCAAGCTTTCCGGTGCTCGTCCGGGGGCAAAGGGCCTGGCCGGTCGTGAGGCAGTAGCCCTGGGTGGTCCCGCCGCAGTCGAAGGCTTCATAATAAGGGGATGCGACGAATCGCAGGGTTTGCTTGCGCGGCAGTCCTGGCCTTCATCCCTCTTTCCCTCCCGGCTCTCGAAATCCCGGTCACCGGAAGCGTCCTGGCTCGCGGAGGAGTCCCTCTCCCCGGAGCTCGAGTGGAGATCATTCCCCGGGTCGACGGCTACCTTGCCCCTCTCGTCGAGGAGACGGACCTGCCACCGGCCGAGCTCCCTCCGGCGGGGGTGATCGAGGGCCGGGTGGTGGACCCGGAGGGGCGCCCGGTCGAGGACGCCAGGATCCAGGCCCGCGTCGAGCTCCGGGACAATGAGGATCCGGGGTCCTCGGAAGCCCGGGAGGAGGAGACCCGGACCTCTGCCGAGGGCCGGTTCCGCCTCCGGCGCCTCACCGGGGGGATGCAGTACCGGCTGACGGTGGACAAGGCCGGCTTCGCCCCGGCCTCCCGGCTCGTCGAGGCGGCTTCGGCCCGCTCCGCCGCTCCGACCGAGGTGGTCCTGCGCAAAAGCCGGGTCCTCGCCGGCAGGATCGTGGACGAGGAGGGGCGGCCGGTCGCCGGAGCCGACGTGTGGGTGCGGGGCCCGGGACTGAGGACGAGCGTCCGGAGCGGCAGGGACGGCGAGTTCGCATTCCTGGACCTGCTCGCGGGAATGTACGGCCTGGCGGCCTGGCGGCAGGATTTCGCTCCAGTGGTCGTCGTGCAGCTCGAGATCCCGGAGGAGGAGGCCCGGGTCGATCTGGGAACCCTCACCTTGCGCAAGGCGGTCCTTCTCGAAGGGAGAATCGTCGACTCGCAGGGGAGCCCGGTCGAGGGGGTCCAGGTCGTTTCGACCGCCCTGGCCGGAACACTGCCGGACGGCAAGGGGCAGGAGAATCCGGCCTCCGGGATCACCGACTCCGAGGGCCTCTTCCGGCTCCGGGGCTTGCAGCCGGGCGAGCGGGTCACCCTGTATGTCCAGCACTCGGAGTACCTTCCCCTCACTCTGACTCTGCGAGCGACCGGCGAAAGGCTTCCGGAGATCGTCCTGCGCCGAGGGGCGGAGATCTCGGGGCGTGTCGTGGATGGCCAAGGGGAGCCGGTGCACGGCGCCGTCGTCCGGCTCCTTCGGGAAGCCGGTCCCGGACAACCGGGCGGGGAGTCGGCGTCGACTGATGCGTCGGGCCGGTTCCACCTGAAGAGTGTGGAGCCGGGGAGGGGACGGCTGATCGCCAACACGGTCGAGGACGATTTCGCCGAGTCCGGCGAGGTCGTCTTCGCGGCGGGCGAAGAGCTGAAGGACGTGGTGATCACCCTCCACCGGGGAGTGGGAGTGACGGTCGAGGGACGGGTGCTCGACGCCCGGGGCCAGCCGGCCGCCGGAGCCGAGGTCTCCGTGGTCAACCTCCCCCCTCTGCCGCAATTGAGGCACGCCACGACGGACGAGAAGGGACAATTCCGGCTGAAAGGAGTCCTGCCGGGTATCGCCACCGTCTCCGCCGTCCGCCCCGGGGATCTCGCCCAGGCCCGGCGGCAGGTATCGATCCAGCCGGGACGCAACGAGGTGGAGCTGGTCCTGGAGTCTTCCGGCCATCCGGTGTCGGGCCGGGTGGTGGACGAGGCAGGAGAGCCGCTCCCCGGGATGCCGGTCTGGCTCGACGGAGCCGCCAGTACGCGCAAGGCAACCAGCGCCGCCGACGGCTCGTTCATGCTGGCGAACCTGCCGGACGGCAGCTACAAGGTGCACTCCTGGAGCGAGTCGGAACGGAGAGGGAGCCCCTGGGTGCCGGTCGTAGTCGCGGGTGGGCCGATCGAAGGAATCGAGCTGCGCGTCCAGCGTTTCGGCCGGATCACCGGGCGCATGATCGGGATGAAGCCGGAAGAGACCCTCTGGGTCAAGGTGAACGCCCTCAACCGCGAGCGGCAACAGAGCCAGGAAGGGTGGATCGACCACGCGGGCCGGTTCGAGATCGTGAACCTCCTGTCCGGCTCCTGGGATGTGCAGCTTTGGGATACCCGGAATGCCCGGACGATCCGAAAAGCCGTGGTCCTCGCGCCGGGCGCCCAGGAGGCGGTCGTGGACCTCGAATTCCAGGGCGAGCTCGCGCTCACCGGCCGCGTCCTTCAAGGCACCGAGCCGCTCGCGGACGTCACGGTCCACCTCGAAGGGAGCGGCACGGCCGCCGGAGCCTTGATCCGGACCGACTCGTTCGGGGGGTTCCGGATCGAGGGGCTCGAACCGGGGAGCTACCGGCTCGACGTCAAGAGCTCCCGGGGAGAGGTCCTCCACAGCGGGACGGTCGAGCTCCCCCGGGATGCCGAGGTGACGATCCGGATCGACTGAGAGGAAAAGGAGAGCGTCACCCGTTCGTCCTCCGCCATCCCCAGCGCCTCCCCCAGCCGGTCTGCGAGCGCCCGCGCCACGAGCCCGAAGGTCATCCGCGCGTTGATCTCCCCCAGAGGGTGGAGGACGATCGCTCCATCCGCCCGGCGGTAGCGCCAGAGATCGATCCCGAAGGGACCCACGTATCCTTCGCGCCTCAAAGCCGAGGCTACGCCGTGGACAACCTCCTCCACGCGCTCCCTCTCCGCCGGGGGAAGCTCCGCTTCGAGCTCGATTCCCGCGAACTGGCCTTTGCGGTCCACGAGCTGGCGGTGAAAGCTCACCTGTCGCGTCTCGTTCTGCGTGAGAAGCACCGAGATCCCAAAATCCTCCACCCGATCCATCCAAGGCTCGAAAAGAAGGGGACCGTGGCGGTCGAAGAGGCGCTCCACCGTCCGCCGCCCTTTTTCGCTGGAGATCGTAGGGCCGTCCCTCTCGATGAAGCGGGAGCGGCCGGAGGCGGAGAGCGGCGCCTTGACCACCCAAGCCAACGGCGCGTCGCGGGACGCGAGGACGCGGTCGAGATCCACCGGCGACTCGACGACTCGGGCCCTCGGAAGAGCGCAGCCCAATTCCTCCGCCACGCGAAGGCAGAAGAACCGGTGATGAACGGTCGCGACGACCTCGGGGGATGCGACGGGCAACCGCCAGAGGAGGTCGTGGAGCGGGGCGTCCAGCGAGACCACGGGCTCGCGCTTCCGAGCTCGAAGGGCGGCGGCTTCGGGAGACTCCCCCCAGGCCAGGACCTCATCGGCCGGCGCGAGATTGCGGAGAGGGCCGGATTCCAGGATTGGCCGGGGAAGGCCGGGGATCTCGGCCAGGCGCTCCGGGTCCACGGGCGCGAGCGTCCAGAGGCGGTCCCCCTCGCGAGCGAAGGCGCGGAGCAGGGTGGCCGCGCCGGAGGCCGTCTCCAGAACCTTCCGGGGCGGTGTGGAGCGATGGGCGAGCTCCTCCTCGAAGAGGAGGTTGCCCAGGATCAGCCGCCGCATTCCTCCAGGTTCCGGATGAACTCCGGGTCGAGCCCCGCGGCCTCGCGCCCCTCGCGGTGGAAGTCCCGGCCCCGGGCGCGGGCCGGGCGCAGCGGCCAGGTGAGATTGGCCCGGAAGGCGTCCCAGGCGGACTCGTCCTCCCCCTTGAAAACCTGGAGCCAGGTCCACCCGAAGCGCACGTGCTCGATCTCATCCAGATGGACCCGCTCGATCACCGCCGCCGTCTTGGCATCGCCCGCCCGCCGCGCCGCCTCGGCCGAGTCCACCGTGTAGTCAAGATTGGCGTTCTCGAAGGTCAGCGACATGGCGCAGATGAACCGCAGGGGCGACGTGATGGAATCCACCTTCTTCCAGAAGTAGCCGCTCACGGGGAAGTCCCCGAAGCGCGCTCCGGACTCCTCGAGGCGCGCGATGTACATCCGCGTGTGCCGCTGCTCGTCATCCAGGATCTTGAGCAGGCCCCGCCGGAACTCGGAAGGCGTGTCGGGGAACGCGAGGAGGGCCCACGCGAAGAGCTCCGCCGCCTGGAGCTCGTGATTCGCCAGCGAGTGAAGGATGCGCGGCCGCTGCGCCGGATCGTGAAGGCCCTGGACCGCCGGCGCGTCCGCCGTCCCCCCCGGAGCGAAACGGAGACGCTCGGGCCGCCCCGGCCCCGCCGCCCGGTCCGCCGGCCCCGGCCGCTCATCCGTGAGCCCGGCGGGCGCGGGGGAGAGCTTGACGGTCATGTCCTCGGTTTCGAGGACGGTGCGGGCGAAGTCGCGGATTTCCATGGGGTACTAAGTCTTTACTTCTTTCTCTACTTCCTCGGCAAAGGAATTAGCCTCATCCTCTCTCACCAACTCGAAAGGACCCGGCATCGTGTTGAGGATGTTCTCGGCCTTTTGGAAGGAGGGCCACAACTCCTCTTGCCGTGGTTGTCCGAGAAAAAGGACCAACTTAAACAGCTCGCTACTCTCTCTAAGCGTGTGGGCTCGACCCAGCCAGCGATTGGCTTTCTCAAGAATATCGCTACCGCTTGACAGATCAAAAGAGACCGCGTCACATGTATTCCACATGCCATTCTTCCAGGCGAGCGGGAATTCATGCTTGTAATTCGGCGCCTCTATGACTTTGGGCTCAAGATACACTCGCCGCTGTGCCAAAGAACTTTTTAGTATGGGAAGTATGTCGTCATCCATCCGTGTCGCCCGACTGGGTTTGGACGCATAGCGCTCCACATACCGTTCGTAGAGAAAGGCCAAATCCGCCGCTGGATCACTCGTCAAACCAACGCCCAGCTCAGAAAACTGTATTGATGAATCATCCGGTGGAAGTAGCCGCCGTGCACATGCCGCAGCATCCTTGGGAAGAGGCTCAAGCCGCGGATGCATAAAGATCTTTTTTTGCAGCTGCCCTGCACTGCTGTCAAGATGCCGGAGAAGAAGACGCAGGAACTTACCATTGAGCGTGGAGAAAAATTGGGAAATCCTTCCGTACGTTTTCGAACAACGAATTTCCAGATACTCAAAGTCCGGAGAATAGACAAGGACCCCGACGTTCGCAAACTCCCCGGTTGCCACGTCATGGACATAACGAAGGACCGTGTAAGTGTAAGGCGCCTTCATCGTAGCACCGCCCTTAGTGCCGAGCTAAAGACATCGGCTTGTGCACTCGCTTTCCGGATATGGTCGCAGATCCGGCCCAAGTACGATACGCCAAACTCAGAAGGAATACCTCGGCAAATTTCCTCGAGATCGGAATCAGTCAGCGACCGGAGCGCTTCAAGAAAACGGGAAAGATCGAGCTCACGATTCCTGAGGCTCGTGTAGAAGACATGTTGGGTGAGAAATGCCAGCCTGTCAATCCAGGGTCTCTCGGAGAAAAGCTCATAGATAAAGCCGAAGGCCAACTCGTGATCGAAGGCCCGGAGGTCGTCCCCAAGGGCAAGCACATTGGGGTTAGCGCTGCGGCGATCTACATTCTCAATGAGGGCATCAAAGGCCATGATGTCAGTGGCTACCTGACGGGCGCTAGCCGGCACAATCCGGTCAGTCGGCCAAGTGGCATGGCTCGCCAGGAAGCGAGAGCCAAAATTCAGGCCCGCGCTGGCGAGCATTCTTGCGCCGACCGAGGGGTTGTGCACCCTGATGGCCTCGGCAAGTCCAGGATTGATGCTCACAATCGCCGTCTCGGGCATTGGAATCCCCAGTCGCTGTGCGAGGGCAGCGGCGAAGCACTCGAAGCAGAGGCCCGACTCCTGATTCCGCACAGTGGATCTGAACTTGGTGACATACTCTTCGCGTTCGCCGCTCTTCGACTCGCATAGAAGCAGACACGGTTTAGTGGTACCGCTTGAAAACTCCCTCTGAAAGGCCGTCGCGTTGACGAGTGGTAGCATAGGACGCAAAAAATTGGCCCCAAATCGTAAATAAACGGTATCGCGGGCGCATCCGGCACCCTCATGCCGATATCATATACGCTCTTGGTCCTAGTGGGACCGCTTCACACGTGGTTGAGCAGCATCAGCTCGTGCGGGTGGGGCTCCAGATAGACCTGGTCCCGCAGATACTCGACGCCCAACCGCCGCACGTGGTGGCGGAGCAGAGTGAGGGGGACGATCAAGGGCACGAGCCCGGTGCGGTAGCGCTCGATCGTCTCCACCAGCTCAGCCCGGTCCTCGCGGTCCACCCGGTCCGAGACGTATCCGTGGAGATGCAGGAGGACGTTCGTGTGGCCGCGCCGGGTGGCGGGGCGGCGCAGGACCTCGGTCAGCCCCTGGCGGTAGGCGCGGGCGAGGTCGCCGGCCGGATCGCTCTTGCCGGACTCGCCCAGGAGGCGGCCCAGGCGGCGCATGCCGGCCTGGTTCCTGGCCATCAGGAGGAACTTGTGCCGCTCGTGGTATCGCATGAGCCCGGCGCGGGTCCACCCGGCCCGCTCCCCTTCCCTCCAGCGGTGGTGGACAAACACCCGGGTGACGAAGTTTTCCCGCAGCAGCGGATCGTTGAGCCGCCCCTCCTCCTCGACCGGCAGATCCGGCAGGCGCGCGAGGAGGACGTCCGCGAACATCCCCCGCCCGTCCTTGGTGGCGTTCGAGCCGTGGTAGACCTTCACCCGCTCCATCCCGCAGCTCGGAGAATCCTTCTTGAGGACATACCCGTCGAGCGACAGCGCCGCAAGCTCGGCCACCCGGCGCTCGGCGTAGGAGCGCATGGCCTCCGTATAGTCCCCGCCCGTCGACGGCATCACCAGCCGCACCCCGCCCTCCCCCGCCCGCTCCAGCCGGATCGGCGGCCGGGGCGTCCCCATCCCGATCTCCACCTCGGGACAGACGGAGACCCACTCGACGAACTGGCCGAACGTGTCGGTCAGGAACGAGTCCCGCTTGTGCCCGCCGTTGTACCGCACCTCCTGCCCGAGGAGGCACGAGGAGATGCCGATGCGGACCCGCGCGGGATCGGAGGGCGCGTCAGGGGCTTGGCCGAGGATGGGGAGGGGGGAGGACATGGCTTATATATAGCCGATGCGCGAGCGCGGTAGACATTGCCCCGGCGTTCCGGAGACAGGACGGCGTTGCGGACGCCGGGCCGATGTCCGCAACGGCAGGCCGGCGCGGGAAACATCGTCTCAGCGTTCCAGCGCCAAGCCGGTGTTCAGGGAGGCGAAGCAATGTACGGGACGCTGCGCCAGCGAAGGAGACAACGCCCCGGCGTTCCAACGCAGCTCCGGCGTCCGTAGAGATGAAGCGCTGTAAGGAGAGATACGCCTGCGCCGGAAACATCGCCCTGGCGTTCCAACGCCGAGCCAGCGTCCCCGGAGATGAGGCGATGTCCGCAGCGCCAAGCCAGCGCGGGATACGCCGGCTCAGCGTTGCGGAGACGCGCCAGCGTTGCGAACGCCGAGCCGATGTCCACAGAGACGCGCCAGCGTAGGAAACGCCGTCCCGGCGTTCCAACGCGGAGGCAGTGTTTGGGGAGATGAAGCGATGTAGGGGGAGAGGGGCCGCATCTCGTCATAGCCGGTTCGTCCACCGGAGCCGCGCAGGGCCCCGCAGCAACCGCTCGTGGGCCCGCAGGTAGGAAGAGAACAGGTCACCGGGCTCGTCCCCCCGCTCCAGAAGGAGGGATGGAGTCTCATCCGCCGCGGAGCCGTCACCCCAGGGGGAGACGATCATCCGGTCATCAGCCCGGACGATCGAGTACCCCGGGACGAGCGGATGGACGTAGAGGCTCACCGCGGCCTTCGATTGCCGGTCCACGAGGGATTTGATCGATTCGACGGCCGCGTTCATTCCGGCTTCATACCCGGGGATCGCGGGGACCTGCGCCGGTTCGAGGAGCACGAAATTGACGGCCGCTCTCTTTTCGCGGATCAGCCGGCGCAGCTCTTCCCGCGCGACATCCAGCCAGGTGAAGGAGAGAGGCGAGGCCACGTCGACCGCTTCTTCCGCGGACGCGAGAAGAGACCGTACATCGAGGAGCGGCGCCGCGTCGCGCAATCCCAGAGACAGCAGACGGGACAGCTCGGCGCTTCCGAGCGCCATGGCCTCTTCGTGGATCGTGAGGATCGACGGCGGGCCCGCGGGCTTCGGCGCCGCCGTCGCGGAGATCTCCTCGATCCACCGGCCGATCAGCTTGCGGACGGACAGCTCCCGCTCGTAGGAGACGTACAGATCCTTGATCAGATCGAAGGGGAGCTGGGGGAGCGACGCGTGCTTCAAGAGGAGACAGGTCTTCCTCTGCAGGTGCATCATCCCCAGCTCGTAGGCGACGTTTGCACTGTACGTCTGCCCCGGCTCGGCCTCATCGAAGAGCGCGATGCCGTACTTGCAGCAGTAGAGCACGGCTACGGGGTTGTAGACATTGTTCGTGATGTTCCATTCCGGCTGATCGGCCCGCACGCCGTGGAAGCCATACCGCGCCAGGGTCTCGAGGATGAAATCCGACAGGTCCGCGTTTCCCGGGCGGAACTTGAGCATCAGAAAAACGTTGCGTTCATAGGGATGACGCTCGAGCCGCGCGAGGATCTCCGCCCGGAAGCCGACGAGGGGCTTGAGTAGCGGGAACACCCCTTCCCGGGGGATCCGGAGCGCTTCGTGCGACATCCCGCGCCGGCTCTACCAGGGGAGACCGCTCCAACGGGACGCGAAATCCAGTTGGACGAAGATCTCGTCGGCCCGGCTCGGGGCCGCCGTCCGGGTGGGCTGGCGGAGGCGCCGCGCGGCGCGGTCCACGGTTCCCGGTGCGTGTCCCTGGTCCGCCAGTCCCTCAAAAATATGGAGCCAAAGGCTCGCCAGCGCGTCGGCCGCGGCCTCCTGCCGGTCGAAGAGGAGGACCTCTTCCGGCAGCAGCCAGGCGGGGTCGAGCCCGTAGCTCGTGTTCGAGCGGTGGCCGAGAGCGAGATGCGCGAGCTCGTGGCAGATGCACCAGGCCTGTCGATCCTCGGGGAGATGTCTTCGCAGATAGATCACGGAATGCGAGGGCGTCCGGACGAGGAAGGCTTCCAGCTCTTCGAGAGAGTCCGGCCGCACCTCGGCGCCCCAACAGCTCGCCAGGGCCACGGCCCAGGGAAACAGCGTGCGTTTCCTTTTTCGGGGCCCCGGGAAGTGAAGCTTTGGTTTTTCGTCGAGCTTGCCGTCCAGAAGAGTCCAGGCGAGTTGGAGAGCGTGCGGGAGGCCTCCCAGCAACGAGAGGCCTTCGCGGTGCTCTTCGATCCGCCGGGGTGGATAAGAGAGCGCCCGTCTGCGCAGGAAGCCGGACACCTTGGAGGTCGTCATGACACCTTCCCCTCCTTCCGCAATTCTTCCCAGCGCAGATCTTCGAGCTTTCGCACGATCTCGTCGCGCTCCTTCTGGCTGGTTCGCCGGACCCGGGACAGAGTGAACACCCGTCCGTATCCGAGATCGTCATACCGGTAGAGACGACGCAGAGAGTAATCCGGCCCATAGGAGCCACCGTGTGCGAAATAGCCCTCCGGGAGCAGCAGCGCCCGTTCGAGAGCTTCCAGGTATTCCGGCCGGGGGACCCAGCCCGGGAACCTGGAGAAAAGCCAGAGAGCCAGGAATGGGATCCCGGTCTCTCTCGCGAGGTCGTGGAGCGAAAAACCCAGGAGGAGGCGGTGCCGTTCGAGCGCTCCCGGATAAAAGAGGTTTTCCTCGCGGGCCTTGTCCTGCTCCCGGTGGAGCCACGAAGAGAGCAGGACCGAGGAGAGCCGCCGGAGACGGCTCCGGAGCCACGGCGCGCGAAGCAGGAAGGCACCGCTCAGGCAGAAGAGGCCGGAGACGAACGCGGCCTCGATCCACAACGGGAGATCCTCCTCCCAGGAGAGGGGGATCACGGCGGAAGCGAAGATTAGGGCGACTCCTGCGATCCGGGACCGGCTCTTCTCAGGATCGCCCGACGATACGTGCTTCAAGGGGTCCTCTCTTCATTTCCGCGCACAAGTGCCGGAAACAGCGCCCCCCAGTCATCTGGAGCCGAAAAACAGGGTGGTGAGGAGAGACGGCCCGGATCGCTCCGACCCGTTCCACCTCGTCCTCACGACCTCCTCTATATATAAGGATGCTCTCAGACCATAAAACGTGACAAGCGCCAGCCATCCCGGTTGCGGTTGGCTCCTCTCCAGGTGCTGGCTGTGGCCCGGGCATTCATGCCCGCCTCTTCTACACATCTTGCTTCCGGGTACGGTCTGCCCTCCGAAACCTCACCCTCTGTCTCCCTCTCCCAGGGGGAGAGGGAGGACGCATTCCAAGCGACCATGCCTGCGTCTGGAAATCCAGGATGGGCAAGGTCGGCTGATGTACGTCCTCCCTCTCCCGGCGGGGGGCTGGGTGGGAGATGGGAGAGGGAGACAGAGGGTGAGGTTTCGAAGGGCACGGCGCTCGGGCGGGCAAGGCGAGGGCGGCGTGCAGGTGGGCGCCATCACGGTCGATCGCCCGCGCGTCGCGCTTTGTCGAGATCTTCCCCAATGCCAATGTCGGCCAGGCGTTCCTGCGCCGCTTCGCCGTCACGATCGATCAGAAAAATCACCGCATCCGTTTCAAGCTGCCAGCCCCTACGGCGTCAGGTGCCCCGTCCCCGAATCCCCCATCTCCACCTTCCCGCTCGGGAAATACTCCTTCCACCGCCGCGAAACGGTCGCCGCGGTCACCTCGTCCGCGAAGAGCTCCTTGGGGAACCAGGGCTTCATGCGGGCGTCGATCAGGACGGGAGGCCGGTAGGAGACGTGGTGGCGCACGAGGGTGGTGCCGGCGGCGTGGATGTCCGCGGCGGGCTCGAAGCGGGTGAAGGTGGTCCAGAGGAAATTGATCGGTGAGGCGGCGGCGCGGCGGGGCTCGTCCGTCAGGACGACCAGGGGCCAGCCGGTGAAGGCGGGGTGTGTGGCGAAGCGGGCGGCGGCTCCGGGGTCGTCCGCGTACGAGGGCCCCCCCACCACGAGGCAGCCGGGGCAGAAAACGTGGACTTCGGTCAAACCCTGCGGGATCTCCGGGGCGGCGAAGCCGCGGGGCAGCTCGCGCACCGGGTCGCCCAAGCCGAGCCAGACCCCCTTCGAGCCTTCGTTCACGGCCGGGCCGGTGTAGTCCAGCGTGTCCATGGAAAGATTCGAGAAGACGTAGAGGTCCGTCTCCGGATGCGTGCGCTCCAGCACGTGGGTGAGCGTCGCCGGAAAATCCTTGAGATCCACCGGACGGTCAACGACAAAGAGGAACTTGGTGAGCGAGAGCTGTCCCTCTCCCAGAATGCGGAAGGCCGAGGCCATAGCCTCCCGCTTGTAGCGCTGCTTGACGACCGCCGCGGCGAGCGAGTGATAGCCGGTCTCGCCGTACGACCAGAGCTGCTCGACCGCGGGCATCACCAGCGGAAAAAGCGGCGAGAGCAGCTCCTGGAGGAGGTCGCCGATGAAGAAGTCCTCCTGCCGCGGCTTGCCCACGACGGTCGCCGGATAGATCGCGTCCTTCCGGTGGGCGATCCGCTCGACTTCGAAGACCGGGTAGTCGTGCCGGAGCGAGTAATAGCCGTAGTGATCCCCGAACGGCCCCTCCGGACGGCGGACGCCGGGCGGGACCCTGCCAATCAGCGCGAATTCCGCCCCGGCCACGAGCGGGTGCGCCCCGGGGCCGGGAGCCACGAGCGGCAGGCGCTCGCCGGCGATCAGAGAGGCGAGCATCAGCTCGGGGACGTTCT
The DNA here is from genome assembly GCA_035462575.1 of Thermoanaerobaculia bacterium. Taxonomy (GTDB): domain Bacteria; phylum Acidobacteriota; class Thermoanaerobaculia; order Multivoradales; family UBA5704; genus DATARR01. The sequence continues at coordinate 10,080 of DATHUD010000036.1, read as the reverse complement.
CGGGGAGCGGCGCGATGGCGGCCAGGATGAGCGCGGGCGGGCCGCCCAGGAACACGGTGACGGGGAGAGCCTTCCCCCGCGACTCGGCCACCGCGTAGTGATAGCCGCCCCCCTTGCCGATCTGCCAGTGCATGCCCGTCGTCCGCGCGTCGTGCACGTGGAGCCGGTACATGCCGAGGTTGTGCCCCTTGCCGTCGGGATGCTCCGTGTAGACGAGAGGCAGGGTGATGAACGGGCCGCCGTCCTCCGGCCAGGTGGTGAGGGCGGGCAGGCGGTCGAGCCGGACGTCGCCGGTGACGACTTCGGCCACCGGCCCGGCATTCCGGCGCTTCGAGCCGATCCGGAGCGCCTCTCCCGCCACGTCGCGAGCACCCCAGAGCTTGCCCGGCGTGGGCGGCAGGAGCGTCTCGGCGAGATGCACGAGCCGGCGGATGAGCCGGAGCGGCCGGGTGCCGAACGCCCTCTCCGCCCGGCGCGCCGTGCCGAAGAGGTTGGTGGCCAGGGGAAAGTCCGCCCCTTTCACATTCGTGAACAGGAGAGCCGGCCCCCCGGCCGCGATCACCCGGCGGTGGATCTCGGACGCCTCGAGGCGGGCGTCCACGGGAGCCTCGACGGTGACGAGGTCGCCGTCGCGACGGAGCTGGTCAAGAAAGGCGCGGAGGTCGGGAAAGGTCGGCTCAGCCATGGCGGGGAGAGTCTATCCGTTTCCGGAGGGCTCTCGCCGGTGAGACGGGCGGGGCCGCCGGAGCGGCCCCGCCGGGAGGACGATGGTCTCGGATCGATCAATCGAGCGGCTGCTGCGCGCAGAACTCGTATCGATAATCGCAATTCGGGCTGTTCGCGTAGGTGTAGATCGACGTCAACGCCGAAGCGGACCCGCTCTGGCCGGGAGTGGAGTTGTCGGTCACTGTCGCCGTTGCGTTCACGCTGTAGCTCCAACTGTAGTTGTTGCCGCAGAACATCTCCGAATACGAGGGGCCGGAGCCGGCATAGCTGCCGTCGCGAGACCAGGTGTAGGAATACGGGGCGGCTCCACCCGAGACCGAAGCAGTCCAGGTGACCGTCTGGCAATCGTATCCGTAGAGCTGGATATAGCTGTAATCCACGTAGACGCTCACGTTGAGCGGGTTGGGGCAGGCCGAGTTGGAGACGGACTGCGAGTAGGTGACGCCCAGGTCGTAGCTCGTCATGGTCGCGTAAGAATAGGAGTAGCAGTCGCGCACGCCGACGACGGTGTTCGAAGTGGAGGCCGTCACGTTGCCGCCATAGCGGGGAACCTGGTTCGCCGGGTCGGAGTGGGTGGCGGTCCGGATCACGTTGTCGGCGCCCGTGGCCTTGCTGTATGCGTGGGCGTACACCTCGCCGGTCTGGCCGCAGTTGCTGTTGAAGTAGGAATCCGTGGTGGCGCCGACCCCCGGAGAGCCTCCGGTGAGATGGAACGCGTTCACGTGGGCGCCGTACTTGATCGTGCAGTCGATCCCGGCGGCGGTCTTCTCGCTGAGAGAACCCATGTCGCCCATCGACTTGGCGTTCTCCAGGGCCGCCGCGGTGCGCAGGATCTCCGCCCGATGGGCACGGATCGCCCGCCGCAGGTCCTTGTTGTCCGGTTGGCGCTCGAGCTCGGCTCGCAGGAAGGCGTAGTGGGCTTTCATCTCGTCGAGCTTGAAGCGCAAGCCTTCGGCGCCGAATCCCAGGGTTTCGACCTTGTTGTTCTCCAAATGGCGCTGCAGCACTCCGGGCCCCACGAGCTGCCATCCCTCCTGCTGCATGTTTCCGAGCAGACCCGCTGGCGGCTCGTTCGAAGAGTCGGCGAGGCCCGGATGGACGGCACCGAAGATCGCGAGACAGAACACGAACGAGACGAACAGGATCTTTTCCTTCACAACACGCTCCTTAAAATTGCCGGCCTGGAGGGCCCGTTGTTGAAGCTGCGAAGATCTGCCTTCTTGAACCACAACTGCAAAGACCAGGGAAGTATTGAGGAGCGCACCTTACAGCATCATTACAGAGGAGCGGAGGAGATTGGAAAAAGAAAAGGTGGGGCCGCGAAGACGGCTCCACCCTGAGGATTTCACGGCCGGCGAGCCGGCCCTGGAGCCTTGACTACGGGCAGATGGGCTGCTCGTAGAGCTTGCTGCCGGCGGTCGAAGCGCACGGGTCCGAGATGATCCTGTGATAGTAGATCGTCGTCGTGTGAGAGGCCGACTTGGTCTGCGGCGTGGGTGTGGTGCTGTCCGTCAGGTTGGCCGTGATCGTGTAGGTCTGCGTCGTGTTGGTGTTGCTGCCGCAGAACGTCCTGGACTTGGTCGCCCCGGTGCCGAGGGAGGTCGCGCCGTTGTACCAGGCGTAGGAATAGGGCGCGGTGCCGCCGCTGGCCGAAGGCGTCCAGGTGACGGTCGCGCAGTCGTATTCGTAGATGTGGATCGAGGAGCCATAGTTCGAGCTGACAGACAGGGTCAGCGGATTGGGGCAGGCGTAGTTGGTGGCCGACTGCGAGTAGCTGACGCCGATGTCGTAGCTGGTCATCGTGGCGTAGGAGTAGGAGTAGCACTCGCTGACGCCGTTGACGGTGATCGAGGCGTTCGCGGTCACATTGCCGCCCGAGCGGATGCCCGACAATGGATCCGTGTGGGTGGCGGTCCGGAGAACGTTGTCGGTGCCCCTGGCCTTGCCGTACGCGTGGGCGTACACCTCACCGACCTGCCCGCAATTGCTGTTGAAGTAGGAGTCGGTGGTGGCGCCGACGCCCGCGCTGCCGCCGCTCAGAGCGAACGCGTTCACGTGCGCGCCATATTTGATCGTGCAGTCGATACCGGCATTTTCGGTCATGGAGGCCAGGCCATCCTCCTCGCTGATGATCTTCGCGGTCGCAAGCTCCTGGGTCAGGCGCGCGATCTCGGCCCGGTAGATTCGCACCGCCTTGCGCAGGTCCGGCGACGGGTTCAACCGGAGCTCGTCCTTCAGCAAGGCGAGGTGGGTCTGCATCTCCTCGATCTTGAAGCGCAGGCCGTCGGCTCCGAACCCGAGCGTCTCGACCTGGCGGTTGCCCAGGTCGCGCTGCAGGACTCCGGGCGAAACGAGCGTCCAGCCTTCTCTCTGCATCTGCTCGACCAGGTCTTCCGTCCCCGAGGCGGCGAGGCCCGGCTGGGAGACGCAGAGCGTGGCACAGCCGAACACGAGCGCGGTCAACAAAGCTTTTCCTCTCATGATTCTCTCCTTGATAGATCCTCGTTCAGGCTCTCAAAGCCCGCCCTTACGGAGCGGGCGTTCATGGCAAGAAATCCACTGCGAAGCACAGGGCCCTTCGCCTGACGAGATCACCTAGGAGATAAAACCGCGAAGACGGAGGACAGTATCGGGGAGGGAACCTTACAGGACCATTACAGGAAAAGTGCGGGAGGGCTGAAAGAGAAAAGGGTGGGACCGCGAAAGCGGTCCCACCCTTTGAGGCCATTCACAGCCGGCCTGGCCGGCTCCAGAGGTTTTTACTACGGGCAGACGGTGTCGGCCTTGTCGCCGGAAGTCGAAGCCTGAGTGCAGCCGGTATACGTGATGATCTTGCGGTAGTAGATCGTCGTCGTGTGCGAGGCGGACGCCGTCTTCGCAGCGCTATCGGTCAGGTTGGCCGTAATCGTGTACGTCGCCGTCGACGTGACGTTGTTGCCGCAGAAGGTCTTCGAGTAGGTGGCGCCGGCGCCCAGGTAGGTCGAGCCGTTGTACCACTTGTAGGTGTACGGAGCCGTTCCGCTGGAGCCGGAGGCGGTCCAGGTGACGGTCGCGCAATCATACTCGTAGATATAGAAGGAAGCGCCAGAGTTTGAAGAGACGGACACGGTGGGCGGATTGACCGGGGCGGGACAGAGGTAGTTGTTGACCGACTGCGAGTAGGTGACGCCGATGTCGTAGCTCGTCATCGTGGCGTAGGAGTACGAATAGCAGTCGCGGACGCCGATGACGCTGTCCGAGGTGTTGGCCGTCACGTTGGTGCCGGTGCGGACGCCGCTCGGAGGATCGGTGTGGGTGGCGGTCCGGATCACGTTGTCCGCCCCGGTGGCCTTGCTGTACGAGTGGGCGTACACCTCGCCGGTCTGGCCGCAGTTGCTGTTGAAGTAGGAGTCGGTCGTGGAGCCGACGCCCTGGCTGCTGCCGGTCAGGGGGAAGGCGTTGACGTGGGCGCCGTACTTGATCGTGCAGTCGATGCCGCCCGAAGCCTTGTCGCTCAAAGACGCGAGGCCTTCCGACTCATCGATCGACTTGGCGGTCTCCAGAGCCTTGGTGAGGCGCTCGATCTCCGCCTTGTAGGTCCGGATCGACTTGCGCACCTTCGGAGTCGGATGGTTCGTGTAGTCCTGTCGCAGAAGGCTCAGATGCTCGGTCATCTGCTGAATCTTGAAGCGCAGGCCGTCGGCTCCGAATCCGAGCGTCTCGACCTTGCCTTGCCCCAGGTCACGCTGCAGGACACCGGGCGCCGCCACCGTCCAGCCCTCCTGCTGCATCTGCTCCAGCAGATCCTGATTGCCGGAGGCGGCGGAGGCCTGGTGGGAAGTACCCACCATGGCACAACAGAACACGAACGCGGCGAACAAAGCTTTTCCTCTCATACTTCTCTCCTTGTCAGGGCCTTGGTTGAGCAAGTCCTAGAAGAATGCCCTCTCATGGAGCGGGCGGTGATGGCAAAAGAGTTTTGGACAACAACTGCGGAACGGGGGGAAGTATCCGGGAGGGAACCTTACAGGATCATTACAAAGAGAGCGGAGAGCAAAAAAAGAAAACGGGCGGGACCGCTTGGAACGGCCCCGCCCGCGATCAGGTCCTCAGATCTTGAAGACTAGTAGGGGCAGATCGTCGGCGAAGTCGGCGAAATCGCCTTGTCGTCCGCGGTCGACTGCTGGATGCAGTTGCTGCTGCCGTAGTAGTAGATCGTGTTCGGGTAGGAGACGGACTTGGTCTGCACGGTCGGGCTGGTGCTGTCCGTCGCGGTCGCCGTAATCGAGTACAACTGCGTCTTGGTCGTGTTGTTGCCGCAAAAGCTCCGGGTGTAGCTGGCGCCCGCGCCCAAGTAGGTCGAGCCGTTGTACCAGGCGTAGGAGTACGGAGAGGTTCCGCCGGAGGCCGAAGCGGTCCAGCTCACGAGCACACAGTTGGTCCCGTAGACTTCGACAGTGCCGCCCCAGTTCGAGGAGACGGACAGGTTGAGTGGGGAGACCGTGGCTGGGCAGAGACGGTTTTCGACCGACTGTGAGTAGGAGACGCCGATGTCGTAGCTCGTCATCGTGGCGTAGGAGTACGAATAGCAGTCGCGGACGCCGAGGACGTTGTCCGAGGTGACGGCGGTCACGTTGCTGCCGGAACGGATACCGCTCGGCGGCTCGGTGTGGGTAGCGGTCCGGATCACGTTGTCGGCTCCGGTGGCCTTGCTGTACGAGTGGGCATACACCTCGCCGACCTGGCCGCAGTTGCTGCTGAAGGAGGCATCGGTGTTGGCGCCGACGCCCTGGCTGCCGGTCAAGGGGAAGGCATTGACGTGGGCGCTGTACTTGATCGTGCAGTCGATGCCACCCGACGCCTTTTCGTTCAAAGCCTTCAGGCCCTCTTCCTCATCGAGGGACTTGGCGGTCTCCAGGGCCTCGGTGAGGCGCGCGATCTCCGCCCTGTACCGCTGGATCGACTTGCGCACTTTCGGAGTCGGATGGTTCGCGTACTCCTGGCGCAGGAAGCTCAAATGCTCAGTCATCTCCTGGATCTTGAAACGCAGGCCGTCGGCTCCGAATCCGAGCGTTTCGACCTTGCCAGCCCCCAGGCTGCGCTGCATGACGCCGGGCGCCACCGTCTGCCATCCACCTTTCTCCATCGACTTCAGCAGATCGCCACCGTCCCCGGCGGCGAGGCCCGGTTGCGCGGTGCAGAGCGACGCACAGCCGAAAACGAACGCGGTCAGCAAAACTTTTCCTCTCATTGTTCTCTCTCCTTGATGAACTCTTGATCAGGTTACAGGGTGCCGACAGAAAAATCGGATCTAAAAGGCGGCGGGGGGCCGGAGCCTCCCCGCCGCGAAGCGGATGGTGAATCGATCAGAGCGGTTCCTGTGGGCAGAACTTGTAGGGGTCGCAGGTGGAGGTGGTGGCGGAGTATCTGATGGTTGCGTTGTGCGTGTCAGTCCCGGTCTGGCCGGCGGTGTCGCGCGCCGTGGCGGAAAGGTTCACATACTCGGTCCAGGCGTAGTTGCCGCCACAGAACGTCTGGGAGTAGGAGGTGCCGGTCCCGACCTGAGAGCCGTCGCGGTACCACGTGTAGGTGTAGCCGGGGGCCCCGCCGGTCGCCGACACGCTCCAGGTGTACGTCTGGCAGTTGTAGCCCGAAACGAGACCCAGGGTCGGCCCGGTGATCGTGGGAGTGATCTGGACAGGGCAGGTGTAGTTGGTGGAGGACTGCGAATAGGTGACGTTGATGTCGTAGCTCGTCATCGTCGCAAAGGAGTACGAGTAGCAATCCTTCACACCGAGGACGGTGCCCGTGGCGGAGGCGGTGACGTTGCCGCCGATCCGAGGCAGGCTGGGGCCGGTGGTCGGATCGCTCTTGCTGAAAGTCCGGATCACATTGTCCGCGCCGGTGGCCTTGCCATAAGCGTGAGCGTAGACCTCGCCCGTCTGGCCGCAGTTGCTGTTGAAGTAGGAATCCGTGGTGGCGCCGACGCCCTGGCTTCCACCGCTCAGAGGGAACGCGTCGACGTGAGCGCCGTACTTGATCGTGCAATCGATTCCGGAGGCTGCCTTCTCCACATCGAGCTCATCTGTAACCGACGCGGTCTCCAGGGCCGCGCGGGTCCGCTCGATCTCCGCGCGCTGGCTGCGGATCGACCGGCGGAGCTCGGCAGTGGGGCGATGCCTGTACTCTTCGCGCAGGAAGGCGAGCTGATTCTTGAGCTCTTCGAGCTTGAAGCGCAGGCCGTCCGCTCCGAAGCCCAGCGTCTCGACCTTGTTGGGGCCCAGGTTGCGCTGCAGGACGCCCGGGGCGGCCACCGTCCACCCTTCCTTGATCAATTGATCGTACAAGTCGTTCTGGCCCTTGTCTTCGGCCGCAAGGGCCTGGTGGCCCTGACCGGCCAGCGAGAGGCAGAGGGCGAAGGCGGCGACAAAAATCCTTCTCTTCATCAAACCACTCCTTGAAACTTCGCTGCTTTTAGATGCTCGCCGGTCTCAAAGAACCGGACTTCTGAGCGCTCGGAATGCCAACGGACGTGAGTATCGAGGAGCCATCCTTACAAGATCATTACAATCCAGAGGCGGCTTGCGCGGGGAGCGCTCTTCCCGGAAACTAGGGCCGTCGAAGGCCGATCCCGCTCAGGAGGAACCGATGGCCGAAGCGCTCGCTGCACCTGCACCTGCACCTGCACCCGCACCCGCTGTGCCCCCGCGTCCGGGACGCCCCCGGCGCGTTTTGCGCCGACTCGGCCTTGCCCTGGCTGTCGCGCTCGGGCTCCTGATCCTCGTCCTCCTGGTCGGGGGGCTGTGGTTCCGAAGCCGGGTGGAGGCGAGCCTTCCGCAGCTTTCCGGCGAGCGGGCGATCCCGGGGCTCTCCGGGCCCGTCACGGTCGAGCGGGACGCGCTCGGGGTGCCCACGATCCGCGCGGAGAGCCGCGCGGACGCCGCCCGCGCCCTGGGCTTCCTCCACGGCCAGGAGCGTTTCTTCCAGATGGACCTGATGCGCAGGAGCTCCGCGGGCGAGCTCGCGGAGATCGTGGGACCGGCGGTGGTGGAGGCGGACCGGGCCAACCGCATTCACCGCTTCCGGGCGGTGGCGCGGCGGGTGGTGGAGAGGGCTTCCCCGGAGGAGCGGGAGGTCCTCGCGGGCTACGCGGACGGGGTGAACGCCGGCCTCTCCTCGCTCGGGGAGAAGCCTTTCGAGTACCTCCTCCTCCGGGCCGACCCCGCCCCCTGGAAGCCGGAAGACTCGATCCTCGCCGTCTTCGCCATGTTCATGGACCTCCAGGACCAGGACGGCAGCGGCGAGTCCGATCTGGGCATCCTCCAGGACAGGCTCCCTCCGGAGATGTTCGCGTTCCTCACTCCGCCCGGCACCGAGTGGGACGCTCCCATCGTGGGCGAGCCGTTCGCCGCGCTTCCCATCCCCGGCCCGGAGGTCTTCGACCTCCGCAAGGCGCCCGCGCCACGGACCCTTCCGAAGGCAGCCGCGATGCGCCGATTCCAGGAGGAGGACGAGGAGCTCGCGGTAGGCAGCAACAACTGGGCGGTGGCGGGCACCCACACGGCGGACGGCCGGGCGCTGCTCGCCGACGACATGCACCTGGGGATCCGTGTGCCGAACACCTGGTACCGGGTCTCGATCGTCCGCCCGGACGGCGCCGGGGGCTCGGTCCGCGTGACCGGGGTGACTCTTCCGGGCACGCCCCTGGTCGCCGTGGGGAGCAACGGGCACGTGGCGTGGGGGTTCACGAACAGCTACGGCGACTGGACCGACCTGGTCCTCCTGGAGGTCGATCCCCGGCGGCCGGACGTCTACCGGACGCCTCAGGGGCTGAAGTGGTTCACGAAGGTGACGGAGACGATCCGGGTCAAAGGAGGCGAGGACGTGCCCCTGGAGGTGAAGGAGACGATCTGGGGGCCGGTCCTGGACACCGATGCCAAGGGCCGGCCGCGGGCCTTTGCCTGGACCGCCCACCACCCGGAGTCGGTCAACCTCGCGAGCGTCGGCCTGGAGACGGCGCGCACTCTGGAAGAGGCCATGGCCGTGGCCAACCGGAGCGGCATCCCGCCGCAGAATTTCGTGGTGGCGGACGAGACCGGCCGCATCGGCTGGACGATCATGGGTCAGATGCCGCGCCGGGTCGGCTTCTCGGGCCAGGTGCCCACCTCCTGGGCGGACGGCTCCCGCGGCTGGAAAGGCTGGCTCGCGCCGGAGGAGATGCCCCGGGTGGTCGATCCCCCGTCCGGCCGGATCTGGACGGCCAACGCCCGGGTGGTGGACGGCGAAATGCTGACCCAACTGGGCAACGGCGGCTACGACCTGGGCGCCCGGGCCCGGCAGATCCGCGACGGCCTGCTCGCCCGGGAGAAGGTGACACCCAGGGACATGCTCGCGATCCAGCTCGACGACCGGGCTCTTTTCCTCGCGCGCTGGAGGGAGCTCCTCCTGGACACCCTGACGCCCGAGGCCGTGGCGGCGGACCCGCAAAGGAAGGAGATGCGGCGGCTCGTCGAGACCACCTGGACCGGCCGCGCTTCCGTGGACTCGATCGCCTACCGGCTGGTCCGCTCGTTCCGGATCAGCACGAGGAACCAGGTGTTCAACGCGCTCTCCGGACAGGGCGGCATCCCGGAGGAGGAGCGCTTCGGTCCGACGCACCAGTTCGAGGGGCCGCTCTGGAAGCTCGTCACCGAGCGCCCCCTCCACCTGCTCGATCCCAGGTTCAAGAGCTGGGACGAGCAACTCCTGGCCGCGGTGGACGAAGCTCTCGCGTTCAACGCGCAGTGGGGGCCGAAGCTCGCGGAACGGACCTGGGGGGAGCGCAATACGACGAGGATCCAGCATCCGCTGGGCGCAGGCGTGCCGCTCCTCGGCCGCTGGCTCGACGTTCCGGCCCGGCCGCTCCCGGGCGACGACAACATGCCCCGCTTCCAGAGCGCGTACGCCGGGGCCTCGCAGCGGCTGGTGGTCTCGCCGGGCCGCGAGGAGGCCGGTTTCTTCCACATGCCCGTGGGCCAGAGCGGACACCCGATGTCTCCCCACTACCAGGCCGGCCACGAAGCCTGGGAGAATGGCGACCCCACCCCGTTCCTGCCGGGGCCGGCGGTCCACACGCTGCGGCTGACACCGGGGAGGTAGGAGGAGAGAGATGCCGAGAGAGACCGTTCACGTCCTAGCGCTCTTCGTCGCCGCGCCCGGCCGGGAGGCGGATCTGGAGCGCGCGCTGTCCGCCATGGTGGAGCCGACCCGCAAAGAGGCCGGGTGCATCCGCTACGACCTCACCCGGGCGCTCGACGGCTCGGGCGACTTCGCCTTCATCGAGGAGTGGGAGACCGCCGAGTCGCTCGACGCGCACGGCCGGTCGGAGCACATCAG
>DATHUD010000035.1:0-9529 GCA_035462575.1 Thermoanaerobaculia bacterium | reverse complement strand
CTTTGTGCGGTCCTTGTCTTGCACACGGAAGTCGAAGGCGTCCAGCAGTCTCTGCTTCTTTTCCGCCTCCTGCTGCTTGAGTAGCAACATTCCTTCGATCTTGCTGATGTCTTCGATCGATCCCCCTAGCTCGCTTTTGATGGTTTGTGCCGTACTCTGCTTCTCTGCCAACTCCTCTTCTTTGTCGTAATGGAGAGCGACCAGCTGAGCGTTGAATCCCAGGATGTGAGCAAGGAAGGGCTTCCAATCCAAATGCCCCGCGGCGAACTTGCGTAGATGAAACACATCTCGGAAGTCGTCTTGCGAGCGCAAAAGGTAGCCCAGGATCTTCCGATATGGCCATGGCTTGAGTGCGCGCCAGTCGAGGAGGCTGTCCAGCATGTCGCGCGCACGGTCGAACGGCATTTCCAGATGATCCCATTCAGGTGCCGGCAAATCGGTGAAGTCCTGATGGCTGGCCTCGTGCTTCTTGAAGCTGATTTTGGTTGCATCCGAAATGCTGCGCCGCACGGTCACATAGGACGCGTCCATCAACTCGACCTCAAGGAAGAAGACGAACTCCTTGAACAGGTCGAAGTGTTTGAACAAGAAGAGTTTTGGGTCACGCTTGGCGAGGAAGGCAAAGTCGAGCAGACGTGCCAGAGTCGTCTTGCCCAAGTTGTGTGTGTCCTTATTCCGGTTTTCGCGTAGTCGGATCTCGGCAAGGACGACGTTTACGCCTGGTGCAAAATCCACGGGCGCGAACAAGTTCGGCCTGTTGGAGTAGAGTCTAGATAGCTTCATTGGGTCCTACGTATTCCACTGAGTCGGTCTTCGGGCGATAATCGATCAGGCCCATCAAATAAAGGAAGTTAAGAGCCGGGAGGAACAGCACATCTCCCCCTGCGACTGCTTTCTTGGCGTAATTGCGCAATGCACCGTAATCATCGAGCCGGCGGGTCTTGAGGCGCGCCAGCAGCAATAGCGAGACGTTGATGACAGTACGGTCGGGGTGCGAGTGCTTGGTCGGCCTAAGCATCTCCGGCGTCTCCGATGTCGCAGTTCCAGTACATGTAGAACAATACGGCTCGCGTCAGGCGCTTGTGCCCATGTTGGCGAAGGATGGGGTCGCGGTTGAACAACAGATCCACCAAATATTCCATTACGGCGTCGAAGGTTTGATAGTCCTTCCGCTTGGCGATAATTTTGAGCTGGAACTCATCGACGACCGATTCGTACATACGCAGGAGGTCGAGATTCTCCGGGGCGGCCAGAAAGGAGCGGATCTGCACTGTCTCCTTCAGGTATTTCTTGCGTTGGGCCTTTGCGTAATCCTCGCTCATGGCGTTGAGTGCGTTTTTCTGCTCATAGGTCACGCGGGGCGCCGGCGGATCGTCGAGTACTGCCAACACTCTGCCCTCCTGCCGTGCCAGGGCTTGCACGACTTGGGCCAAATCGTCTGGGCTGATGAGCAGCGGGGAATCGATGGGATCGAGGTCGGCCAGCTTCGGCACATCAGGAAAGGTCTTCATCCATATTTCTAACTGTTCCGACCCGCACAGGTAGATCGACCCTGCGGAAATACCGCACTCCTTCGCGAGGTACGCACGGATCTCTCCTTCGGCATTGCCGGCGAGACGTCGGTTGGCGAACAACATATAGTGGTCGAGCTGCTTGTTCGCCAGCAGTTTCCTGATTCGTGGGATCTCCTTCCCGAGCACGGTGTTCTCGCGGCTTCGGCTGTAAAAGTCAGATTCCGAGAAATTACGATTGGAGCCATTGGTGTGCTTGGCTTGAATGATGGTCGTACCAACCCAGGGGGCGGCTTGGCTCGGATGCAACTCGGCCGTCCCCACGAACTTGGCGTCACGACCGCCATCGGGTCCCTTGGCGAAGCCCTGAACAGAGACTCCAAGCAAGCGTTGGCACAAGAACACGACCAGTGTCTCGAACTGCCCTTCACTTAAGTCTTCGTAGGCATACTTCACGATAGAGTTGCCATAGTGTGTTGACTCGTTCGCTGCGGCGGCGCAAGCCGCCCCCCCATTCATTGGCGGCCGGAGGAGGGAGGCGGCTTATCTTAGCGCAAGTGGTCGGGAGACGACCAGGCGACTACGATCCCTTCGCGCTCTTCCCCCCTCCGACCACCCCCACGTCCACCATCGCGTTGTCAACCATCAGCACGAAAGGCCGCGGCTCGACACTGAGGCCGCCTTGGCCGTCGTGGCGGATCACGTGGACGGTTCCCATGCCGTAGCCCATGGGGCCGCGGCTGTAGTAGTGCACCCGGAGGCGATAGGGCGCGGCTTCCCTGCTTTCCGGGTCGCGGATCGCGAAGCATTCGGGGCCGTAGCCCGTGGTCACGTCCGCGTACAGCTCGCCGCCGGATGGCAAGGTTTTCTGCGAGTAGTAGGCGTGCGCGTTCCGGCGGTCGTAGACGTGGAGGTCGACGTCGTTGGCGTCGGTCTCCCAGGAGAGGACGAAGCGCAGGGAGGGCTCGGTTTCGAGATCCACGGCGCGGGCGGCGAGACGGGAGCGGATCTCCTCGCGCCGGGCCGGCTCGGCCTTCTGCCAGGCCGCCGCGAGCAGCCCCAGGTCTTCCCGGAGCACCCGGTCGGCTCCGGCGAAACGGCCGCCCGGATACTCCCGCGCGAGGCTTTGGTCGATCGCGTCGAACGCTTCCGCGAAGCGGCCTGCGCGCAGCAGGGCCCAGGCGAGGAGGCGGTGGCCCGAAAGGTGGTCCGGCCGGTCCAGAACGGCCTTCTGATAGGTGTCGATCGCGAGGCCGAGCCCCGCATCCCCCAGCCTTTCGAGACGCTCGCCGGCCAGCCGCCGCAGATCGACGCGGCCGGGGAACAGGTCGATGAGCGAGCCGTAGGCGCGCGCCGCCGCGGACCTCTCTCCGGCGGCCTCCCACGCCTCGCCCAGCGCCAAGAGGGCCAGCACGTCGCCCGGCGCCTCGGAGCTCCAGGACTCGGCCTGGCTGCGGGCCTGGACGATCCGGCCCGCGGCCAGGTGAGACATCACCTCGGCGAAACGCCCGGTGTAGGGTGAGCCCCCCTTCGCCTTCTCCTGGGGCTCTCCGCGGGGCCGCTCCCGGCTCGTTTCGCGGTCGAGGATCACCTCGTCCACGGGCTCCGCGGAGCCGGCCCGGAGAGGCGCGTCGTCGCCTTCCGCCGGAATCGCAGCGGGCACCTCGACCGGCTGGACCGGAGACGCCATTCTCGGTGCTGGAGGCGGCGGCGGGGGCGGAGGCGGTATTGCACTGGCGACTCCTCCGGGCATCCCGCCGACGACACCGCCGGCCACTCCGCCCTCCACGCCTCCTTCGAGGCCGCCTTCCACGCCGTCTTCCAACGCGGCTTCGGGAGCTCCCGCGGCTTCGGACTCCGCGATGTAGCCCAGGGACTGGAGGGCTTCGGCCTCCTCTTCGGACAGGTCCGCCTTCCGCGTCTCCACCGGGACGCGGCCCGGGATCTGCGAAGGCTGCGAGCGGGCGAGCACGTCGAGCCCTCCGGCGCCCACGGTGAGGATGTCGGCGAGGGCCCGGCGGTCGAGGCCGAAGCGCGCGTAGTCGTTCTCGGTTTCGAGCACCAGGAGCGCGGTGTAGGGCGAGAGCACCCGGTGTTTCACACTCAGCTCGGTGATCTGGAGTGTGAGCGCGCGGCGCAGGTCGTCGTCCCCGGACAGGGCCGCTTCGCGCAGGTGGATCAGCCGCTCGATACGCGCCTGGACCCAGGCCCGCTGGAGCAGAGGCCGCTCGATCCCAGCGAGCTCGCCGACGGCCGAGGGCCGGCCGTCGAGTGAAAGGCGCAGCGGCCGGCCCGCCGGCACGTCGGCGTAGACGAGTGTCTCGTCGCCCGGCTGCACGCCGTCGAGCGTCTCGGGCCAGATCCAGGCCGCTCCGTCGACCGTGACCTCTATGCCGGAGCGGCAGGCGAGGGTCAGCCGGCGGGCGATCTCGGAAAGAGGCGCGGCGCCGTCGATGCGCTGGCCGTCGTGCGCGAGGTTGCCGGTCGTCAGCTCGCGGAGCACCGCGTCGTCGCGCAGGCCGCCCACGGCGAGCACGTCGAGGCGCTCGACCCCGTGATCGCCCAAGGCGTGTACTGCCGCCTTGAGCGCCCGCGTCTCGGTGTCGCCGGCCGTGGCCACGCCGTCGGTGATGAGCAGGACGCGCGGGTGTTTCCCGCCGTTTTTGGACAACCGTTCGCCGAGCCAGCCGAGCGCCTTTTCGAGGTCGGAGGCCCCGAGCGGCCGGCGGTTTTCGAGGCGCTGGAGCTCGGCCGTTCCCAAGCCGCGGGCCGGGCCTTCGAAGACCGGCACGACCTCCTGGTCGAAGGCGGCGACCCCCAGAGGCGTTCCGCCGCCGGCCCCGTCGCGCAGGCCGGCCGCCAGCTCGGCGAGCCGGCGCACCTGGGTCTTGTAGCCCAGGGCGCGCGACGCGCTCGAATCGACGAGCACGTAAAGGCCGGCGATCTCTTGCGGCACGGCCTCGACGGGGGCCGAGACCCGCACGACCGAAAGGTTTTCGTGGCGCAGCCCCGCGCGGCTTCCGACGCGGTCCTGGCCGATCTCGAAGTCGCGGTCCGGGGTCCAGCCCGTCTTGTGAAGCTCGACCACGCGGCGGTCTTTCACCTCGCCGCCGAGATTGCTCGCCGCAGCTCCCGAGGCGGGGCGGTCGCCCAGGAGCACGCGGACGTCGAGCCGGCCGATCTCCGAAAGCCCGTGGAGGGGGAGGACGTAGGGCGCGTCCGACCGCGCCATCGCGTGCGAGTAGGAGACGATCAGCTCCTTCCTTCCCCGCGGCGGGATCGGGAACACGCGGGCCGAGAACTCGTTGCCGGCTTCCTGTTCGAGCAGTGCCGGATCCTGCCGGCGGTGGAGGAACTCCTCATACGTCTGCCGGGCGCGCTGGCGCTCCACGACCTCGCCCTCCTGCCACGCGCCGTCGATCTTCATGGCGAAGCGGGAGATGGCCGCGCCGGGCGGGAGCGCGATGCGGAAGCGCCCCTCGATCACCTCGTTGCGGGGGTTTTCGAACGTCAGGCGCAGCTCGGTGAAGGCGAGAGGCGGCTCCAGAAGCCCGTTCGCCTCCAGGGCGACCAGGGAGAGGCCCGTGCCGTCCGAAGCCGTGAGCTGGATCGGAGCCGCCGCCTCGGCCTCCTGCGGATCAGGCTGGGCCTTCGCGAACCGGAACGAAGCCGGAGCGACGCGGGCCGCCTGGAAGCCGGCGGCGACGAGAGCGGGGGAGGCGCCGGGGCTCGGCGTCTCCACCGCGAAAACGGCGGTCAAACCTATGGCAACGAGAACGAGCAGGCCAAGCAGCACAGCGGTTCGGGACATGGGTTCCCTCCCTCCCGGTCGATTCTGGCGATCCCGGTTTTGAGATCCCTGACTGCTTAGACACACGAAGGGGCGAAAAGGTGCCTGCGGGGAGTGGAAAGAAGCTCAGGAGAGACAGGAAGCGGGCAATCGGGAGGCGCGGATCCGAGGGCCGCGGCGCCCGTCATGCGCTGGACCTAGTGAACCCATGGGCTTGGCTCTATGAGCTGAACTCGACCCCTCCCTGACCGCAGCGGCGCCATCAGACCGCTCCGCCATGAATCAAATGGGGCCCGAACCCGGATTTGAACGAGGCAGGCGGGCGTTAAGCCTGATCCCTGGGCCGCGCTCCACGAACAAAGACCCCCGGATTCGAAATCGTCGGAGAACGGAATGCTGCCACTGCCGGCAACGGTCGCTTTTACGGTGTAACTGATGGTTCCAGTGTGCCAGTTGTTGACGCCAATCCACCACCGCCCTCCGGAGGGTGAAGAGAAGGTGCATTCTTCCCGGAAAGTGTTCCCCACATAAGGACGGCAGTTGTAAACTGCCAACGACGGTTTTTCTCCAAAACGGACGTACAGGTCCACATCGGCCGAGAGGCCATAGAGTTCGACTGTCAGCCGCATGGCTCCGGCTGGGACATCCAGGTAGTAGAATTTCCACTGGCCTTGCCAGATCTCTGATGTCAGCGAGTCGGTCAAAGGGACCCCGCTGCTCAGGCCGGTCTCCGTAATGAGCGACCGGAAAGAGGCGGTCACGCTGGTGTCGCTGGCCATGATCACCGGGCATACACCGATGCCGGTACAACCGGACCCGCTCCATCCCTCAAAGAGAGAACCGGGAAAGGCCGAAGCCGTAAGCTCGACTCGCGTACCCTCCACGAAGGCATGGCTACAATCCTCTCCGCAGTCAATCCCCGTTGGGCTGCTCGCAACCCGCCCAGATGCCGGGTGCGTATTCTGAACATTCAAGGAAAACATCTTTGGCACGACGGAAAGCACGGCCGTGCGTGTAGTGTCTCCAGCACCGGACAGGTTCTCGAAAGAGATCTTGCCCGTGTATGTGCCGGGCGCCAAGGAGTTGGCAGCCGGGGTCAGGCTGAGGGTCACGGTGACACTCTGGCCCGCAGTCAGAAAGCCGCTTGCGGGGGACGCAGTGAGCCAGCTTTGTCCGGTCGAAACCTGATACGAAATGGGGAAGAAGCTGGGATTGGTGAGAACGTATCCGCTCGGCGAAGAGGAGAGGCTCCCTTGGACGCCCGAGGCGACGTACTGGTAGGAAGGAACTACGGTCATCGGGCCAGCTACCGAAAGAAGCACTTTTACCGTCGATTGATCGCCGCTCTCCAGATCCGCGAAAACTACACTCGCCTCATAGGTTCCGGCGGAGAGGGATGCAGCCTTCTCGTTGATCGACACCAGAATCTGGGTGGTCTCGCCAGGAGCCAAGGTGCCACTCAACGAGGTGAGGCTTATCCAACTCGCCCCGGCCGAGCCCGTGTAGTGGAGCACTCTTCCTCCTGTATTGGTTATGTTGATTTGCCACTGTGACGGGCTGAAGGATCCTCCTATGTAACCCCCGGAAAACAGTGTGTCGCCTAAGGAATCGACCCGGAGGCGCCCCGGCAAGGCCTCGTTGAGCAGCCATGGACTGATCAGAGGCAGAATGTCCTCGAAAGAGAGATAGAGGGCAATATCCGGAGGAAGGCCACAGGTTCCACTGCCGCCGGAGAGGACTCCCGCCAGGTAGTGCCCCTGCGGAGTGAAAAGTCCTGAGCCGCTGCTTCCTGCCGATTTTCCTCCCTCCGTGAAGGTAACGTCAATAAAACGTGGATATGGGGGATTGACAGATTGAATAATTCCGAAGGCTATTTTCTTGGGCCCTCCATCCGGATGGCTGATGCCCACGACGGGATCGCCGCTCTCCAACTCTGCACTGCCAGCAGTCCAGCCAGCGAAGGTGGTCCCGACCGGTGGAGTCCGGTTGAGGCGCAATAGAGCGTAGTCCAGAGCTGGGCCGGCACCCGCGGCGAGAAGCGACGCTCCGCCGCGTAGCTGAGTACCGTTGTTTGATGATCCGCCGCATTGCGAGCTCTGGTTGAACCAAAAGGTAGTGACCGTGGAGGCGACTGTTTGCGTGCCGATGCAGTGCCGAGCTGTCAGTAGGTATGGGATCGAGGTCGTTGGGGCGCTGTCAGCCACAAGAGTTCCCGTGCAGGTATAAGTCGCTCCCGAGTCGGTGAACACCAGTCGGGCGACGCTTGCTGCAGTGGTGCCCCAGGTCGCTGCATGACAAGCCACATCGATATGACAGCTCAGAGCCGATACCGATTGAAGATTGAAAGGAGATTCCCAAAGATGAGATACTCTAGGAAGAGCAAGCGAGAGATCGGCGGGTGTCAAATCCGGAGGCAGATAGATCTCCAGGCCTGCGGTATCGCCTTCGAGCACTGGAGACCAGAATGGTTCATGGCCTGGCTCTAAGAGCTCTTCGATCGTGAACGGTCCAAAGGATCTCTGTCTTCCAGTGCCGTCAAAGACTCGGATTTGCACGCCGGGCGTCAGTCGTGCCGCCGAGATCGCAAGACGGAGAGCCCGCGCACCAGGCGATCGAACCAGGATGACAACTGCTTTCCCTCCACCAGGAACCTCCTTCCACGCCAGATCTTGCAAAGGAAGGGCCTGCTGGAAGGGTTGCGGTAGTTCCCGGTTCCAGCCAATCCGTGCCGGTTGGCCCGACTTGCCGTCGACGAGTGCGAGTGGCGTCTGGCTTTCAGAGGGAGGGTCGAGAATGATCAGGATTGGTACTCTCTGCTCTTTCGAAAGCCACAAACCCGTCTCTTCCTTGGTCTCCTGAGTCGGGACAGCCGCGAGCTCTGGCTCCACGAGAATCGCAGGCCAAGCCGCCGAGCCTTCGCTTGCGGTCAAGAGAAAAAGTAAGGAACCCGCGGCCAGGAAAAGTCGTCTCCGGAAATGCCTTCCGCTCATGTCTCCTCCCTACCCAAGCGATTGAGCCAGTCGATCGGTAGACGGTGGAGTACCACCGTGCTCGTGCCTCGTCCCGAGACAGAACTATCTCCGACTGATCCGAGTGATTCGAGTCTAGCCTCTAAGGACAAAGTATTCAAGAGACGTCTCAGAGAGGCTGCGGTGGGGGGATCTAACGGCAAAGTTTCCCCCGCCAACAAATCGGCTGGAACCTGTGCGGGGAGCGGAAAGAAGCGCAGGAAAAGGGGGAGCACCCTCGCGGGCGCTCCCCGGGGAAACGATCTCAGACCGGCCCGCAGGGGCACTCGAGCACGCCGTCGAGGTTGCCGCAGAAGCCCCAGGCCGGACCGGTGGGACCGTTGGCGTCGCCCAGTGCGGTGAAATCGCCCTGGTAGGACCAGCGGATGCGGCAGCCCGCGTAGCGGCCTTCCACGAACTCGCCCACCATTATCCCTTCCGAGCCGATCACCCAGGTGGAGACGCCGTCGTAGGTGGCGTCGTAGCAGTCTTCGCAATCCTTGCCGCAAGCGTCGCCGCAGATGCCCGGCCGGTGCGTGCCGACACCCAGGGTGGAGTAGAGGTTGCCCCGCGCAAGGAGGGTGCCGAGGACCGGATCCGTAAGCTGGAAGGTACCGACGATCGAGCCGCGCGCGGGCTGCGGCTGGTCGCCGCGGGCGTTGACGTCCACCGTGGCCGTGAGCTGCCACTCCGAGGCGACCTCGTCGCACGTCGAGCCGGGCTGATTGGTGATCGGACCGCTGAACGTGGCGCCCAGGCCGGCCAGGCTCTGGCACTGATTCCCGCCGGAGCCCGTGCAGATATAGGGGCCCCAGTTGCCGCCGAACAGCCGCATCGCGCACATCTGTTTGCTCACCCCAACGACGCACACCCGCTTGTCGAGCGGAATGTGGGCCGACGCGGGAACGGCCAGGGCCATTCCGCCGATCCCCATCACCAGCGCCAGTGTCACGATCGATTTCCTCATCTCACCCTCCTCGCACAGACGGCCGGAAGCGGCCGCCCCTGCCATGTTGTGAAAGCCGGACTTCCGGGCCGGCACCCGGCCTCGGGAGACGCAGCCTTCGGTTCACAGGGCCTGCACAAAGAAGGGTGCGCGCGAGGGCGAAAGCGGAGCCGGCGGGGGATCGCACGTATAATGGCCGGAGGTCCATGACCCGGCTCAGCCCCAAGGTTCTTCTCGCGATCCTCCTGCTGGTTCCCGCGGCGGCCCCGGCGGG
>DATHUD010000034.1:0-24250 GCA_035462575.1 Thermoanaerobaculia bacterium | reverse complement strand
TCATGCTCGACCCGAGGATGGTGGCCGCCAGGATGAAGCGGTCCCGGGCCGGCGAGGGAGGGGCGGTCATCGACCGCCCTTTCTACACCAGATCCCGCAGCGTCACCATCACCTCCCGGGTCTTGCCGCCGGAAAGCACGCTCAACCGCACCTTCGTGCCCGGAGCGGACTCCCGGAAGCGGGCCCGCACCTCGGGGAGGACGAGGTCTTTCGCGCTCTGGCCGTCCACGGCGAGGATCGTGTCCCCGGCCTTCAAGCCCGCTTCGGCCGCGGGGCCGCCGGCCGCGAGGTCGACCACTTCGAAGCCTTCGCCGTTCTTGTTCATCCAGAGGCCCACGCGGTCGAACGCATCCTTCGCGGCGAAGCTTCCGTTCGGTTGGAAGTAGACGAGGCTCCGGCTGTAGTCGAACGTCACGGTGAAGCGCCGGAAGACCCCGTTGCCCACGTTGCCGGCGAGATAGCGGTCGGCGTAGGCGCCCGATTTGGTCCGGGCGATCTCGGTGACGGGGGAGGGGACCTGAACGCTCCCGAGCTCCAGCAGGCTCCCGCGGGTTACGGCGGAGCGCACTCCGCCGCCCACTCCCCAGCCGGTGATCATTTCGAACTTCGGCGCGTACTTCGCGGTGAGCCCGTGCGTCTCGGCGAAGGGGCCCAAGAGGTCGAGCGAGGAGCGGCTGCCGGTGTCGAGGCTGAACCGGCCCGGGATGCCGTCGATCTTCCCCTCGACCTGTGGCGTCTGCTCATCGAAAGTGAAAGGCACCGCGGTCCCCGCGCCGTCGGCCTTGAAGGCCTCCGGCAGGGTGAGAGTGGCAACCTTTTTTTCGTAGTCGATCCGCACCACGAGGCGCTTGAACACCTCGTAGCCGATGATCCCGTCGAAGGGAATCCCCTCGACCTTCTCCATGTCCTTCAACGGGAACACGTAGAAGACCTGGTTGGCGAGGGTGACGTCTCCCAGCCGCATCTCCTTGACGCGGGTGATTCCGACGTCTTCAGACTTCTCGCCCACGCCCCGGCCCTGGATGGCGCCCTCGCTTTTGAGGCCCAGCCGCTGGGCCACCTCAGGGGTGACGACGTTCATGCCCCCGGTGTCGAAGAACACGTTCAGGGGACCCTGGCCGTCCAACTGGATCTTCACGAAAATGTGATGGTTGAGGAATTCGAACGGCACGGTGGCCGTGGTCTTGCCGGAGGCGATGGAGAAGTCCTTCGGCCCGCCTTCGGGCATCCGGAATTTCGCCTCGTCGATCGCCGGGTTGACCTCGACGCTTTCGAGCTTGACGAGCTGGTCGTACTTCGTCTCGCCGTTCGTGCTGCGCGTCTTGCCGGGAAACTTCAAGCCCTGGATCTCGCGGTATTCGGACTGGAAGTCGGTGCGGACCTCGTTCGCTCCCTGCTCGACCGTGCGGTCGATGAGAAAGGTTTTTCCGTCGATCCACATGTCGAACGGGCGGCCCCCTTCGGGGTGGATGCGGACGACGTGGAAGCTGCGGTCGCCTTCCGTCTTCAGGCCGCCGTCCGTGACCTGGGCGGGCCAGCGGTCCGGGTACCAGTAGGAGAGGGAGCGGCGGTACGCCTGGTTGGCCGAGCCCTCGCGGGCGTCGCCGCTGTCGCTCACCCGCACCTGCCCGGTGGGGTCGACGACCCAGTTGACCTTGCCGTCGAAGCCCTCGGCTCCGGTGACAGGGCCCAAAGCGAAGCTCGCCGCGTTGCGACCGGTCAGCACGTCTTCCCAGGAGTCGGCGGTGCCGGAGAGGCCGCTCGTTTCGATCTGCACGCGGACGTGAAGCGTCTTGACGGCATCCCAGGCCTTGCCGCCCGCCGCCTCCTTGGACCGGGCGAGGATCTCGCGCGGATCCGCGGCGTGGGCGGAGGCGGCGGTCAGGAGCGAGGCGAGGAGGATTGCGGTCGATATGTGAAGGTGTCGGGTGGTCATTTTCGGGTCTCCAAAGTTCGACTGCTAGTACGCCGTGCTCCGCTCCTTCTTACGTTCGCGGTAGACCACCTCGACGACCGGCACCCGCCAGCGGTCGCAGCGCAGACGGTCGCGGTAGGCCGGGTCCGTGTCTTCCGCCCGCCACTCCACGACCGCGGCCACGCGCACGGTCTCGACGGTTTCGAGGGCCTCGGCCCAGTCCCGGCGACCCGACGCCGAGAGCTTCGCGACGGCCGGACCGTCCGGATGACAGAGCGCTACGGAGCCGTTGCCGTCCCCCTCGATCCGCAGGGGATCGCCCGGCCGGAGCCTGGCGAGGCAGCCGTGGGCCGGCGAGGAGGGAGAGAGGTTCCCGGCGTAGCTCAGGTAAAGGTCCGGGAGGCCGAGGAGGGCGAACCGGCGGTCGCAGACGCCGTCCGGCGGCGGAGATCCCTCGAACCGGCGGTGGAAAGCGGCGGGCGATCCCTCGATCCACGGCACGTGGGGATTGCGCGCGTCGGCGCGGCGGAGCAGATGGAGGGTCTCGCGGGACCGGGTCATTCCCACGTAATAGAGCCGGCGCTCCGCCTCCTCCCGGCCCGGTGTCCGGGTCCAGCCACCGTCTGCGAGGAAGACATGGCGGAACTCCAGCCCCTTGGCGCCGTGCACAGTGAGCAGGTGGACCCCGTCGCCCACGGTGGGCTCCCGGCGCCGCTCGGCGAGCGACTCGTGGATGAATTCGATCGCGGCGGCCGTCCCGACTTCCGTGTCCCCGGTCTCTTCGCGCCACTCGGCCAGGATCTCCGCGAGGAGCGATCCCCAGGGATTCCCTTCCGGAAGCTGCCGGAGACGGTCTTCCAGGACCGAGGCGCGGCAAGGCTCGTTGCGTTGCGTCTGGAGAGCTTCGAGGAAACCCGCGATCTCGCGGATGCGGTGGAGAGGCAGCTTCTCCTTGACAGCCCAGGCGACGGGGAGGCCTTCATGCTCCAGGACGGCACGGATCGGTTGCAGGGTCTCCCACCGGGGGGCGAGGACGGCGCAGTCGCGCAGGGAGAGGGCGGGATCGAGGCCCCGGAGGCGGAGGATCTCCCGGGCCACGGCGGCGGCCTGGGCCGGACCGTCCGCCACTTCCAGGATCTCCACCCGGCCGGCCGTTTCGGGATCGAGCGCGGCCCAGCGGCCCCCGGGAGGCTCCCGCCGCCGGGCGTCGTTCACGCGGATGGGGTGGTCCCCCTTCATCCGGTCGCGGTTCGCCACGATCAGCCGGTTGGCGCAGGCCAGGATGTGCCCGGTCGAGCGGTAGCTCTCCACCAGGTGGTGGGCCTCGGCCTGGTAGTCCTCCTGGAAGCGGCGGATGAAGGTGACGTTCGCGCCGGTGAATTCGTAGATCGTCTGATCGTCGTCCCCCACGGCGAGGATGGCGAGCTTGCGGTCGCGGTCCGCGAGGGTGCGGCCGGCGATGGCCGAGACGAGGTCGTACTGGTCCGCGTTGATGTCCTGGTACTCGTCCACCAGGATGTGGCTGTAGCCAGCGAGCAGCCGCTCCCGCAGATCCTCATGGAAGGGATCGGCCGGGCCGTCGGGCAGCCCCTCCCGGAGGAGGCGGACGGCGTCGGGCACGAGGCGGTCGAAGTCGGGGCCTCCCTCGCCGGGCTGCCGGGCGGTGGCGGCGAACGAGGTCCCGGTCAGCCGCATGGCGAGGCCGTGATAGGTCTGGACGGTCACACCGCGGGCGTCGTCTCCCACGAGGTGGCGCAGGCGCCTGCGCAGCTCCAGGGCGGCGTTCCGGTTGAAACAGAGCACGAGGATGCTCCGGGCCGGCACGCGCTCGACCCGCAGCAGGTAGGCCACGCGGTGGACCACGACCCGGGTCTTGCCGGAGCCCGGGCCGGCGAGGACGAGGAGGTTCTCCCCGGCCGGCGCCGCCACCAGGGCGGCCTGGGTCGCGTTGCCGAGGCTCTCCACGATGCGATGGAACGACTCCTGGCTCGTGGCGCGGCGGAGGGCCTCCTCCTCGCCTTCGAAGTGGCGCCGCACGAAGCCCTCCTTGGCGAGAAGGAAGTAGTCCTCGACCAGGGCGAGGGCGGCGCGGATCTTCTCGATCCCCAACTGCGCATAGCGGGCCATCACGTGCACCTGGAAGGTCCGCTCGTCGTAGTGCTGGGAGAGCGGCGTGTAGTCCCCCTGGCTGTATCGCCGCCCCTTGGCCTCGGGCCGCACGCGGAGCGTCATGGCCTGCCGGAACACGGCGAGACCGTGCTGGAGCTGGAGCACGCCCTGCTCGTGCAGGTGGAGAAGGGTCCTCTCGGCGGTCGCGACCGGGTCCGAGATCTGCGCGGAGAGGACGAGGTCGCGCCGGAGCGCGGCGGTCAGATCCTCCAGGCCGAAGGCCACCCGAACCTTGCCCGAGACTTCGGGGGGCACGAGGGCTAAAAGCGCGTCCAGGATCACCCGGCCGGCCGCGCGCCGCGCCTCTGCCGTCTCCTCGATCCCCTTCCAGCGCTCGAGCAGGCGGAGCCGGTAGTGGTGGCGTGAGCGGAAGGCGAGCTCCAGGGTGCCGTGCCGCCCGGGGGTGGCCTTGCCCTCCTGGGCGAGGCCGCGCAGGAGCTGGCGCAGGGTCTCCGGATGGCTGGGAAGCCCCTGGTCCACGAGGCGCTGGTTCAGAATACGGAGCGACAGCTCGCGCCACTCGCCGTCCTCCGCGTCCGGCTCGGCCTCGCGCAGAGTGTCGAGCAGCGCGCGCTCCAGCCGGCAGAGCGACTCGAAGGCCGGGGAGGCGCCGCGCCGGCCGCGCTTGTCCACGTAAGCGGTGAGCTGCAGGCCGCCGTCGATCAGCCCGGCCTCCGCCATCGAGGCGAGGTGGCGCAGCACCCGCTCCCCCCGCGTCTCCTCGGGAGTGCCCGCCCCGAGCTTCAGGCCGGGCAACTCGGCAAGCTCGTCCGCGGAGAGCCCCCGCCCGGGATCGGCGTTGATGAGCACCTCGGTGATCTTGAGCCACCGCTCGCGGGTGCCTTGCGAGAGCGGGATCCGCGCCATCCTCTCCCGGGCCTCTTCGAGCGTCTTCACCTGGAGCCGGCCCTGAAAGATCCGCGTGCGGTTCTCGGTCCGCTCGATGAAGCCTCCGCGCTCGAGCCAGGCCACGGCGGTCTTCACCCGGGTGTCCGCGTCCCGGTCCTGGGCGTGGAACTCGGTGTCGACCTCCTCGTCGCGCAGCAGCTCGCCGCTGGTGACGACCACCTCCGCCTCCTCTTCTCCCCGGGCCATGTGGCGCAGGCCGCGCAGGATCTGAGCGATGTCGCGGTGGGTCAGGCGCCCGGAGGCGGTGAGCTTGAACTGCCGCTCCACGTCCTCGTCGTCGTGGAGGAGCACGCACCGGGAGGGGAGCCGGTCCCGCCCGGCCCTCCCGGCCTCCTGGAGGTAGTTTTCGAGCGAGCCGGGCATCTCGGCGTGAATCACGAGGCGGACGTTCTCCTTGTCGATCCCCATGCCGAAGGCGTTCGTGGCGCAGACGACGGGCACGGCGCCGGACAGGAACTCCTCGAGCACCCGCCGCTTTTCGGGCGCGTCGAGCCCGGCGTGGAAAGCGGCCGACGGGAGGCCCCGCTCGTTCAGGTACCGCGCCGCCTCCTCCGTACCGCGCCGGCTCGCGAAGTAGACGACCGCCGAGCCGTCCGGAGACGCGGACAGGGCCTCCCCCAGGAGGTCGAAGACGCGCGCGAGCTTGCCGGCCGGGTGCACCCCTAAGACCTCGAAGCGCAGCTCCGTCCGCTGGACGTCCCCTTCGAAGAGGGCGAGCTCCTGCCCGAGCTCGCGGCGGAAGTGGTCGAGGATCTCGCCCTTGACGTCCTGCTTGGCCGTGGCCGTGAAGCAGGCGACCGGCGGGACCGGAGTCTTCTGGCTCTGGGCCAGCTCGCGGATGAAACGGGAGGCGTAGAGGTAGTCGGGGCGGAAGTCGTGCCCCCATTTCGAGAGGCAGTGAGCTTCGTCGAACACCCAGGAGCCGACCTCCCGCTGGCGGATCACCTCGCGGAACGAGCGGTTCCGGAGCTGCTCCGGCGCCACATAGAGGAGAGCCACGTCCCCCAGCCGCACCCGTTCGAGCACGGCCCCCCGCTCCGGCGGGGTGAGCAGGCCGTTGATCGCGGCGGCGCCGTCGAACCCCAGGCGGCGGTTCAGGTTGACCACCTGGTCCTGCATCAGAGCCTGGAGGGGGGAGAGGACCACGGTGATCTGTCCCCGCCGCAGGAACCGCACCAGGGCGGGGAGCTGGTAGCAGATCGACTTGCCGCCTCCGGTTGCAAGGATCGCGAGGAGAGGCTGGTCCGCAAGGCCGCGCGCCACGATCGCCCGCTGGAGGCTGCCGCCTTCCGGAGCGGCCGGAGCGGGGCGGAACGACTCCAGCCCGAAGTAGCGCTTCAGAGGGCCTTCCGGATCGTGCATCTCGCGGCACCAGGAGCAGCCGGGAGCCGCGCACGGCTGACCCCGCAGGGCGTCCAGGATGCGGCCTGTCTCGGGATGGCGGAGGCGGACCCACGGCGGGAGCACTGAGTTGCCCCCCGCGACTCCCAGCCACGCCGCCACGTACGCCCAGGCGATCCTTCCCTCCGGCCGCGAGAACGTCTCCGGGAGGAGAGGCCCCAGAGCGGTCCGGCACACCGATCCCCCGAAAGCCGCCGCGAGCCAGCCCGCCGCTTCGGAAGCCGTCATCGCCGGCCGTCCGGAGATCGCCGTGAAGACCGTTTCGAGCCCTCGCCCCTCCAGGCAGAAGGCGTAGAAGGCCAGCCGCTCCGGCCTCCTCTCCGCCATCCGGGAGAAGCTCTCCCACTGGTCCCGGAACACCGACGCCGCGAGCCGCGCGTCCGCCACCGGATCGTTCACCGCGTCGCGGACGAGCTTGTAGTCCTTGACGAGCCGGTGGTATGGGTTTTCGGGGAAGGCGAGGGGCGAGAGATAGAGCGTGTCGACGACCGGCTTGCCCAGCAGGCGGAGCCCGGGGGCGACCCGCGCCAGCACGGGCAGGTCGTGATCCAGCAGGTTGTGCCCGAGCACCCTCTCCGCCCCGACGGCCATCCGGTCGAGCTCCCCGAGCGCCTCCCGCAGGAGGAACTTCCCCTTCTTCTCGAACGTCCGGTCCCCCCGGACGGCGCCGATCTTCAGGATACGGTCGTCGTCTCCGGTTTCGAGATCCAGGAAAAGGCAGCGTTCGAGAAACGACGGGAGCACGGGAAGGGAGTTTAGCAAGGGTGCAGTGAAATGGACTGCGGGCGCGGTCGAATTTACTGCGGCTGCTAGACCTCCCCCGGATCGAACCCCTCCGCCTCCCCGCCCTGCGCGAGAAGCGCGGCCGCCAGCAGCGCCGTGGCCGCCAAAAGCGTGCACGCCCCGCCGATGGACACCCATGGCTCCGTCGGAGCTTCAACCCCGAACAGATCGAGGACAGTGATCGCCGCGCCAAGAACCCAAAGGCCCACGGCCGCGTCGAGCGCCGCGCCTGCGGTGGGATTGCGGCGGTCGAAGAGCGGCTGAGCGCCCAAGACGAGGGCGATGCCCAGGGCGAGGAGAGACACGTCCACGGCGAGCCAGCGCTGGAGCGGGGGGAGGTCCAATAGGAGGTAGTCGGTCACCGGGTGGAGCCAGTCGCGGGCGAGCAGGAATCCCCAGGCGAGGAGAGCGGCCGAGAGAACGCCGAGGCGGATTCCTTCCAGGCGGGTCCATCTCTCCCGGTAGGCAAGGTGGGCGATCAGGACTCCGGCCGCGACGGCCTGCGCACCCGCGAAGAGCCCCGGCAGGCTCAAGCCCTGCGTGGCCAGGGAGAAGAAGAGGCCGCGGTGGAAGACGGCTCCGAGGGAGATCACGAGGCCGTCCGCCAGGAGCAATCCCAGGAGAAGGCGTCTCGCCCGGACCTCCCGAAACAGATCCGAAAGCGGGAGCGGGCCGGGGATGCGGGTCACCCAGCCGACCGCGAGGGTCTGGAGGAGGGGGATGGTGACGAGTTGGAAAAAGGCGCCGTAGCCAGGGTCGATCCGCTGCCAGAGGAGGGCCGAGGCCGCCGTCCGCGCGAGCCAGAAGGCGGGGAAGAGGGTCAGCCAGAGAATGAGGAGCCTCTTCATGCGGGATCGCCCCGCGCGAATCTCTCACATCGGGAGCCTTTCCTCCAAGGCTCCCGTCCGGCGGTCAGGCCGCCGGGGCGGCCTCGGCCGGTGCGGCGGGCGCGGGCGCCGCCGCGGGGATCTCGGGCGTCTCTCCGCTCATCAGCACCGCGAGCGGGCGCAGGGGCTCGATGTTGGCGCAGATGATCTTGATCGTCGAGGTGATCGGCACGGCGAGGATCATCCCCCACGGCCCCCAGAGCCAGCCCCAGAAGATGAGGGAGGCGAGGACCAGGAGCGGGGAGAGGTCCAGGCTCGATCCCATGAGGCGCGGCTCGACCACGTTGCCGATGACGAACTGGAGGGCGAGGTTCAACACCGCGACGAGGAGCGCCCGGCCCGGCGATTCGAACTGCAGGAAGAAGAAGACCGCGGGCAGGCCGACCGAGAGGACCGCTCCCAGGTTCGGGATGTAGTGGGAGAGGAAGGTGAGGAACCCCCAGAGCAGCGGGAAGTCCACCCCGAAGGAGGCGAGGAGGATCGTCACCAGCGCGCCGTTCAGGAGGTTCGCCAGGGTCTTCATCAGGAGGTACTTGCGGACCTCCCCGTCGATGTTGCGCAGCACGGTGCCCACGCGGCCGGCGCGCTCGGGGGTGAGCGCGTGCTCGAGCTTCCTGGGGAAGCTGTCGCTCCCCGCGAGGAGGAAGACGAGGAAGAGCAGGATCAGGAAAGCGTCGTTGAAGAAGATCAGGAACGATCCCAGGGTCGCGGCGACGAATCCGGTCAGGGAGGAGACCTCGACCGCCTCGTCCCACCGCCACTTTTGGAGGCGCTCCGCGAGGACCGGGGAGGTGGAGGACAGCCAGGCGGACGCGTCGCCCAGGAGAGTCGAGAGCCGCGCCTCGTAGCGCGGAAGCGCCCGGGCGAAGGACTCGGCCGTGGAGTAGAGCATCCAGCCGAAGAGGAAGAGGCCCGCCGAGACCAGGAGGAGGACGAGGACGATCGAGGCCCCGTCCGGAATCCTTCGACGCCGGAGCGCCGTCATCAGCGGCGCGAGGATCTTCCCCAGGAAGACGGCGATGATGAAGGGGAGGAGGATCGACTCCAGGGCCCCCAGCAGGAAGCCCACGGCGAAAAAGACGAGGACAGCCAGCAAGACGAGGATCACCTTGGTGTCGCGCATCGGGCGGGCTCCTTGAGGATGGTCGCTTCTACCGTAGCACGCTTCTCCCTCCCGCGTGCACTACAGAAGGTATGAGGTGGTCCGGATTGGAGTCCCTGCGCGCTCTAGCGCTTTGACCGACTGGAGGAGAATCCGATGCGACGTATGATGCTGTCCCTGTTGCTTCTTGTTGCAACCGCAGCGCTCCCCGCCGAAGCGAAGGTCACCCGCTACCTGACCGGCAACGCCGCCGACGTGGTCGTCTCCCTGGCCGGCCCGGCGCACGACTTCGGGGGCGGCAGCACCGACGTGGACGCGGCGATCCAGTGGATGATCGACCAGGTCCGCGGCTGCACGAGCTGCTCGAC
Source organism: Thermoanaerobaculia bacterium (assembly GCA_035462575.1). Classification (GTDB taxonomy): domain Bacteria; phylum Acidobacteriota; class Thermoanaerobaculia; order Multivoradales; family UBA5704; genus DATARR01. The sequence continues at coordinate 14,716 of DATHUD010000034.1, read as the reverse complement.
GAAGGTCGACGTCGTGATCCTGCGCTCCTCCGGGTCGAACGGCTACAACGACTACATCTACGCCATGAACGGCGTGGACTCGGTCGAGACCCTGGTCATCACCAGCGCCAAGGATTCGAACACCGCGGCCGTCGAGACGACGGTGAAGAACGCCGAGGTGGTCTTCTTCGCGGGCGGCGACCAGTGCGACTACGTGAAGTACTTCAAGGGGACGAAGGTCGAGACGGCCGTCGAGTCCGTGTACGCCAGAGGCGGCGGCGTCGGAGGCACGAGCGCTGGCACCGCCATCCAGGGGGACTTCACCTACAACGGGTGCAGCGGGAGCGCGGTGTCGGCCGACGCCCTGGCGAACCCGTACCACCGGACCGTCACCTTCACCTACGACTTCTTCAAGTGGGCCAACCTGGCGAACACGATCACCGACTCCCACTTCGTGCCCCGCGACCGGATGGGCCGCACCATGGCCTTCATCGCCCGCCAGATCAAGGACGGCAAGGCCGCTTCCGCCCTCGCGATCGCCGTCAACGAGGTGACGTCGGTCGTGGTGGACCGAAACGGCCTCGCGACCGTCATGGGCGACGGCCCCGCCTATTTCGTGCTCGGCGACCACATGCCCGAGGTCTGCGTGGCGGGCAGCCCGCTCACCTTCTCGAACTACAAGATCTGGAAGGTCCCCTCAGGCGGCACCTTCGACCTCAAGAACCGCCCCACGACAGGCTTCTATCTGCGCAGCGTCACCAACGGCGTGATCAGCTCGAACCCCTATTGACCCCGGAAACGGGACGGCTTCCGGCGGAGATGCTGGAAGTCGTCCCACGTCCGTTGCATAATCCACCCCAGGAACAGAAGAACCATGAAAGCAGCATCCGCCCCGCGACCTTCTACGGCGCGGAACACTTTGACCCTTGAAAGGGGGACGAGCATGGGCAGAGGCAGCATCTCGCATCTGGCAGTGGCTGTCGTCGCTGCGCTGCTGTTGGCGATGGCCGCGCCGGCCGCCGCGCAGCTTCAGACCGGCGACCTGTATGGCACGGTGATGGACGATCAGGGGCAGCCTCTGCCGGGGGTGACCGTCACCCTCAGCGGCACGGGGGCTACCCAGGTCCAGACGAGCGGGGAGGACGGCCGGTTCCGGTTCTTGAACCTGTACCCCGGGACGTACGGCTTGAAAGCGGAGCTCCAGGGGTTCTCTTCCGTCGAATACCCGGACCTCGTGGTCAGCATCGGCTCGAACACGAGCCTCGAGATCACGCTCTCCGGAGCGGTCGAAGACGTGATCACGGTCACCGGCGAGAGCCCGGTGCTCGACGAGCGCAAGACCGTGCAGGGCGCGACGGTCTCGGCGGCCGAGCTCGACAAGGTGCCGACCGCCCGCGACCCCTGGTCGCTCCTCTCCCAGGCTCCGGGCGTCGTGGTCGACCGCATCAACGTCGGCGGCAATGAGAGCGGCCAGCAGTCGAACTTCCTCGGCATGGGCTCGAGCTCCCGCGACAACACCTTCGCGGTCGACGGCGTCATCCTGACCGACATGAACGCCGTGGGCGCCTCGGCGACCTACTTCGACTTCGGCGCGTTCGAGGAGGTCCAGTTCACTGTCTCGAGCACCGACGTCACGGTGGCGACCGCCGGCGTGACCATCAACCAGGTCACCAAGCGGGGCACGAACGAGTGGCGCGGTGCCGCCCGCTACCTGCGCACGGACGGCGAGTATCAGTCCGACCCGTCGATCGAAAACGGCAACCGGATCGACGCGGTGGAGGAGTACGGGGCGGATATCGGCGGACCGCTGTGGAGAGATCACCTGTGGGGCTGGGTCTCGTACGGCGAGAGCGACATCGGCAACATCGTGCAGGGCGGCCAGCTCGACACGACCCAGCTCGAAGATTTCAACTCGAAGCTCAACTTCCAGGCCGGCACCAGCAACTCGGGCGTGCTCCACTACTGGAAGAACGACAAGCTCAAGTTCGGCCGCGGCGCGGGCCCCACCCGGGCTCCGGAGACGACCCACGACCAGACTACGCCGCAGGACATCTACAAGGTCGAGGACTCGCACATCTTCAATTCGAGCTTCGTCCTGACCGGCCTGTGGTCCAAGGACGAGGGCTCTTTCACCCTCTCCCCCCAGGGAGGCCTGAACGCCGACCGCATCCGGACCCCCGACGGCGTGCTGCGCGGCACCAACTACGACTTCGGCCAGGACGCCACGATCGAGCAGGCCCGCGCGGACGGCAGCTACTTCTTCAACCTGGGCCCGAGCAACAACGAGCTCAAGTTCGGCGGCGGCTTCCGTGAGCAGGAGAACTTCTCCGGCACGGTCTGGCCCCGCGGCAAATTCATGTTCGCCGGCGAGCTGAACGACATCGAGGGGAACACCGAGATGGTGGTCTTCCCCCGCAACCGGACCGTGGGCATCGTCTCCAACTACGACTCGTTCTGGGTGCAGGACACGATCACCCTCGACCGCTGGACGATCAACGCCGGCCTGCGCTATGACAACCAGACCGTCGAGAACCTGCCGAGCTCCGATCCGGGCAACCCCCTGGCGCCGGGAGGCCTGATCCCGGCCTTGAATTTCCAGGGCAACGACGCCGGCGGCTTCGAGTGGGAGACGATCGTGCCCCGGGTCGGCGTGACCTACGCCCTGGGCGAGGACCGCCAGACACTCCTGCGCGGCACCTTCTCGCAGTACGCCGAGCAGCTCGGCCAGCTTCCCCTGGCCTCGCGGGTCAACCCCGTCGCGTACAGCTACGCCTACTTCTACTTCACCGACGCGAACGGCAACCTGGTGCTCGATCAGAACGAGTTCGGCTCGCTCGAGTTCGCCTACACCTACAACATCGATCCGGACAACCCGACGGCCCTCCTGACGCCCAACATCAACGACCCGAACCTCGATCCGACCATGACGGACGAGATCACCTTCGGGATCGACCAGGGCTTCGGCGCCAACTTCGCGGCCGGCATCACCCTGACCTACCGCAACATCTACGACATCCCCGAGGAGCGGCTCCTGGTCGTCGACGACGCCACAGGCCAGACGCGCCTCGCGACGCGCAACGACTGGGTACCTTCAGGCACCGTCTGCGGCGGGGTCAACGACTGCCTGCTCCCCAACGGCCAGGACGCTTCGGCGCGCCCGGTCTGGGACCTCCGCGACGGGCTCACTCCCACCGGAGGCAGCTTCTACACCAACGGCGACCGCGAGCAGGACTACCTGGGCGTCACCCTGAGCGTCAACCGGCGGCTCGTCAACCGGTGGAGCTTCCGGGGCCACTTCACCTACTCCGACTGGGAGTGGAACATCGGGGACGAGTACAGGTTCTACGACGACCCGACCGACACCGTGAGCGACAGCCTCGGCTTCTCGGATGGCGACGACGTGTTCTCCGAGCAGTCCGGCTCGAACAAGGTCAACATCTTCACCGGGAGCCGGTGGTCGTTCGGCCTGAACGGCCTCTACCAGGTGGCGCCGGAGCGGCCGTGGGGCTTCAACGTCGGGGCGGGCGTCAACGGGCGCGAGGGCTTCATCACTCCGCCGTTCGCCACCAGCCGCTCGGCCTTCGGCGGCAGAAACGTCCAGCTCACCTCCGACCTGGACGCGTTCAGGAACGACGACATCGTCGTGTTCGACGCGCACATCGACAAGGACTTCCGGATCGGCGACGTGAACCTGAACGTCGGCATCGACGGCTTCAACCTGACCAACGAGTCCTACGTCCTGCAGGTGGAGCGCAACCTCCGGGCCACCCGGGCCAACCAGATCAACGAGACGCTCTCTCCGCGGGTCTTCCGCGTGGGGGCGACCCTGCGGTTCCGGTAGGAGCCCTCACCTCCCCAACCCTCCTCTCCCACCACCCCGCACACCCTCCCTGGGAGAGGAGGGAGCTGTAAAGCGACAACGGTTGATTCCCCCTCTCCCGGGGAGGGGGAATGGCGTGGCGGGAGAGGGGGCCAGGGGGTGAGGGCCGGGCGGGGGCTCGCGCTACAATCCCGCCCATGCCGAAACGCAGTCTCGCCGCCCTCCTCGTCTTTGCGGGCCTTCTGCTCGCCGCGCGGGGGGCATCTCCCCAGGCCCCGAAGCGCGGGGATATCGTCCTCATCACGATCGACACCCTGCGGGCCGACGCCCTGGGGTTTGCCGGCAACGCGAAGTCGCAGACGCCGGTCCTCGACCGCCTGGCCGCCCAGGGGCGGGTCTTCCCCAACGCCCACGCGCACAACGTGGTGACGCTGCCGTCCCACACCAACATCCTGACCGGGCTCTACCCCTACCAGCACGGCGTGCGGGACAACAGCGGGTTTACGGTCCCCGCCACGATCCCCACGCTCGCGACCGTGCTGCGGACCGCCGGGTACTCGACCGGCGCCTTCGTGGGATCGTTCCCGCTCGACTCGCAGTTCGGGCTGGACCGGGGGTTCCAGGTCTACGACGACCGGTACCCCAAGGGCTCGAACCCCGAGGATTTCATCTTCCCGGAGCGGCGGGGGAGCGAGGTGATCTCCCGGGCGCTCGCGTGGTGGAACGGGCAGAAGGGGAAGCCCCGCTTCCTCTGGGTCCACCTCTTCGACTGCCACGCGCCCTACGCGCCCCCCGAGCCTTTCGCCTCCCGCTTCGCGAGCAACCCGTACCTTGGGGAGGTCGCGGCGGTAGACAATTTCCTCGCCCCCCTCCTCGGGCCGTTCCTGGACGGCAAGGAGAAGCCGGCCCTCGTCGTGGTCACCGCCGACCATGGCGAGGCCCTGGGCGACCATGGCGAGCTCACGCACGGGCTCTTCGCCTACGAGGCCACGCTCAAGGTGCCGCTCGTGGTCTGGGGGAGGGGAGTCGCCCCGGGGAAGGACGGCCGGTCGGCCCGGCACGTGGACATCTTCCCCACCGTGATGCAGGCGGCGGGAGTCTCGCCTCCGGCACCTCCGGGGCAATCCCGGCCCGGCCGGTCGCTCCTGGCGCCCGCGCCCAAGGAGAGCCCGGACTCCTACTTCGAGGCGCTCTCGGCCACGCTCAACCGGGGCTGGGCCCCGCTGCGGGGCCTCCTGCGCCAGAACCGGAAGCTCATCGCCCTCCCTCTCCCCGAGGTCTACGACCTGCCGCGCGACCCCCGCGAGGAGAAGAACCTCTTCGACACCGAGCGGGCGGCGGCGCGGGCCGCGTTCTCCGCGCTCCCCAAGGAGTCGGCCTGGCCGCCCCGGCGGGAGGACCTCTCCGCCGACCAGGAGGCCCACCTCCGGAGCCTCGGCTATCTCTCCTCCTCGGCCCCGGCGCGGGAGAGCTACGGCCCCGAGGACGATCCCAAGCGGCTGATCCCCCTCGATACCAAGATCCAGCGGATCTCCGAGCTCTACGGCCTGGGGAAGGTGGACGAGGCGATCCGCCTGGGCCGGGAGGTGGTTCAGGCCCGGCCGGACATGGCCCTGGGCTACTCCCTTCTCGCCCAGTCCCTCCTCGAGGCGGACCGCACCGAGGAGGCGCTGACCGTGATGCGCGACGCCCGCGCCAAAAAGGCCGCCTCCGACTCGCTCCTGCGCCAGCTCGGCCTCACCCTGGCCGAGACCGGGAAGGCGGCCGAGGCCGTCGAGCTGCTCCGGCCGCTCACCAAGAAGGGGAGCCCCGAGGCCGGCAACGCGCTGGCCCTCGCCCTCTCCGAGGCGGGCCAGCAGAAGGAGGCGTTCGACACTCTCCAGCAGGTGCTCAAAACCGATCCGGACAACCCCAAGGCGTTCGAGCAACTCGGCCTCGTCAAGCTGCGCGAGGGGGATTGGGAGCAGGCCCGGGTGTACTCGAGAAAGGCCCTGGAGCAGAACCCCGGGCTGCCGCTCGCCTGGAACAACCTGGGCGTCGCCCTGTTCCAGTTGCGGCAGCCCGACCCGGCGCTCGACGCCTGGCAGAAGGCGGTCGATCTCGATCCCAAGCTGTGGGACGCCCTCTGGAACCTGGGCGTCCAGGCCGCGGGCCGGGGCCGGAAGGACCAGGCGAGGAAGGCCCTGGAGCGCTTCGTGGCCGGCGCGCCCCCCCGTTACGCCGAAGACGTAAAGAAGGCCCGCGGCCTCTTGGCCCGGTTGGCGTCATGAGAAGGCTCGCTCTCCTCGCCGTCCTGGTCCTCGCCGCGGGCTGCTCCTCGAAAGCGGGGGGCGGCCAGCCGGACGTGCCCGCCGGGACCCCCATCATCCTCATCTCGATCGACACCCTGCGCGCCGACCACCTCCCGGCCTATGGCTACACCGGCGTCGAGACCCCGGCGATCGACCGCCTGAGGAAGGACGGCGTCCTCTACGAGAAGGCCTACACCCCGACGCCGCTCACCTTCCCCGCCCACGCGTCGCTCCTGACCGGCCTGCTGCCGGCCGTCCACGGCGTGCGCGACAACGTGGGCTACAAGCTGGACTCCGGCCGCATCGCGAGCGGCGACCTCCCGTATCTCCCGCAGATCCTCAAGGGGAAGGGATACGCCACGGGCGGCGCCATTTCGGCCTACGTCCTCCAGGGGAAGATGGGGCTCTCGGCCGGCTTCGACTTCTACGAGGACTCGGTCGAGTTCAAGACCGGCACGGGCCTGGGCGGCCTCCAGCGGCCCGGGGGCGAGACCCTGCGCCTCTCGCTCGACTGGCTGCGGTCGGTCAAGGACCAGCCGTTCTTCTTCTTCTTCCACATCTACGAGCCGCACACGCCCTACACGCCGCCCCCGGCCTTCGCCTCGTACGCCTCGAAGTACGACGGCGAGATCGCCGAAGCCGACCGGATCGTGGGCGAGCTGCTGGCCGAGCTCGACCGCCTGGACGTCTACGACCGGGCGATCGTGATCCTCCTCTCGGACCACGGCGAGGGCCTGGGAGACCACGGCGAGGAAGAGCACGGGGTCCTCCTTTACAACGAAGCGATCCACGTCCCCCTCCTCCTGAAGCTCCCCGGCGGCCAGCTCGCGGGGGAGACGGCCGCCCGTCCGGTCCAGCTCACCGACGTGGCGCCGACCCTCTTCTCCCTCCTCGGACAGGCGCCGCCCAAGGCGCTGCCGGGGATCTCCCTGGTCGACATGCTCGGCCCCGAGGCGCCGGTCCGCAAGATCTACTCCGAGACCTTCTACCCGCGCCTCCACTTCGGCTGGAGCGAGCTCTTCTCGCTGGTCGACGGCCGCCACCACTACATCGAAGGGCCGGACCCCGAGCTCTACGACCTCGCCGCGGATCCGAAGGAGACGACGAACGTCCTCACCCGGGAGCGCCGCGCCTACGCGGAGATGCGGCGCGCGATGGAGGGCTACGACCGGAAGCTCGCGCCCCCTTCCGCCGTGGACGAGGAGACGCGCCAGGCCATGGCCGCCCTCGGCTACATCGGCTCCGGCGCCGGAACGGCCGAGGGGCCGCTGCCCGATCCCAAGAGCAAGATCGGCTCGCTGGACGACCTCAAAACCGGCTTCGCCCTCCTCGCGCAGCAGGACCCTGAAGCGGCGGCCGGGGCCTTCCGCAAGGTGATCGCCGAAAACCCGAAGATGGTGGATGCCTGGGAGTTCCTCGGCCGGGCGCTCCAGAAGACCGGCCGTCCCGAGGAGGCGCTGAACGCCTACCAGGAAGCCCTGAAGATCTCCGGCGGCTCGCCGCACATCGCCATGACGGCCGCCTCCCTCTACTTCGACCTCGGCCGCCTCAAAGACGCCGAGACCCACGCCCGGATGGCGGTGGCCACGAACCCCTCCTTCTCCCACGGCCTCCTTTCGCAGATCGCCCTGGAGCGCAACCAGCTCGACGAGGCGGAGAAAGAGGCCCGCCTCGCCATGGAGGACAAGAGCCTCCGCGTGGGACCCATGATCACCCTCGCCCAGGTGCTCCACGCCCGCCGCGACTTCCAGGCCGCGCTCGACCTCACCCGCCAGGCCGAGGAGGCCTACAACGAGCGCGAGGGCAAGGACCAGGACCTCCTCCGCGGCCTCCACCTCATGCGCGGGAAGATTCTGGCCGACCTGGGCGACGCCCCGGGGGCCGAGGCCGCCTTCCACCGCGAGATCGAGCTCTTCCCCGACGCCATCCGCGCCTACGCGAGCCTCGCCATCCTCTACGCCCTCTCCGGCCGCCCCCAGGCCGTCGGGCCGACCCTGAAGCGCATGGTGGACACGAATCCCTCGCCCCAGGCTTACGCCGAAGCCGTGAAGACCCTGAGGGTCTTGAAGGACAGGAACGCCGCGGCGGCCCTTCTGCGCTATGCGATGGGGAGGTATCCCGACAGCTCGACGCTCAAGGATCTGGGGAGAGGGAGCTGAGAGGGAAGCTCTTTCAAGTCTTCCCCTGAAGAAAGCGGAGGATGAACCGCAAGCTGATGCTGCCGCCGCCCTCCGCCTGCTTCGCAGACACGAGAACCTCCACGAGCCGTTGATTGAGCAGATCGCGCGCTTCCTGGACAGCTTCTTCGAGCTCGGTCGAAGAGCTAAAGAAGGGGAGGGCTCCTCGAAGATCGAGGCCCTCGATAATGAGCCTGTACTCGGTCACGATCAGGTCGTGCTCGCGGTCCGGGAGCCCCGCGACGGCAGTCCTCAGGCACTCGTTGAGGCTGGGATCTTCAAGGAAGTGCAGCAAGGGGGCGCTTTCCTCGCGGTCTCTCTCCTTGCGCTCGCAAGTGGCGAGGATCTCCTCCGGCGTCGGCATCGGGAGACCGAGTGTCTCGGCCCTCCGATGGAGCGCCCTGATGAGCCTTTCGAAGCCTTTGGGATCGAAGTAGTCGACGCGATGCCATCGGCGGAGTCCCTCAGGGATCGGGCAGTCCTCGATTCGGAGAGGGATGATGAAGATGGTTCCCTCGGACTGGGTTTCAGCCACCTCGAGGGCATGCTTGATCTCCTTCTGGAAGAAGCCGGTACGACCTGCTGATCCGCTCGCGAGGCAGACGAGGACGACGTGGCTTTTCGTCAGGGCCGCTGTAATCTCGAACTGCCAATCCTGTCCGGGGAGGAGGCTCTCCTCATCGAACCACACCTCGAGACCGGCGTCTTTCAACCGCCGATAGAGCTGCCGGACCTGTTGCTTGTCCTCGGAGGAGTGGCAGAGGAAGACTCTCAACATGGGGGCTGAGGCGCTAGATCCGTTCAGATGGAACTTTGACGCGCCATTCTAGTCGAGAGTTCCGGAATAGGACAACTCCCGGGGTCAACCCCGGGAGCTCTCTTCGAAGTCGTGCAGGACACTCAGGGTCCGCTGCAGAGAGGAGCCGCGAAGAATCGATAGGGCGTCCTCGATGACTTCCTTGTCTCCGCCCTCTTCCTTCAAAACCTTGAGGAGAGAGGTTTCTAGCTTCTGGCGGAAGCGTTGTCGAGCACGGGACAGAGCCTTCTTCCGTGCGTCGTTGGAGGGGAAGACCGGATCTCCCGTTCCGGAGAGGGGACCGAGACCGTAGCACGCGACCAGGAGGTTGCGATCCCGCTCGGAGAGGCTCGCGAGGCTGGACTGGATGTGGGTCTCGATCGCAGCGACCACGTTGAGAAGATGATCGCGGAGGATGAAGGTTTCCTCCTGGCTCTCGGTCCAGCCTTCGGAGGGAGCTTCCTGGAACCGGAGTCTTTCACGCTTCGCCCGAGCCCGATGACGATTCAGGCTCTTCTGGAGCTCGCGATCGAGGTCTTCGAGAGAAAGGTCAGGTCTTTTGATGTCCGGCAGGACGTCAGCGACAGCGGTGAGGACCACGTCTTCGAGGTCTTCATCGGAAAGACCTCGAGAAAAATGCCCCACCCAGGATCTGCAGATCGAGAGGAGCTCCTCGAAAGCCCCTTCCTTGCCGGACCGCAAAGCTTCGAGGTCGACGGCACTCTTGAGCAGCGGTCCACGGGTTAAGCTCTCCATGAGATCGAAGGATTCCAAGCCCTGGTCTGGGGGAAAGAGCGACTCAGGGCTTGGGCGTGGAGTACTCCACGGAACGCTTCCCCTGCTGCCGCCTTGACTCGAGGAGCTCTTTCCATGCCGTGAGGAGGAGGTGCGTGTTCCGGTCTCTCCGCTCCTGCTCGGTCTCGACTGTAGAGCTGTCTTCCTGCGAGGTTTTGTGGTCTGCCCTCTTGGCCATCTCGTCCTCCATGCCCCTGAATCGGGAGCGCCCTCAAACAGTAAGCACAGATCGCGACGGCAAGGTGACATCCCAGGCGGTCAAGGTGCCTGGCCTAGTGCCCCGCCTTGTCCCCCCAGAGCTGCTCCAGGCGCGCGTCCCGGCCGCAGTTGGCGCGGTAGAATTTGTAGCGGATCGGGTTCTTCGTGTAGTAGTCCTGGTGGTACTCCTCGGCGGGGTAGTACTGCGAAGCCGGCACGATCTCGGTGACGACCGGCTTGCCGAGCTCCTTTTCCACGGCCTTCTTCGTCTCCTCGGCGAGCCGCTTCTGCGTCTCGTCGTGGTAGAAGATCGCCGTCCGGTACTGGTTGCCCCGGTCACAGAACTGGCGGTCCTTCACCAGCGGGTCCACGTTGTGCCAGAAGACCTCCAGGAGCTTCGCGTAGGAGACCTTCTTGGGATCGTAGACGACCTGGACGGCCTCGGCGTGGCCGGTGCCGCCCGCGGAGACCTCCTCATACGTGGGATTCTTCTTCTTGCCCCCGACGTAGCCGGAGGTGGTGGAGATCACGCCGTCCAGCTTGTCGAACGGCGGCTCCATGCACCAGAAGCAACCGCCGGCGAAGGTCGCCCGGGCGTTCTGGGCGTTGGCGGCTTCGGACAGACCCCCGGCCAGAAGGCCGGCGGCGAAAAGCAGACAAGCGATAGCGGATTTCCTCACGATCGTTCCCCTTCCTTGGTTCATTCAAAGGAGAGAACCGGCCGTCCCCCGGCCCTGTTCCCTATCCGAGAAGTACTACGCGAGCCGCCGGCCGATCGGTTTGGACCGTCAGAGTTGCTTCTTGATGAACGGGGTGAGGAGCCGCAGGAGCCGGAGCTTCCAGACCTTCTTCCGGGGGATTCCGGGATAGGGCTCGTCCGCCCCCTCGGGATAACCCCGCTCGTCGATCCGCACCGCCTGTTCCAGGTGCCCGTCCATGGTGCCGAGCATCTCGGCCGCGAGCCGGTCGTCCTCGAGAACCAGCGCAAGCTCCGTGTTCAGGTGCTCGGAGCGGGGATCGAGGTTGAACGAGCCCACGACGACCGTCTTCCCGTCGATCACCGCGGCCTTGGTGTGGAGGCACTCGGGGCCCGCGTACTCCCAGAGCTCGACGCCGCTCCGGACGAGCGGTTTCTTGTGCCCCACATAGCCGGCCTGGGGCCAGAGGTTGTCCGTCGTCGCGAGCGAGTTGGTGAGGATCCGCACGCGGACCCCGCGCTCGAGGGCCCGCCGCAGCCCCTGTTGAAATGCCCGGGACGGGACGAGATAGGGGGACTCGATGACGACGGACTCGCGGGCACCCTCCAGAAGGTCGAGCAGCTCGTGCCCCACACCCCGCTCGACCCCTTTCTTGCCCACGGGATCGTGGAGGAAGCGGACCGGCCCCACCTCCGAGAGCTCGGCCGGCCGGCGCGCCGGGTCGTTTTTCGCCTCCTCGATCCGCGCGTCGAGCCACGCCTCGTGCCGGTCGAGCTCCCGGGCCGCCTTCTCGATCTCCGGGGGCGCGGCCCGGGCCCTGGCCTTTCTCACCTCGCGGCTCGCCCACAGCTCCTCGAAATAGGCGCGGGCCTCCGAGGCGGCCTCCCCTTCGAGCTGAACGTCGCAGTCGAGGTAGTTCCTTCGCCGGAGCTGCCGTCCGAGGCCGAAATAGGGGCTCTCGATGTTGCGCCCGCCGGTGAGCATCGCCTTGCCGTCCACCACGAGCAGCTTGTCGTGCATCCGCCGGGTAATCCAGTGGAGCTTGTCCAGCCGGAACGGGTGGTATTCCCGGATCTCGACCCCCTCGGCCAGCAGATGGGCCTCCACGGCCTCGGGGATCTTGTTCCACTGGGCGTCCACGATCATCCGCACCCGGAGGCCCAGCCGCGCCGCGTCCCGCAGGAGCGACAGGCTGGTCAGCGAGAACGGGTCGTCCCCGACGATGAAATACTCGGCCAGGATCTCCTCGCGCGCCCCGAGCACCATCTCCACCCGCGCCTCGGCCGCCTCCCGGTCTGTCGTCAGCAGGCGGACCCGGTCCGCGACGGCGGGGGAGGGGAGGAGCCCGACGAGGAGGGCGAGCCCCAACAGGGGGCGCCACGCCCGGCGGAGGCTACGATCCTTGGGAACGAGGGAGGTTGGCATGGGGGATCAGGATATCAATCGCGAGCAGACCGAGCTGTTCTGTCGACATCGCCCTATCCGCGCCCTGCTAGAATCTTCTTGAACCCAAAAGGAGGAATCCCCATGCCACTCTTCGTCCGCGCGTTCCCTGTGCTCCCAGGCAAGGAAGAGGACCTCCACAGGTTTGCCGCCGAGATGGCCGGGCCGCGCCGCCGGGACGCGGAGCAGTTCTACAAGAGCTTCGGAGTCGTCCGCGAGAGCTGGCATTACCAGGAGACGCCGCACGGCCCCTTGGTGATCGGCGTCACCGAGATCGACGAGGAGCCAGGCGTCAAGTCCCAGCAGTACGCCGAGTCCAGCCTCCCTTTCGACCGCTGGTTCAAGGACCAGGTCCGCAACCTGACCGGCATCGACCCCAGCGTCCAGCCCCTGGGGCCGCCGAGCGAGGTCATTTTCGACACGCAGAGCGAGGCCGCCGACCGCGATTCAACCTGAGCGCCGGCCCGGTAGCCGCCCGCCTCCCGGCAGGAGCGCGATCCGCAGGCTGCCCGCCGGGGCGGGACTCACGATCTCCGTGGAGCCCCGGACAAAAAAAGAGACTCCCGTTTCGGGAGTCTTTCAAATGGGGGGTATCAACCTGTTGTCGTTGGGGACCGTGACATGCCCTGCCTCGGTCCGCACCGCCGGTTTGTTACCTGGGCCCATTCTAGGCGGGGATCATTACGGCCCATATTAAGGCGCACGGACTTCTTTTTCCGGTGATCAGCCCGCGGAGGGCTTCCGCCGGGCCACGCCCAGCACGTGGTGGGCGTTGTGGTACAGCGTGAAAAGGAGCATCTCGCGGACCGTGAGCGGCCCGAGGCCGGGGTGGGGGAGACGGGCTCGGTCCAGAGCGCCTTCGGGCCAGCGGCGAAGCGCGCCGGCCAGCGCGTCGAAAGTATCGGCCAGGCTGCGGAGCGCACGCTCCCGGCCTTCGGCCGTCTGCTGCTCCGTGGAGACGGGCGAAGCCTCATACCGTCCCGCCTTGAGACCGGCTCCCAGAGCCTCCTGATAGATCGCGTGGATCTCCGAATAGCCTCGCGAAGGCCGACGGCCGAGGCCGAAACGAAGGTAAAGCAGGATCCGCGGAAGACCCATCGCCTGGGCGACCGGCCGGTTCGACTTGACGAGGTGCCGCACGTTGTCCGCCGGCGACCAAGCTTCGCCAAGGGGCGCAAAAAACTCGGCCCCCTCGAACTGGCGCCAGAAATCGAGGCTCCAGTCGCGGACCGCTTCGAGATCGCGCAGGATCTCCGTCTTCGAGAACGGCTCGGTGACCGGGTTCGGTCTCATGAGCTCGGCTCTTTCATTCCTCAGGCATCAATGGAGTCCGCGCGGACCCTTGCCTCAAAGTGTCTTGTTTTCAAGGGCTTCTGCAAGGCCCCTCAGCCTCCATGAGCATTCCCTGTGCACTCGAGAGCCCCAGCCGTCCAACCGGTCCTCCTTGTCGAGCGGAATTGACCCGCCCATGCCTTAGTGTCACAATGTGACACATGAAGCAAGTAACACTTCGCGAGCTGCACGAGAATACCGGAACCCTCGTCCGCGAGGCTGTACGTCTGGGTGGAATCATCGTCACGGATCGCGGCACGCCGATCGCCCGTATCGAGCCCGCCCATCGTCAACGTGTTGACAAGCCTTTCAAGCGTCGGCGCATTCTGCCGGCCTATCAGGATCTGCTCGATGCGGGAGCGCTCCGGGGCGGCACGGACAGTACGCAGATCATTCGCGAGGACCGCGATAGCCGCTGAGCTCTCCCATGCTCTATTTTGACGCAGCTTTCATTGCCAAGTTCTATCTTCAGGAGCCGGAAAGCGAGGCCGTGCGCGCGCTGACCGAAGAGTCGGCGGGCGTGGTCAGCATGGTCATCGGCCGGCTTGAGACCGAGTTGGTGTTTTCGCGCAAACTCCGTGAAGGAGCTGTAACGCCGAGCGGGTGCGAGGCCCTCATCGCCCAGTTTCAGATCGACTGCGAGGATGGCCTCTGGACCTGGCTGCCTGTGACGGACGAGTTGGTCGCTGCCGCACAGGAGACGACCCGCAGTCTCCCCTCCGCTACCTTCGTTCGCTCCCTCGACGCTTTGCATCTTACCTGCGCACGCTGGCATGGGCACGAGCGCATCTACTCGAACGACAAGAATCTGTTGCGTGCAGCACCTCACTTCGGATTGCAGCCAGGATCGCTCGGCTAGTCTAGGACTTTTTACCAGTCGGTAGGTAGAGTTCCCCGTGGGGGCGCCGAGGTCTGCGAAGGCAGATTTGCCGGGAGCGCCAGCACCCTGCTGGTTTTTTGAGTCACTTTTCGTTAGATGGCGATCCCGGGGCTTGTCCTTGTACGGGGGGCTTCGAGCGCCGTCACTCCAGTCCTCCCCCGAGCCGGGGGACCCCTCCCCCGAGTCGGGGGACCCCTCCCCCGAGTTGGGGGACCCCTCCCCCGAGTCGGGGGACCTCTCCCCCGAGTTGGGGGACCCCTCCCCCACGATGGGCAGCGGCTGCCCGGTTGGGAGGAGATGTCTCTGG